>CAYIAD010000001.1:0-43512 GCA_964361295.1 Candidatus Woesearchaeota archaeon
GTATATAAAACTTTCTATACTCTAAAAATATTTTAGTAATTTTATAGTTACAGCAAAAAAGAAAGATTTATAAAAAATAATAAGCTTGTTTTTTCATGAAACTTGAAGGATTATTTCAAGGAAAAAATAGTGTGCTCTATGGTTCTGAATCTGAAAGTGTTTTATATGAAAAACTATCTAATACAATCCACACTGGAAAAAGGGAAAGATTGAACGGATTACAAAAAAGAATAGAAGAATTAAATTATCGACCAATTTTTGAAACTAGTTTTTTAAGGAGATTACAGGATGACCCTCTAAGCATTTTATTTTTAGAAATTACCGAACAATGTAACTTTAGATGTTCCTATTGTATTTATTCTGCAAATTATCCCAATGAGAGAACAGAGACTTCTAAAAATATGTCTTTTGATACTGCAAAAAAGGCAGTTGAGGGTTTAGTTCCA
This sequence comes from Candidatus Woesearchaeota archaeon, assembly GCA_964361295.1. Taxonomy (GTDB): domain Archaea; phylum Nanobdellota; class Nanobdellia; order Pacearchaeales; family GW2011-AR1; genus JABHWZ01. The sequence continues at coordinate 447 of CAYIAD010000001.1, forward strand.
CTCTCAAAAAATAATGTTATGATTGGGTTTTATGGCGGTGAACCCCTACTCAATATGGATTTAGTTAAGCAAATAATGGGGTATTCAAAAGAAAAGTTCCCCTATAAAGAATTTGGTTTTTCTATGACTACAAATTTTTTTAATGCTGATAGATATATCCAAGATATAGTTGATAATGGAATGTATATTAATTTAAGCTTAGACGGTCCAAAAGAAATTCATGATAAATGCAGAAGAACAAAGAATGGAGAACCGACTTATGATAAGATAATTTCTAATTTAAGAAAGTTCGAAGAATATTCTCCTGGGTATATTGATTCACATATTTTTATTTTGTCGACATGCGACAATCCAATAGATATACCAAAAATAATAGACTTTTTTGAACAAAATAGATATTTTGTTACACACATTAATAGCCCAGATCCTAAGGGGAGAATAAATTTGGGAAAAAGAATCTCTATGGAGGGTTCTGGAACTAATTTATCTAAAGAATTTACAAGAAGAATCTTAAAAGGAGAAGACCCAAAAATTTTAAGAAGATTATTTGATCAAGATTTGAAATCTGTTGCAGTGAGAGATGAGAGAATAATACCCCAAGAATTAATGTTAAATGGAAGTTGTTATCCTGGAAAGAAAAGAATTTTTGTAGATGTTGATGGAGATTATCATCCTTGTGAAAGGTTTGGACACCGTTTAAATATCGGTTCTGTTGAAGAGGGCGTCCAACAGAATTTAGTGGACGACGCAATTGAATCTTTTGCGGAAATGAGAAATGAACTCTGCGGAGAATGTTGGGCTCAGAGAATTTGTTCTCCTTGTTTGCAACATGCAAAAGATCCTGAAGGAGAATTTTCATTAGAGGGATTGTCTCAAACTTGTGAGGGAAAAAAGAGTCAATTATTGATTGCATTAGAAAATTATACAAAATTATTTCAGTCTGATATTCAAAAAACAGAAAATTATATTAAAAACATTAATCCACTATTTGAAAGGAGGTTAATCTAAAAATGGAAAAATATAATTTAAGAGGACAAGAAGGAAAAGTAGAGAGATTAATAGATGATTTACAAACATCTCCCTCTAGAATGTATGACACAGATTCTGTTAAATACAATTTTGATAATTGTGAATGCCCTGAATGTCCTTGTTGTGATCCAGATATGAAGTGGTTGTGGCCAGTTGGTGTAGTGGTTCTTGCAGCATCAACTTCAATATTGGTTGCCGCAACTGCTGCAGAAATAGCTGGAAAATAAATGCTTAATTAAGACAAGATGGATACGCTCTTACCTGGAAGAAAAGTTTTAGTAGATAGAACAACCTGTTTCATTCATGGATTGGTTCATGGAAATCCTTGGATAAAAATAAATCCCTTATTTAAAAAAAGTGTGGCTCAAAAACTTGAAAAAGAAACCGTTCTTTGTGAAGATGGTTTTGTTTCTTGGATACCTAACTCAGTATCGATGGGAGAAACAGAATATTTTGGATTCGGAAAGATGCCTACATTGAACAAGATTAATTTTTTAAAACACTTTTTTTATGATTATTTTTTCTCTATAGGAAAAAATGATGAACCCGAAATTTTTCATAAGATTAGGAGAATGAATTCGATTGAAGATTTAATCCAAATAAGAAACTATTTATTTAAGAATTACTTGGAAGAGCCTTGTGGTATGAATAATTTAATGAACAAGAAAAATAGTGGGACAATAGACAATCCTAATGGAGACATTCCTTTTCTTGTTCGAAGATATATTTATGAGTCTAAAATTGCTTTAGATTATGCCGAAAAAAATGACTTAGATGAATTGCATATAGTTGTTGGATGCGCTCATGAACTTCCATTAGAATATTTGCTAAAAAATAAGGATATTTTGGAAAGATACTCTTTATAGAAAAAAGCAAATGAAAAATTATTCAGAAGAGAAATATCATAAAAGAAGTTTAGCAGAAACAGGATTTAGTTTACTAAAAAGAAAGTATGGAGGATATACTCTGACGAAGTCAGCCAAATCTGCGAAAGCAGAGTTGTACTTGCGGACAATTGCAAGTAATTTAAATTTGATAAGTTAAGAGATTTTCAACAGAGCCGTAATATAAGAAAGATTTATAAATTTGCAACCACTACAAAGTTAATGAAAAACCTATGGATAATTTTAGTATTTTTAGTATTTTTCTCTCCTTTAGTTCTTGCCCTTAAAAATCCTGCATCAGTTTATTGCGAAAATCTAGGATTTCAGTATGTTCGTGAAACAAATGCAGATAATTCTGTTTCAAATTTTTGCATAATTAATGAGACAAAATATCCTGCTTGGGATTTTTATTCTGGAAAAGTTGCTAAAGAATTTTCATATTGCGCTCAAAGAGGATATAATATTATTAGTGTAGAAAATGGAAAGTTCTCTCCTATTTCTGGTGCCTGCATAAATAAATCTGTAAAATTAACTAGAGATATAACAAGCAAAGATTATATTCTTCAAGAGGATATAATGAATCTTGAATCTTTTCTTCAAGAAAGTAAGCCAGAGGTTCAAATTAATTCTAAGAGTGATTTAATTGAAAATACCATTGATATTTCTGGAGAAACCAAAAAAAATTCCAAAGGAAGTTCTTCATCTTCTAATTCAAAGTCCCATTCTACTAATACTAAAACTGGAAATTTTATAAATGAAGCAATAACAAGAACAGAACAAAATTTAATTCGGCTAAACCCTCTTCACTTATTAGCTAAAACTTCTAATTCAGGAAATAACTTTTTCCTTATTTTAATAATGCCTATTTCTTTGCTATTAATAATAATTATTAGGAGAAAATTATGAAAAAAATGTTTGTTTTCCTAGCTTTAATTTTTTTAATTTCTTTAGTTTCTAGTCTTCCTAATGACTTTGATTGGAGCAATGTAAATGGAACAAACTGGATTACTCCTGTAAAAGACCAAGCATCTTGTGGAGCTTGTTGGGCATTTACATCTGTTGGAGTTACAGAAGCAATGTATAATATTGAAAGAAATGATTCTAATTTTGATTTAGATTTATCTGAACAGCATCTGGTCTCAAATTATTCTAGTGCTGGAAATTGTGATGGGGGGAGTGCTTTAACAATAGTGGATATCCGAGATAAAGGGGTCGTTGATGAAGAGTGTTTTAAATATCAGTCACAGAACTCAAATATGGATAAAATTTGCAGTAGTCCTAATGGAGGAGAATGGAAAAAAAGATTATGGAATATTAAAAGTTATGGTGGAATAAAGTGGGATGATAAAGAAGCAATTAAACAAGCTTTAATTGAACATGGACCGATGTATTATGCTATTCAGATGTCGGGGGAGTTTATAAATGGAGTTTATTCTAATTGTTTTACTGGAGGAAATAGTCATACAGTTGTTTTAGTTGGATATAATGAGAGTGGAAATTACTGGATTGCAAAAAATAGCTGGGGAGAGAGCTGGAATGGAGATGGATATTTTAAAATAGATTATAATACTTGCTCTCCAAGAGATTATCTTATTTATGTGGGTCTTGATAAAAATCTAACTTATCAGACAAATGCAAATTCTATTTTACCCTTGGGAGTTGGAAATATTTCAGATATACAAAAAAAGGATGATAAAAAAATAAATCTTTTTGGAGCGTCGAGTGCAGATGTTTTTTTTGATTTGTCTAAACAATCTGAAGCAGAAAAAATATTTTTGATGATAAATCAAAAAAAAGTAAATAATGTCTCAATGAATCTTGACTATTGCGGGAATAATTATAATTTTACAATTCAGGGAAGTGAGAAAATAGCTAGGTTTAATTTATGCGATAATCTTAGTGAGTGCAATCAAATAATAAATTGTGGTTTAAATGTAACTTACCGAGGGGAATCTTCTTCAAATTTGCTTCTTGACCTGTTAATTTTAGAAGGAGTTTATACTCATTGCAAATCAAATTTAGTTAATGTTTCTAGTGAGTGGCAGGATGAAGGGGAGTGCAGAATTAATGATACAATTATTCAAAATAGAACGACAACGCAGTATGATGCAAATAATTGCGAGGGAGTAGAGAATCAAACTTTTGTAGAAAAAAGGGATTTTGGATGTGATTATTGCGCGCCTAATTTAGTAAATACTTCTTGGTCTGAATGGGAAAATAATATTTGTTCTGGAGATAAAATGAATCAATCAAGGTATAGAATAGAGTATGATTCAAATAATTGTTATGCTCTTACCGGATTAGAAAGTGATTATTTTGAAAATATCACTCACTATGAATCTCAATTAATAAATCCGATTTTACAATATACTCCTCTGTCAAAATGGGAAAATAGCGGAGAGTGCGCTGGAAATTCTCAGACACAAATAAGAACAGCGACGGAATATGACCTAAATGCTTGCGCTGAAAATCAAACAATTCAAGAAGAAAGAGAAATAATTTGCGGGAATTTAAATTTGGAAATTAATTCTGGTTGGAATCTTCTTTCAATTCCATATTCTGGGGGACTCTCTCCAGCAGAGATGAAAGATATAACTAATGGAGCTATTTATGACAATCAAATATGGCTTTATTCACCTAATGGAATTTCTAGAGCAGATGTTAATCAGAAAATACTTCCTGGAATTGGATTTCGGGTTTATTCGTCGGAAAAAGTGAATATAAGTTTGCCAGGAGATTTTATGTTTTCAAATAAAAATTTAATCAAAGGATGGAATATGCTAGGGACTTATGCAGTTGAACAAAACTTAAATGATATAATTGGAAATTGCTCAATTGGTGGAGGAGTTTGGTATTGGAATAGTGAAGAACAAAAATACGAAATAGATGAGAATAAAATTCTTCCTGGAAAAGGAATCTGGCTTTATGCACTTAATAATTGCACTCTTTATCAAAATAATCCTAGAGAGGGAAGAATTGAGAGTATGAATTTAGTTCCTCCTGGAAAAATTAGATGAGAAGATTCTTACAGCAAAAACTATTGGTGATTAGTACAATTCCGGACTAAACTGCCTCCTTACAATACATATATCAATTAGAAAAAAGAGGTCGCGAACAAAGAGCCATTCCATTAAATTTGAGATGTGCTCCTTTCTTTGCTTCTTTCTTTTTAAGAAAGAAGATTTTGGGCGGTGGGAAAATAGATTCATAGCTAAAACATACAAAAAAGCCATAACTTAAACAGATATACTCTTAATTATAATCACTATAAAGTTAATACAATAGGAAAATATATAAACTGGGGTAAATATTTTAGAGGTTATGGAAGAACCAATAGATACGATAATTGTTTGTGGGGGGAGAGGAACTAGAATAGTAGAACTAACAGGAAAATATGGGTGCAAATCTCTTGTTCCGATCTTAAGAATTCCTGCAATCAGTTACTTAACAAATTCGATTAGACAAGTAGTTCCAAATTCAAGGATAATTTTAGCTACAGATGACCCTAAACTGAGAGATAAATTTAAAGGTATTTACGACAAACAAGAAATTGCAAATTATCAAATTTATGAAGGATTGCCGAGAGGTCCTGTACAGGCATTTTATGAGGCAGGAAGTTTGTGCAGATCAGATAAGGTATTAATCTTTTTTGGAAATCAATTAGTTTCTCCCAACCATATAAGAAAGATGCTAAAGTATGATGATGAAACTTTAGTCCTATCCGCTTACAATTTACTTTCAGAAAATAATTGCAAAGTAGCTACTTTAAATAGAGATGGGAAAGTGCTAGATGTAACAAGACATAGTCATTTAGAGTCCTTAAAAGAATCAGAGGTTTACCTTGATGTTCCTTATGTAGTCCCAAATAATTTCTTCTCTATGGAGACCTTTCCAGAAATAAAAAGATTATTTGTAAAAACTCCTATGTATAAGACTCGCCTAAATCAAGATGAAAAAGTAGTAGTTGAAAAATCTGATTTTCCAGCGGAATTTCATTTTAAAGAAGAATTCGGAGATTTAGAGGAATTGGTTAGCGAATATTTTGCAGAGTTTATAAACAAATTTCGGGGGAGATTTTAATGGGAAGTCCTTATTGTTTAATCTTGTCAGGACCTTCTGGAAGTGGAAAATCAACAACTGCTAAAAAACTTTGGAAAGTTCTTGATGGAAATCCTGCATATTTAAGTCTTGATTCTATGAAACATTTTATTCAAGGAGCAAAATCAAACGATTATTTTTTAGATTTAGCCAGAAATAGTGCTCTTTTATTGACAGAAAATTATCTTAAAGTAGGTCATCCAGTTATTTTAGATAAAGCATTCGGTTCTTATGATTACGTCAGACCTTTTGTTGAACTTGCTAAAGAAATTGGAGTTGATAGCTATTATTTTAAATTGATTGCTCCCCTGAATATTTTAATTGAAAGAGTAGAAAGTAGAAGAAACTCTTCATTAGAGGAAAAAATCAAAATCGGAGAGTGGCCCCTCCCTGCCGGAAATGAATTAACAGCGAGATCGATTTATGAATTTTGTGAAAGAAACAAACACGAAGAAGGCATAGAAATAGACACGGGAGAAAATTCTCCAGATAAAGTTGTTGAGATTATTCTTTCTCATCTCCAAAAATAGTTTTATTTTTCCTTAATTCACCAAAAAAAGAATTTATTTTTTCTAAGAAAACTCGCTGATTGTCTGAATATTTCTCATGTATTTTTTCATCGAAAATTTTTTCAATATTTTCTTCCACAAAATTTTCTGGAATGACACAAAGATCACAATTATTTTTCCCACACCAAATATTATATTTTGGTAAGAGTGAATCATTAGAAGCATCAACAATTAACTTTAAACCATTGGCCTTAACTATTAAATAAACATGATAATCTAGATCTTGATGAGGCATATCAAGAATTTCTTTTGTAATATTCTGTTCTGACCACTTAAAAGAACAGACCTTTAACTTAACACCATAACCCAAATTTTCAAGAACTTCCTTTAGTCTAAAGCTTTTTTCCCAACATCGATTATTTATCACATCTAAAGGTTCATCTCTTATTTTTTCAAATTCCTTAATTACACTAGGATTAATATCTAAATGGTCTATACAATTTAGTTTCTCAACTTTCCATTTTCCATTTTCAAAAATTAACTCATTAACACAAGTATTTCCCTGAGGGATTTTATACATTTCATCTAACGAAGAATGATCTATAACTCCAAAAACAACTTTGTTTGTTCCTCCATGTGCAACAATTAGAATAGTGTCTTTCTCGTGATGATTCTTTTTTATATCTTCGAAAAATGAATTTATCCTTTCAAAATGATTTTTATCACTTTCTCCCCCAATAGGAATTGCTTCCCATGAGTTTATTCCCTTTTCTACTTGTTGCTTTAAAAAAAGGTTCCATCCTTTTATAATATCTTCCTCTTCTCCAATCACTCCAAAATCTCTTTCTCTTAATCTCTTATCTAAAATTGGAGTTATATCTTTAGATTCAGAAATGATCTCTGCTGTTTCTTTTGCTCTTATTAAATCAGACGAATAAATTGCATTGACATCTAAATTTTCAAATCTTTTCTTTAGAGAATTTGCTTGTTCTTTGCCTAATTCACTTAATGGAAAATCATTTTTTTGGCCCTGATGAATGCCTTTCGCATTTCCAATACTTTCTCCATGCCTAATCAAAAAAATTCTCATTTTTAAAAATAGTCTTCTTAAGATTATAAATCTAACTGAAAATTATAAAGCTATTATAAAATAAAGAGGAGATCTTTTAGATTAGGATATATTAATAAATTTCGCGAAGCGAACTATCTATTTTCTTGTAGAGAAAACCAGTGTGCACATCAATTCTTGGGTGGTAGGTCGGGGGACAGCTAAGAGAGATTTTAGCTATTTTTATTCTATTTGAGATTTTAGGAGAATTAGAAATTTCGTTGAACTCCTCCTAAAATAGTAAATCCGAGATGAGAAGATTTATAATTCTAAGAGAATTTAGTTAGTTATGAAAGAAATAAACTTTTTTGAGTCCAAGAACTCTCACTTAGGTTACAATGTATTAGAAAAGGAATATTTATAAATTAGTTTTATATATATAGAATATGAAAAGAGGAAGAATTTTATTAGTTATTTTATCTTTACTAATTATAATAAATATGTCTGTTATTTTTGCTGGAACTTGTGTGGATACTCAAAGAATTATAAAATTATCGTCGGCAAGTAATTCTCATGGGGCGTTATATAATGATGCGAGTACTAAAACAGAAACAATTACTTATCCCCGAATTGCATATTTTGGAGGAATGTATAGTGATCAATATAATAATCCTGCAACAGGAGCAAAGAGCTGTCCTTCCGGATTTAGTGCAAGCAGACTTTTAGATTCGGATTATAGTAATGTTTTCTTTTGTTACAAAACAAATAGTGGAGCAAATAATGGTTATAATTATGGAGGATTAAGTGCAACAGGAATATGCACGGGTCCTCAACCGCCTTATCAAAATCCTAAATTTGTTAGTTTTACTTCTCCTACTTGTCAACCATCAACAACTAGAGAATATTACTTTTGTTATAATAATTTTGATGACGCCATTGCGAGGAATTTTGGTGGAATGTATAGTAATTTATATAATAATCCTATAACTGGAGGAAAAAATTGTCCCTCTGGATATAATGGAGCGGTAATAAAAGGGTGTACTGGAGACCCAAATAATAATAGAAATAGTGTATTTGGTTGTTCAAAAATACATTCAGAAACAATAGAAGTTCCTGCTTACAATTATGATGTCTGCTACACTGATTTTTTTCCAGAGTATATCCCAAATGTAGATTTTCCATCACATCCTGTTTGTGATTCAACAAATGCAATCTTATGGTTAAGCGCAAATTCAAATGCTCATGCTTCAACAACACAATCTGCAAGTTATAATACTCCTATTTGTTTTGGAGATTTAATTTGCACTGCAAAGGCAAGTTGTAACGAATTCATAGAAAAAACAATTTTAAGTTTATCAGCAACTACAAATTCACATATTTCTTTTGGAGATGATTTAAATTATTTAACTAAACTTTGTTGCACTCAATCTCCAGAGAAAAAGAATTGCAATAATAATGGAATTTGTGATGGAACTGAGACTGAACAGAGTTGTCCTGTAGATTGTGTTAGTTGTGGTATTGGAGAGGAGTGGTGTCTTAATGGATGTAAAACTAATTCTGGGGATGGAAATACTTGTGGAATTGGAAATGAAAGATTTTGTGATGGTGGAGCCATAGATGGAACTTGCAGTGTTACAGAAAGTTGCAGATGCGCAGATTGCACAAATAAACAAGACCATTGTTCAAGCGGTTTAATTTGTGGAACAGATTTTTCTTGCAAATCAGCTTCAGATAGTTATTGGTCAACAACAGGAGATAGTTTGGGTTATATTACTGAAATTAATATTAATGATAATGGCGGGAGTGTTTTAATGAATCTTATTAATACTAATTTAAATTTAGAAGAACAAGTTATCTTTAATATTTATAATGAACAAATTGATGAGAGTCATTTTATGGAGAGCATTTCTTCAATAGCTAAAGACACTACAAAAATTAATGCTACATGGGATATTAATTTAGCAGAAATTTCAGATAAGAGAAATAGAGATTTTTATTTTACAGTTAAGGGGCAAAATAGCCCTGCATTAAAAATAAATATTTTAGATGAGTGTTTTGGTGGTTCAACTCATTGTGATAGATATACTGATGCTGATTCATGCATATTAGACCGTTGTGGAGTTGCAAATGCCAGCATTAAAGATACTAAAAATTTAATTTGCGGAGGAAGTTATTCAGATGCTTTTGGAATTTACACTTATAACTGCGCTTGCATATGGAACTCTACTGCTCAAACATGCAGACCACAAGAAACAAGAAATGACATAGACCCCATAGACGGAAGTCCTTATAATACTGAATGGCAGGGAAATTGCTCTTTTATTGAAGATATAGAAACAAGCTGTTCAACTGATGAATTTATGAGTTATTCTTGGAGTGGAATATGGGATTGGGGAAGTGCATCAGATACACAGGAAACAGAAAACCATTTTTTAGGAAGTTCTGTTGGAGCTCCAGAATCAAATAAATATTATTATGACCCAATAAGTTCAGATGGAGTAACTCGTGAATCTCAATCCTGCATTCTATCGTCGGGAGATAAAATAGTTCCTTGTCCGTCGCAGTTAAAACTTCCGTTTTTTAATTTCTGGAATGTAATTGCAAGTTTAGTTTTAATTGCTGGGATTTATTTGATTTGGAAAAATAAAAAGAAAATAAGAAAGATGATTAGATAGAGAGTTTTATTAAAAATGGGAGATTAAATCAATTTAAAGTTTAACTATTTTTCTAAAAAGAAAGCTCCTTTCGGAGCTATTAAAATAAATTTATTTTTTAAGTTCTGCAAGAATTCTTTTAGCAGTTTCAACTATCTTTTTATCAGAATACGCTTCATGTGTATCTTCGTGCATTCCGTATTGATAAAGTGCAGAAAGTCCACCTAGAGCTAACTCAATCTCTGTTGGAACTGGCTGAGACTTCAAATAGTCATTATACACCTGAAGCCCTCCATATTCTAATTCATAAGCAACAATTTCTCGATAAGCAGTTTCATCTTCTGGATTTTCAAGAAATCTTTCATAAAGCCCAATTAATTCTTGCTTCATTCTTTGGAAATCTACTGCTTCAGTCATTTTTGCTCTCTTTCTTTAAGCCACTTTAATAATTTTGGAATATCTAATTTATCTGCAGATGAATCTGCCATTGCAGCATCATAACTATTTATCTCTGCTATTTTCTTACCACTATAACTTTTAAATAAAGCTTTTCCACCTGGCCGTTCGTGTATATGCAATTGAAATCCCGACGCAGGGAAATCTCTTATTGTCAATGGTCCACTCGGCACAGACGGAGTATGTCCGAACATCGGAATATCGTTAAACTTCAAAGGACCACTTCCAACTCTGTAAAGAGCACTTGCACTTAAATATTCTAAATTACCGACTACAAAATAAGTTTTTGGCTGTTGTTGTCTAGAAATTCCTGTTTGATACATTTCTAAAGTTTGCTCAAGCATAGAAACTAAAATAATTCAAAGTTTAACTATTTTTCTAAAAATAAGACGGCTCTTTTCAGAACCATTAAAAAATTATTTTTTTAATACTAATAAAACTTCCTTAGCTTTGTGAATTAGTTCGGCATTGGAATAACCTACTTCTTTTGGACGCAATCCGTATTGATAAATTGTTGAGAGTCTACCTATTGCCTCGGCTAATTCAGGAGAAATATATTTTATATAGTGTTCTGATACAAGACCCCCGTATTTTCTATCATATCTAATTGCTTCTTTTATAGCTTCTTCTCGAGACTTATCGTTTAAGAATTTTAGATAAATCTCGATTAATTCTTTTAGCATTATTTCTTCATTGACTTCTTCTGCCATTTTTATATTCTACCGGTTCTTTTGCATTTATCAAGTTTAATATATCTGGGGATGCCGAGTTCATCTGCATGTAAATCTGCTATTGCAGCATCAATCGAGTCGAGAAGTTCTTTTGTTCCATCGGGATATTTAATATGTCCTGTTCCCCCTGCGCCCTCATGGATATGAAGTTCAAAACCTGAGAATGGTCTTATTGTCAATGGTCCACTCGACATAGACTGCGTATGTCCGAACATCGGAATATCACTAAACTCCAAAGGTCCACTTCCACCTAATGGCTTACTTGAATACAAAGCACTTGCACTTAAATATTCCAAATTTACGACGACAAAATAAGTTTTTGCCTGTCGTTGTCTAGAAATTCCTGTTTGATACATTTCTAAAGTTTGCTCAAGCATAGAAACTAAAATAATTCAAAGTTTAACTATTTTTCTAAAAATAAAAGAAAGCTCCTTTCGGAGCCAAAAATAAATTAAAGAAGGTAACTTTTAATTACATCTACTAAAAAGGTTCTATTTTTAGGATCTGACCGAATAATTAAAATTATTCTATTAGAAGCAATTATCAAATCTATATCAAACTTTTCGTTGATAAAATTATCCAAATAACTTTTTAATTCCCAGATTTTATCTTCTTGGGATTGGTATTTCTCTTTAATTGCTTCAGATATTAATCCAAATCCTAATTTTTCAAGCAAATCCGGAAATATTTTAAAAAAATTTCTGTCTTTTTTAAATATATAAAAAGTTCTTTTCTCATTATTTCCAGATCCAACTAAATTTATCTTATTGGTCATCATTGAAAATTCTTAGCTTTTTACCCTTTTTAGGGGTAAACGAAAAGTGATCAAAAGAGATATTCCCTTCCTTATCAATTTTAAAAGTTTCATGAACATCTTTTAATTCTGGAATTCTAAAATTTCCATAAGGAATTATCGCACCAATCCTCATTGGAATAATTCTTGCATTTAAAGGTCCGCTTCCACCTAAGGGTCCGCTTGAATACAAAGCACTTGCACTCAAATATTCCAAATTTCCGACTACAAAATAAGTTTTTGGCGGTTGTTGTCTAGAAATTCCTGTTTGATACATTTCTAAAGTTTGTTCAAGTTGTTGCATTTTTTTTACCTCCTTTTAATTGCAGTGGTTTGTCGCACTCTGCTGACGCTTGTTTAAAGTATTTAAGCAAATCATCTTTTTTAAATAATCTTATTCCAGATTTCAAACTTAAAGCATTTCTTAAATAAGTTCTGGAATAATCTAATCCATGAGTATTTTCTTTTGAATTTTCAGGAAAATTTAAAGCAAATCTCATTTGTTTTTGACTTTGTTCTAAGTTATACTCTATTGCTTGTTTTGAAATTTGCTGATATGAACATCTTTGTTTCGCTTTTTCAAAATATACTTTGTCTCCTAAAATAAATTTCCCGGTCATTATAGGATTAGTAACTGCAAGATCAAACAGATTTAATCTTCTTTCAAAATCTTCAATAGAATAGACTCGAACATCTAACCAAGATTGAGTTTCTGGCAAAGTTTCAGAAACAACAAAAATATCAATATCACTAAACTCTTTTCTTGAACCATATAATAATGCAAATTTTACCCCTCTAAGTTTATCTTTGTAAATATCTTCCAACAATCCCCCAACCCTCTTAGTAGTTGTTCTTCTCGCCATTCCTTGTACATAAAAAGTTGCTAAATTTCCAAATTGTTCTGAAAAATTAATTACTCCTTCGACAATTTGCCTATTTTCTTTCTTTAAAGAATTATATTTTCTTTCAAAATCTTCCCTTAAATTATGCTCTCCTGAAAGTAAATATTCTGTCCAAATAGCAAATAATTCATATTGAGATAGATTTCTTTTTCTAAATTTATCTAATTCTTGGAAAGTTTGATTTTGTTGTCTAAATCTTTGAACATCTTTCAAAGTAAATCTTCCAGAAGAAAACTCTTGTTTTTCTTCTTCTAATAATCTTTTTTCTAAATCTACTAATTTTCTTCCCAATAAAGATTGCTCACAACAAAGTCCATGCCCAAAATATTCGTGAAATAGACTTAAGGGATTTTCTATTTGAACTAAGGCAGTTTGATTCCTAGGAAGATATATTCCCGAAGAATTTGGGTTTAGTCCTATTTGTTCTGCAAATTCATTCCATTTATTTTCTGGAATTTGTTGTAAAGAAGTTTGTTCTAATTTGTATCCTAATAGTTCTTGATAAAATTCGTTAGAAAAATCTAAAATTGTTTTTATTTTTGGCGCTTGTGTTTGAACTTGCTCCATTTTTATAATTTCAAGAATTAAACATCTTGAGGTGTTATCACCTCAGAGTATTAAGATGACACTTGTTTAAATAGTTTTTGTTTTTATGGCTCTGTTTTTATAGCGTGTTATTTTTTAGAACTCCGGACAACTCCAAAAATAAGAAAGATTAATTATTTATTTGCAATCAAAACTAAGTAAATATAGATTAGCGTAGAGAAAAGATTAAATATCTAGAATTATTCTAGAAAAAATGAAAAATAAAATTATAGTCTTTGTTTATGATAAGAAAAAAGACAAGTTTTTATTAATAAACAACACTAAACATCCAAATCACTCACTTAATGGAGGGTTGTTTACTATTAATCTTTCAATAAACCATAATGAATACGCAAAGAGCATAGCAGTAGAGCAGATTAAAAAAGAAATTGGGTTAATTCCAGAAGAAGTATTTTCTCTGAATTGGGGGGCAGTTTATAGTTTAAATGATGAAGAGTTTAAGGAAATGAATTTTCTCGCTTTTGTAAATCCTGATAAAAACAATCTTGATAAACATTCGTCTAAACACAAATGGTATAGCATAAATCCATTTATAGAAAAAATTGAATGGAAAGATGACAAAGAGCTATTAAAGAAAATTTTGATAAAAGGAATAAACAAAGAAGTTTTTTTTGATAAAAAAGAAAGAGGAAATTAGAGAATAATATCTCGGTTATTAGAGTAAATTTCTTCTACTTTTGTTTCTTCCGGTTTACTTTGATTATCCATTAAAGTTAAATTAACTTTATGCTTTACATTTCCTACAAGAATATTGCCAATTTCATACTTTTTAACTTCATTTAATAAAGAAGATAATTTCCATTCCGGAGGTATCTTAAAATCTTCATTTAACATGGCGTAGGTTTCAATTGTAGAACCTTTATATCTCTTATATGGTCTATCATAGAATCCAAACATTTCAGTTATTAAATCTCCACCGAGATAAATTTTCTTGCTTACATTTGCTAATTTATTCCGGGTGTATTTTATTACCTTTTCTTTTATCTCTTTTTGATTTTTATATATTTCTTTCTTGGGAAGTAAATAGTTTATATGTTCTGAGTCATTTATTGACTCAATCTTCCACTTGTTCTGTGAAAATTCTAATATGTTAATACACGTGTTATCTTGTTTAATCTTTACAAAATCACTTTTTTCTCTTCCCTGAGAGAGATTAATGAATACCGAATTTACGCCTGAATGAGCTATTACTCCTATTACCCCTTCTTCTTTCTGAATGTCTTGTAAAAACGACTTTACTCTTTTGATTAAATCCCAAATGTTCTCTCCACCAAAAGGTCTTATTTCATATTTTGTAATTCCAGATTTGAGAATTTCATTATACTTTTCATTCCACTTTTCAGAGGAGGGGTCAACATTGCCAGGTTCGTATTCTCTCAATCTTTCATCTGAAAATATTTTAACGCTTGAGACATTACTTATTTCGTCCGCAGTTTGTATTGCTCTCTTTAGATTGCTATAAAATAATTTATTAAAATGAATCGCTTTTAATCTTTCTGCTAATTTTTTGGATTGAATCACTCCCTGCTTGTTTAGGGACGTTTGATTATTCTGTCCCCATTCCAAGCTATCTCTATTAAAATCTGTCTCTCCATGTCTTATAAGATATATTTTTAGACTCATTTAATTACTCCAAAAAATATTTCAGGTAGAATATCTCCTCAGTTCTTTGAACACATGTTCTCCCCAGATTAAACTTTGGTTCCTACCATCCCAATCAATATCTTCAAATCTATAATCTATTTCATCTCTAAAACATAGTTGTTTAAGAGCAGTCTTTAATTTTTGTATAGATATTTTTTTCCCAGTATTTTGTAGTATATACTCTCTGGGTTTATATTTATGGATATTTTTTAAAACCTCTTCTATCGCCATAGCTAAACCCTCGGGAGTTGGTTCAAAAAAAGCACCGGTCAAATTATTGATGTGCTTTCTTGTGGGATAACAAACATCTTCAGGAATTAATACAGGAATGTTTGCAGATAAGCATTCCATTTTAAATCGATTAATCCCTTCTACTTTAGTCGTTAATATCCCTATTTGAGATTTATTTATTTCTTTATTTATTTCTTCTTTTGATCCTGGAAAATCTTTGTTACTCTTTGCATTATTAAAAAGAAAATCAATGTTCGCTCCAGTATCTTTAGCCAATTGAATCATTGAATCTCGGAATTCTATTTCTTGCATTGAGCCTCCATCTACAAAATGTCCCAATTTTAAGAATTTTCTTTTTGGAATTAATGATGCAGCTCTAATTAATATTTCTGGTCTTTTAAACTCTGCCCATTGAGATATCTGAATACCAGTATACTCTTTTTCTAAATTTAATGGTTTAAAGTTTTCTGTGTCTACAAAGTCTGCTCCTGCAATATCTAACAAAATTGCATTGGGAAATCTTTTTTTGGTTTCTTCCCAAAAAGAGAGATCTTCTACTAATTTTATATCCGCATATTTTGAATCGTTAAGTCCTCTCCAACCCCTTCTTTCAATTATATAAAATTTATCCTTTACAAAAGGCATTTTTTCTACCACGTTATCTACTTGTGAAAGAATTATAGCCCCTTTTTTATTTTCAAATGGCTCTTTTAATATTTTCATACTATAATAACCAATTGGAACTTTTTCCATTTTTAATTAATTATTTTATTACCTCCTTTATAGCATCTTCTTTTAGAAGCTCAAACGGAAGAGTAATATTGATTTTATGTTTTGTATCTCCAATACTAACTGAGCCAATCTCATACTTCTCAAAGGCTTCATTTATTTCCGATATTTTCCATTCTTTTGGAATTTTTAAATTGTCTTTAAACTTTATGAAGACTTCTATTGGTGAACCCCAATGTCTCTTGTGTGGACGATTATAATAACTAATTTTATTCATAGCAAAGTCTCCAGTAACAGCAATCCTGTCACATAAATTTCCTATTTTATTCAAAATAAATTTATTTATTTCTTTTTTTACCTTGATCTGATCTACATAGGCTTTTTCTTCTGGCAAAAATGTAGACATGTGATTTGAATCGTTTATCACTTTTATACTCCATTGACCTTTAGAGTACTCAAGAATATTAATGCAGGTATTGTCCTGTTTCACCTTAATAAAATCATTTTTTTCCCTTAGCTGAGACATATTAACAAAAGCTCCATTGAAACCAGAATGAGATATTATCAAGATATTTCCTTCTTCTGTCTCTAAATCTTTCATGAATGATTTCATTCTTTTTATAATATCCCAAATATTCTCTCCTCCATAGGGTCTTATTTCTTCCTTAGGAACTCCTTGTTCAAGCAATTCATCATACTTTTTACGCCATTCTTCAGAAGATTGATCTACTCCGCCAGAGTCATATTCTCTTAGTCGCTTATCTAAAAAAACAGGAGCATTTATTATTTTTGTAATGATTTTTGTTGTTTCGGTAGCCCTTCTTAAATCACTAGAGAATATTTTTTTAAATTTAATATTTTTAATCCTTTCAGAAAGTTTTTTTACCTGTTCGATACCAAACTCATTTAATGAAATGTCGGGATGTTGCCCCCATTTCTTTTTTTGTCTATTAGTTTCTGTCTCCCCATGCCGAACAAGATATACTTTTAGTGTCATTTTATTTTAATTTATTTGCGAAATTAAAGCTTCTAAATCTTTTGAGGTGATGCTACTTTTTTCATTAAAGCCAACTGATATTGCTTTTGTTCTTTTCAGCCATCCGATGTTTATACTTCCTCCGTTTGGTCTATGTTCTTCTTTTCTTTTTATTGCCTGAAAAACTTGTTGGTCTGAGAGGGGAGTTAAAGTAAATGACCCCTCCTCTAGATAGTATAATAATATTATTCCATTTACCCCACAATAAGGAAGTGTTTTTATTCCTTCTAGATGTGCAAATCTTCTTCTTGATATCATTACTCCTGCGTCCACATTATAAGATTTATTATTTATTATGTCTTCTATATCTTCTGCCTCAAGGATTTGAGTAGCATCCAACTCACTAGTCTTTAGAAGTAATTGTCGGAGTTTTTCAGATTTTGCAATTGAAGAAAATCGTAAATGAACCGGTTTTGGCAAATAACTTCCAGTTAAAATATCTTCTTCAACAGATAAAAAAGTTTTACCGTCAGAAACTAATGAACCGCCAAAATCATCCATCATCTTTAGAGCCAAGGTAGTTTTTCCTGCCCTATGATCTCCTATAATCAGATATCCTTTCGAATCTAAAGAAACTAATGATGCGTTAATGAGTACTTTATTTGATGAATGCTCATCACTATTTAAATAAAAATATCTTAAACATTTTAATGGTCCTTTTTCATCTCCTGGAAGGTAAGATACAATTAAAAAATCATTTGGGGATCTTTGCCAAATACTTCGAGTCAATATTCCATATCTAAAATAATCTTTTCCTCTAAAGCTAAAATCACTATTATCTCTACTCCATGTGTGTGGATAGGCTTTATCATTTAAAACTACTCTTGATTTTTCAGCACGGACTCTTATCATACAATCGGGCGATTCATCTTCTTTTGGAGATTCGTCTAAATTCATTAATACCCTCCGTTCATATGGGTCAGGCAAATCAAATCCTATTGTTGTTTCTCCAAGATATTTAATATTTTTCATATTCCTTAAATTTTATTTACGATAGTAAGTCTTCTATTACTGTTTTGTTTAATTTTTTATAATCTGAAAAAGATAATTTAAAACAAGGTATCCCTTCGATCCAATCTTCATGTGTTAAAGCTTCTTGCATTTCTTCTTTTTCATAAGCTTTCTTCAGTCGACCCATATCAGGATTTTTTGCTATCTCTACTTCTCTTAAAATAGAAAATGCTTTGTATGGATCCATTCTCTCTATTCTCGGGGCATCATCTTTAGAGTATTCTGGAAATACTATTCTAGTTATTCTGCATTTGCTTCTTGTCCTAACTCCAAGAAAGCTTGCAAAATTTTTCCTAGCAATGTCTACGCTTGCATCCAAATCTAATTTTCCCGATTTGATTAACTTCTCAATATAATCTTCATCTATATTTTGTGTTGCTTCTACAATAGAATAATCGTCTAGTATTCTTGATAACCCCTTTGTATCATAAACTGATTTCAACCTAAGGTGGATTGGAACGGGTAAATAAAAACCGGTTAATCCCTCTTTGGTTTTTTCAACTAACGTATGTTCATCCATAACAAGATTTGAAGATAAATTCTCTAAGAACCATAATAATAAAGATGTTTTTCCTGCAAAAGAATTTCCTGGAATTAATATTCCCTCTGATCCAAAACTTACTAAAGAAGAATGGAATAATGCTTTGTTCCTTGAAGAATCTTGACTAAAGTACCATTTTTTTATTATCCTAGTAACTCCACTCTCATCTTTCGGTATATAAGATTCCACTACAAACTCATTTTCTCTTGGTATTAGGATAGTCATCACCTTTTCCTTGTATCTAAAAAAATCTATTGCTGGTAAAGGTCTAGACTCATCTAAAGAAGTTCTAGCAAAGGGATATTCTTTATTTTTAACAATTCTAACTGGAGAACCAGATATAACTTCTATCTTTAAATCTGCATAGACTTCTTTAGAACTAGTGATAACTGGCTCATCAATATTTTTTTCTATTCTCGTTAAATATTCTTGTGGAGCATCTATAAGTATTTTTTTTTCTCCAAGATAATTGAATAGTCTAAACATTGTAATTTCTAAGATCCTCCTCTATAGAGGGTCCTACTCCTACAATTCTTCTTGATTGTTGAATTTCTTTATTCTGCATCCATCTTTCCTTTGAGAAATATCCCTTTGGATGATCTAAATGTAAAACTTCAAAACGTTCTTCGGTAGGAAATTGAAGAAAACCAAACGATTCTTTTAATTTCCATTGCAAATCTGCATCCTGACATCCCCATCCAGCAAATCTTAAGGAAAATCCACCCACCAGATTAAATTGTTTTTTGAGCATTAATGTTCCACCTGCATGAGTCTCTAAAGTAGAGTAAAATGGTTCATATCCTTTTGCTGAATCTCTTATATAATTTTCATAATCTGTTTCTGTATAAAGAAAAGTTTTCATTCTTCCTGATTCAAATTTCTTAAAAATCTTCATGCCAACTTTATGTGAGCCAGTTGCTAGATATGGCTTAGATCTATCTAAATGACTTAGAGAAAGTTCTATTCCATTTAATTTTGTATCTTCACTAAATTCTTGAAAGCATTCCAAGGGTAATCTTTTCATAGGAGGTCTAAATAGAATACCTCCATTTAGTTCTTTTAAGAGTTGAATAGATTCTTTTAAGAAATAAGGATTTTGGAAGATTATATCTCCATCGCTACTATAAACAAAGGGATTATTGCATTCGCTGACTGCTTTATTTCTTACTACTCCAGGACAGAAAAATTCTCCGTCTTTATTACTTATTGGAATATGAATGTATTTTATGATACTCAGAAAATTATCTTTTTTTAAGGTAGGGGATCTCGATTGTTCTACTACTACAACCTCCAAATCTACTTCTTTTTGAAGACCCATCGAATCTAACACTAAATTGACTCTGTCCTCTTTAAATACACCATAAAAAGGTATTGCTACACTTATTTTTTCTTTTGAATTCATTTTCCTTTAAATTCTTTTAAGGCGGTCATTTTTCCCCATACTCTTTTTTTAATATTTCTTTATCATATTCAACTGCTAATTTTACTCCATTTTTCTTTCTTTCAGAACTTTTTTCCTCATTAAGAGCCCACATTTTTGGAGAGACATATCCTTTTGGATGATCTAAATGGATAACTTCTAATTCTGGAGGGAAAAATTCTAATTTGTACAGCTCTCTAAATTTCCATTGTAAATCTGAATCCTCACACCCCCAATTTATAAATCTCTCACAATATCCCCCCAAAGCTATAAAATGAGATCTTCTAAATAAGTTTGATCCACAATGTCTATTTTCATTCCAGTAAATTGGCCAGAAATTGAAATTGTCATCTGATCCAAGTCTTTCTTCAACATATTTTTTATAATCTTCTATTAAAGAAGTAAAAGTTTTCCTGTAATTTGCTTCTTTGCTATCTTTTTCAAAAATCTTTAGCTCTCTATATGAAGTAGATGTTTTAACTAAAAATTCTTGATTAATGACTAACTTTTTAAGTGCTTTTTCAAAACCTAGAGAATTACACCATTGATTAAACTCTTCAAAATTATCTTTAGGTAATCTTCTCATAAATGGACGGAATAATGCTTTGTTTGGATCTGTTTTAATAAAATCGAGTAATTTTTTTAGAAAATATGGATCTGGGAAGATTACATCCGCATCCATAGTATAGATATAATCTTTTGTAGAATTTAAGATAGCAATATTTCTCACTTTTCCTGGATTAAAATCACTTAAGTTTTCTCGTGGTTTGTGATAAGTAAAAGCATATCTTACTCCCTCAATTGAAGGAAATCTTCTAGTCTCTCCTTGTTCAGATACAACAATTTCTTTATCTATATCTTTTTGCATTTTTATAGAATCGATGCATCTAAGAATTCTCTGAATATCAAAATTTCCATATAATGGAATAATTACACTTATTCCTTCATTTTGTCGCATAAAATTACTCATTATTGAAATTTATAAATTTTACTATTTTAAAGAGAGAATATATAGAAAAGATTAAATATAACCAGTTCTTATGAGAGAGATGAAGAATAACATTAAATTCCTCTGCTCGGAACCCGAACTTTTCAGTAAAGGTTTTTAGTAAAGGTGTAAAATGATAAAAACAAAAAGTAACAAAAAAGAGTCAAAGTTCAAATTCCTCGAACATACAGCAGATGTTAAATTTCAGGCATCTGGGAAAAGTTTAGAAGAAGCATTTTCAAATTGTGTTTTGGCTTTGAGAGAGACGATTACTCGAGGATTAAAAATTCAGGAAAAGGAAACTCAGAAAATTAGAGTTGAAGGAAAAGATTTGGAAAATTTGTTATATGCTTTTTTGGAAGAATTTTTGTATTTACTTGATGCAAAGAGTTTTTTAGTTTCAAAAATTAAAGAAATTGAAATTAAAGATAACAAATTAACAGCAATTGTCGTCGGTGATGAAGCTAAAAATTATAAATTTTCAAATCCTGTTAAAGCAATAACTTATAATGAGATGTTTGTAAAACAAATTAATAATAAATGGGTTTGTCAGGTTGTGCTGGATGTTTAATATTCTTGAAGATATAAATACTTTTAAATGAAAAAGTTTATATAAAAATATGGAGATTGAAAAAACAATATCAAAAGCAAGTGTGGCTGTTCTTACTGGAATTGAAAGCATTAATCAAACTATGTTAATGGCTGATAGAATTGAAGAATATGAAAGAAGAATTAGAAATATTACTGGTGCTGTTGGCTATCATACTGCACATATTGGAATTCCAATTATTGAAGGGCTTGCAATTGCGGGATTAGGTTATATGGCAATCAAAGCAACTGAAAAAATATGGGACAAATTTATTTACAATCCAAGAGCATCAACATTTGCTTCTCGGCCTCAGGAAAAAGAAATTCGACCTGTAAGAGGTCATATTTTTCCTCCAACAACAAGAAAAGTATTTTTGGAAAATTCTGCTTCAGAAGAAAGTTCAGAATAGTAAAGGAAAAACAGAGAATTCTATAAGCAATATTTATAAATTAGTTTTGCGTTTGTTACATATGAAAAAGTGGGTGATTTGTGTAATTTCAATGTTAGTTTTAACCGGATTATTTTGTGGAGTGGTAGATGCGAGTTTCAGCGTCGGTAATTTATCTCATTCTATACAAACTTCTTATGGACCAGGGACAAATATAACTGGTTGGATAAATATCAGTTTTGTGAATCAGTCAGGAGGAAGTTTATTAAAAGATTCAAGTGGAAATTCAATCATATTGCTTAAATTACTTCGAAACCAAACAGAGTATGATTATTCTTGTTTCCCATCGGGATGTGGTAATTCTTACTTAGAGTCAAACTCAGAAACAACAAAAACATTTAATTTAGTAACTGGTGAAGAAAAATTAGTAGGAATAAAAATAAGTGGAGAGGTTACAGGAATAAGTTTCAAGGGACTCAAGCTAGAAAGCGATGCGGATTTAAATTGTTATAATCAGATTAAATTGGATTTTCTCGACGATGGAACTTATGAGAAAGGAAATAATAATTCAAATGAAGATTCTTGCAGTTCTCTAAGAGATTACGGATGCTATGATTCTGGGAAATCTACTAGTGAAAGAAATATTGGCCAGATTCCTTATTGCCAGAGAATTGAATTAACAGAATCTCCTGGATTTAGACTTGGGGGATGGATAAAAAAATCAGGAACAGACTCAACAATAAAAATGTTCTTAAAAAATATTGATAGAGAAACTATTGAAGGAACAACATGCACTCTTCCAACAGCATCGGAAAGTGGCAGTGAAATTTATTGCAGTGTGAACTTTTTAATCACAGAAGCAAAAGAATATTATGTTTGTATAAATTCTAATGTAGATACAAATTACAAAATTCTGGGGTATGATAATCTAGATAAATGCGGATTTTATGGGGATGGGTTTGAAGAGGAAAGGGCAGCATATAGCATCTTTGCAGAAGGTAAAAAATTCGGGGCAGTAGGAAATATCAGCATCACAAATTATCTTCCCAATGAAAATACTCTTTCTGGTTTGATTGAAGATTATTTAATTTCAAATTATAGTGATGAGGATTATAGCTGTTCTGGAGATTGCATTGCTGATTGTTCTTCTGGGTGTATTGTTCCAATAAAGATAAAATCTGGAAAAAATCAAAGAGTTATTTTAAAAAACTTGGATGTTGAAATATCAACAGCGACGGGAAAAGTATCTTCTACAAACTTTTATGATTTATCTAAAGATTATCCAAAAATAAATTCTGGATTTGGAAAGCTGAAAATAGATAATGGAGGATTTTCTGCCCCAATTAGTTATGGAAATTCTACATTTAATTTATATCTAGGAGAAAGCAAAATTTTCTCAGAAAAAATTTCAATTGAAAGAGTGCCTACAATAATCAGCATCAAACCATCTGTAACTGTCTCTGCATTTCCAACAGATTTTTCAGTAAAAATAAATAGCTCTTCTAATATTACAAAATATTATTGGAAATTTGGAGATGGGCAAGATACATTTACCTCTACAAATAAAGTTACTCATACTTATAACTCAACTGGAACCTATAATTTAGAAATAGAAGTTACTGATAATAAAGAAAGAAGTTCTATAAAAACTTTTCAGATTTTAGTAGGAGATCCTAAAGCACTTATTGGAAGTATGCTTAATGAAAAAACTGGAAATCTAACTAAGATAAAATCTCAGCTAAGCAAGTTTAGTTCATTCTATCAAAATCAATTAAATTTGGCACTAAAAACTGAAGAATTGAATAATGACTTAAAAGATTTGGAAAGAAGATACAAGGCATCATTTAGCGAGGGAGAGTATAATAAAATTTTAGGTGAGTTAATTGAAGTAGAGGTTCCTTCTTATTTAGAGATTTCAACTAAAGGAAATAACCTTTTGTTCTTCCCGTCGGAAAATGCAATAAAGTTTGATGTTCTTGAAGAGATAGAAAAGGGAAGTTATGACCCCGGCAAAGAGTCTGAATATAAAGATGCGATATTAAGCTGGCAACAAGAAAATTTAGAAGTTAGCATTTCATTTGAGGAAATATCCGGCACATACGGACTGGAACAGAAAAAAATTGGAACATTTTATGAATTAGATATTAAAAGAATTATAGATACGACTTATAATCCTTATTTAATTATTAAAGAAATTAATGGGCTTGAATTTGAAGAAAATTATTTAGAATCAGAAAAATCAGGATACAAATATATACCAATTAGTTCAGATAAAAAAGTAGGATTTTTTACAACAGAAAGTTTAGAATTTAGTGAACTTCCGATGTTTATTTCTCCTGGAACTGATAGATTAACTTTAAGCGAGGTAAATGTAGGATTAGAAGAAGACAAACCAATTAATTTTGCATTGCTATCTATGGTTTTAGTTTTGGTATTTTTAATTGGAATTGTAACTTATATAATTCTTCAGGAATGGTATAAAAAGAAATATGAAAATTATTTATTCAGAGACCAGACAAATTTGTACAATTTAATTAACTATATTGATAATACAAAAAGAAAGGGGTTTAGCGACAGGGACATTGAAAAAAGGTTGCTAGAAACTGGGTGGAATTCAGAACAGGTAAATTATGCTACGAAGAAATATGCTGGTAAAAGAACAGGGATGATTGAGATTCCTATTGGTAAAATTCTGAATAAATTTACGGGTAAGAAAGATATTTCTGCTCAACAAAATGCACCTATGCAAACTCCTCCAAGGGCAGTGGTTCCATTTCCTATAAGGCCGAAAATACCCTCGGTGATAGTAAATCAAAACAATTTAAAAGGCAGGGAAATGTTTTTTAAGAAATGAATAATCAATAATACAAAAATTTAATAAACCCTTTTCATAAGTCATAATATGGTGGTGAAGATATTTAAGGACTTTTTTAGGAGAATTTTCTCTAGTATGTTTAAGGTAAAAGAGGATATAAAACTTGGATTTTATGGACCTCCAAACGCAGGAAAAACTAGCTTGGCTAATAGAATTTGCAAGGACTGGACTGGAGAAGAAATTGGAAGTGTAAGCAAGATACCTCACGAGACTAGAAATGTTCAATTTAAAGAAAAAGTTGAAATAGAGTATAAAGGTAAAAAGATGACTCTTAAAATGATTGACACTCCTGGGATTTCTACAAGAATTGATTATGAAGATTTTTTAAAGTTCAATATGGATAAAAAAGAAGCTAAGAAAAGAGCGAAAGAAGCAACTCAGGGAGTTATTGAAAGCATTAAGTGGTTAGACGATATGGACATGGTTGTAGTTGTTTTGGACTCGACAGAGAATCCGTATAATCAAGTTAATATAACTATTATTGGAAATTTAGTCGCGAGAAAAATACCAGTTTTAATTGTAGCAAATAAAATTGATATGAAGAAAGCAGATATCAAAAAAATAGAATCAGCATTTCCAGAATATGAGGTTGTTGGGATTAGCGCAAAATATGGCAAAAATTTGGAGGAATTTTACGAATCAATTTTCAGATTGAGCAAAGAATTATAAACATTAAAATTAAAAACTATATTTTACAATATATATAATAAAAAGATGGTGAAAGAAAACAAAAAAACACTGGGAAAAATAAAGGGATTTACAATTCAGTTCTTGCCTTATTCTGAAATTAGAAATCTAGACAGTGATGAGAGAATAAAAAAAATTCTTAATATAATTTTAGGAAATAGTATAATTCTTTTACAGGGGAAATTAAGCGCAGAAGAAGAATCCCGGTTAATTGGAGACACAATGGCGATGATTGGGCATGTAAATAATTTCAAAGGGATTGAACTTGCAGTGATTTCCAATAGTGAAGAAAGTTTTTTTGGTAAAGTCAGATTTGGTCTTGTGAAGGCACTTTCTGGAGGAGATTTAGGAGCGATAACAATTATTGGTCCTGCTTCTATTGTAAAAGAAATAAAAAGAAATCCAAAGAAGATTGAATTAATGTTAAATAAGTAGAGAAAAGATTAAATAGTTTATTTCTTTAATTAAATTATGCCAATGGCATCCTTTAATTTTTGTTATTGGCTAAAATAAAATTCAAAAATCAAAAAATGCCACACCAGTGCGTCAAGTGTTCTAGAATTATTCCTGCTGGAAGTCGGGAGCTTTTAGAAGGATGTGCAGAATGCAAAGGGCATTTCTTTTTTTATATTAGAGATGATCAATTAGCTAGAATAAGAGAAAATCCAGTTGAAATTCCAGAAGGAGACAAAGCATCAATTGAAAAAGACATCAGAGAAATGGCTGGAATTGTAGAAGAAAATGCTCCAGTAATTTTGGATATTGAATCTGTTAGAGTAACTGGAGATGGAAAGTTTGAAATAGACATTGTTAATTTGTTTAAAAAAGACAGACCTTTGATTTACAAATTAGAAGAAGGAAAATATATCATTGATTTAGCTACGACATTAAGCAGAAATCTTAAGGATATAAAAGAAATTGTTGATCCTGATGAAAAGAAAAAAGAAGATTAATAAACTATATTCTCTATTATACGTTATGAGTCGTAAAAAATTAGAGGGAATTTTCAACATTATGAATTTTTTTAATAGTTTTAATAATCTTTGAAATCTCTGATTTTTTTCTTAGAATTAAATATTTTTTATTGTATTTTTTTATTATCTCGCTATGTGCATGTAACGATACAGGATTTTTTGTATAGTGATATTTGCATACTTCTTTCGCTAATTTAATTGCCTCAAAAAGAGTATCCTTTTTGTGCTTTACTCTAAATAGATGTCTGCTTAAGATTCTATAAATACAAAGAATTTTGGAGGTATGCATAAGTATAATTATATCGGCTTTTTTGAAAGCATCTTCAGCGTAATTCGACCATGTTCCCTCGGTTATCCATTCTGATAAATTACAAATTTTCTGAAGTTTTCTTACCCTCTCTTCCACATCTCGAATCTTGCTGTATTTAATTTCATACTTTAAGTCATCTAATGCATAACTTTTTATTCCAAATTTCTTAGATAAAATCTTTGCTAAAGTTGATTTCCCCGAACCATAAATCCCACAAATATGTATTCTCATTTGGTTAGATAATCTCGATTATTTAGATATTCCACTAAACACCCTTGCTCTCTCAATTCTATTTCTGAAACAGCACAATTACTAAATTTTAATTTTTTTATGGCATCAACAGGATTCATTCCTAATTGCAATCCTAAAAACATCTTTAAAAACCAACCATGTGAGATTAAAATATTACGTTCTCCACCCCGAGAGATTATAATATCTAATCCTTGAGTGGAGCGATTAACCAAATCAGATAAACTTTCTCCTCCTTCAGGTCGAGTGTTTATTGGATCGGATAAACTTAATCTTTCAATATCCGCCTTTCTGTTCCCATTCCAAACACCATTATTTATTTCTCTAAATATAGGGCTATAATATACAGGTATATCTCTATTCCTTGAAATTTCTTTTGTTAAAACTTTACATCGATAGGCATCACTAGAATAACAATTATTAAAATCTTCAGATTGTAATCTCCTTACTAGTTGTTGAATTTGTTCGTAACCTTTTGGAGAAATATCTCCCTCGACTTCATGCTGGACTATTCCTTGTATATTTGCTAGAGTAACTGGATGTCTAATCATAATTAATTTCATTCTATACCTCTTGATTGAATATATTTAAATTGAATTCCCCCTTGTTTAATTCTCCCATTGAAAACGTACAATTTTTTATTCTTATTTCAGATATGGTCTTTTTTAAGTCATAGCCGATAAGGTACCCAATCAAAATGCGAAGAGGAAGATTATGACTTATTATTAAAATGATCGAATCTTCTGGTAAAGAGTTTATTTTAATCATTAATGCTAATAATCTTTCTTTTACATCCCTCAAACTATCCCCTCCCGGAGCCTTTCTAGTTTCAAAAGGCTGTTTATTTATTTCTGTCCAGTCAACTTCAGAATTCTTCAATCCTTCAAACAAACCATTGGATTTGTCTCTTAATAAGGGTGTAATTAATAAATTATAATTATTTTTATTCTTCAAAAGTTCTTGAGCAGTCTTTATACATCTTGGCGAATCACTGGAGAAACAAAAGTTTACCATATATTTATTTAGATATTCTTTCATTGAATTTAATTGATTTCTCCCATTTTCTGTAAAATTGGCAGTGTGATGTAGTTGTTGCATTGCTAATAAATTTTCTTCTGTTTCTGGATGCCTGATAAAAATTAATCTTTTCACCATTCCGACCTCCGAATTTCTCTTATTGTTGGATCTGTTTTGCCGGAATTATCTATAAGTTTGCATTCTTCATAATTTTTTGCAATCTCTAAGTAGCCAGTTCTTTGCCTATTTAGGAATTCTGAAGAATATCCTACAAATCCATCTCTTGCTCTTTCAGATATCCTTTTAATAAGAACATCTAAAGGTGCCATAAGAATAAATGTTTGATTCGGGATAGGAATTCCTAACCTTAAATTTTTTTCAATTATTCTAGAAATTGAAAAATCTTTTTGAAATTGTAAAACTGCACTTGTATAGTATCCTCGATCTAATAATACAAAACCAGGTTCATCTCTCAAATCTAAATATTTTGAATATACCTGTAACCTTGCTTGTGCAACCATATTAATTATCTCCTCTGGCTCAGAGATAACACCCTTTCTTATATTTTTTCTTACTTCTATCATTTCAGGATATTCGGAGTCCTTAAAAGTTCTGCAGGAAATTCCTTCTACATTAAAGCATTCTTTTAAATTATTTAAAATGGTACTCTTTCCTACTCCGTTTGGCCCTTCAAAACAGATTAGTTTTGTTTTCATATTTCTCCTCTAAGAATTTTTTCTAATTCGGGTATTGTTTCTTTTAATGCTTCTGGTCTTTGTATCGCTTGTGATCCTATTTTTCTTGTCCAAATCATTAAGCAATATAGCCTTTCTCTTACCTTATCATAAGGCTTATTGTAACCCAACCGGAAGCTCCTAACTCCCCTTTCTCGAGCTATATTAAAAGTATGGCAATAATGTCCACTATCCCAATTAGGATCTCCAGAAGAAACGATATCTAAATCTAAGACTGCTGATATTTGTCCATTTTTAAAAAGTAAATTACCTAAATGAAAATCTGCATGGAGAAAATATGGCAAGGAAAAATGAGTTAAGCTAATTCTACCTTCTTGATACGCTTTTTCCAAATCTCTCCCAAATCGAGAGTATAAACCAGGCGATTTTTTAACACGATTAATAGACTCTTCAAAGAATTTGTCAGTAAAATCAACCCATGAATCATCTTCACCCATTAGATTGGGTTGCAATCTTCCATACCCTGAACAGGGCAGATTATGTATTGCAGATAATACCTCTCCTGCAGATTTATGAACACTTTCTTTTTCTGATAGAGTAGATTTTGATAGATCTACATGCTCTCCTTCCACTTTCTTAACTAATAAATATTCGGGGACTCCCTTATTCTCGGAGGAGTAATTTAATATTTCTGAAACCGGAATCTCGTGGGAATGCAAAAACTCTGTTGCCTTCACTCTTACAACATAATCTTTTACTCTCTCATGTTTAGGGATTGTTAGTATCCTATCTCCCTGTTCAAATACCCAGTTGTTTCTTCCCCTGTCTATTAAAGTGAAACCTTTCGGAAGTAATTTTAATGCTACTTTATATGCTTGTTCATACGAATATCTATCCATATTTATTGCTCTCCTTTTTAATTAGAGGGGATTCTTCGATAATCCATTTACCCGATTCAGAACGGGAAATAGTCATATAAGAAGAATTTGGAAATTCGTAATTTAATAGGTATTCTTGAATATCTTCGTTAAATATTAAACAAAATAATATTCTTAAAAAAGTTCCATGTGACACTACCAAAACCATTTCTTCTTGCTTAAATTCATTTAAAATTTTAAAAAAGGCGGAAGCACGTATAATAACATCTTTTACACTTTCTCCTCTAGGAATTTTTTTATCTAAAAAACTTCCTTTGACTAATGACCAATCTACTTCGCTAACTAATTTATCTGAAAAATCCCCACTACTTTTCTCTCTTATTAAAGGCGTTTTTTTAAACTCTTTATTTATCCTTTTAGAGATTATCTCTGCAGATTCTATCGCTCTCTTTTCATCGCTTGAAATTATTTCATCAAAGTTAAATTTGTCTAGTTTTTCCTGCAATCTTAATATCTGCATTTTACCCTCATCAGTTAATGAATCTTTTGGACTTTGTAATCTCTTTTCCAGATTATAAATCGTCTCGCCATGTCTTAATAAAATTATTTTAAGATTTTTACCGGAGTTCATTTGCTTTTTCAACCCCCTTCTCGTAAGCAGTTTTAGCAACAATTTTATAACGATACTCCAAATGAGGATTATCTATTATTTTCTTTAAAGTTTCTTTGGAGACATTTTTATTCCTAGATATAATTCTTAATAAGTATTCGTAACCTTTTTTACATCCCTTGTCTACAATTGCGTTTAATATTTTATCGGGACATTCATTATGGCAACATATAGAAGCAAGAACAACCCATTTATCGCTTTTAGAATATCTATTAAATATCTCCTCATGCATTTCCGAATCCCCTGATAAACTTAAATTCCATATAACCGCCATTTGTAATAACACATCAGAATCTTCAATTTGATTAATTTCTGATTTAATAAAATTGCCTTCTAAAAAATTTCTAAATTTATCTGCCCAATCGTAACTTCTTGAAGAGTGAAGATAAGAAATAAACAATTCCCAAATTCTCTGCTTCAATTCGGCGACATTTTTTATGTGCCCTTCCAAGTAATTTTTAAGATAAATTTCATCAATTATTGAATCGTCTTTAAAGGATTTTCTTTTGAACAAAAGAGAAACTGTTTTTTCGTCTAAATAAGTAAGACCTGCTTCGAGAGTCCATTTATTTTGAATTAAAATTTCATTTCGAAGAATAAGAACCACATTAACGCTTTCAGAATATTTAGTATAATCTACCAAATTAATTAACCCTCTTTCATAAAGAGAACTAAGAGATTTATAGACTAAAGGAAAATTATCTTCGGTATTTATTTTTCTTCCTTCAGAAGAATCAATTAAATTAACAAACCATGTTAAAAACATAAAATCTCTTGTTCCACCATGCCCGTATTTTACATTTTTTACTCCAGGCTTTGTTCTTTGAGTGTAATATTGATCAAAATAGAGTTTTTGGAAACAAAGAACTCTTTCAAATCTTTCCCTTGTGCAATATTCTGTTTTAAGAGCCTCAATATGATTATTAACATCATAATCGCCATAAATAAACTTTGATTCAACTACTTGATTTCCTTCGGTTATGCTATCTTTTGCATATGCTTCACAGTCTTCATAATTCCCCCAATCTGGAATATCAATCTTCTCAAAATTCTCTTTTTCAAGAAGTTTAATAAATTCATTTCTAAAGATTGAATAGTCTTCATTGTCTGCTTCTCTGATTATCATTATATCGGCATCAGATTCGTCAACCATCTCTTGTCGAGAAGGCGAACCAAAAAGAAAAATAGCTATACCCTTCAATTTTTTGCAGGGTATTGTTTGCTCTGCTTTCTCTGCAATACTTTGTATTAATTCTCTAAACTTATAGGAATAATTTGTTACATAAACAAATCCTCCATTAACTTTGCATTTTACCATGTTAATTGAATAGATTGGTACTTTTTAAGTTTTTGCTCTGTTGTCACTTATTAGTTATTCTAACTTTTAAGTTAATACAAAATCAATTCTTACTTTTATAAAAACAAGAAAACTATTTTGTAGAGCGAAGCTAATCTTTTATCCTTTCAGCCCATGTCAAGAGGCATAAAATTTAAAGTGAATCAAAATCTAAAACATGTTAAGTCTTGAAATCAAAATAAATATAAACTATAAATTTGTTTATATTAAATGGCTAACAAACAATTAACTTTAGTTTTAAATCAAGTTCTTGAAAGAGTTGAACCTCCTAAAGAAGATATAGATTTTATAACAGAATATTTGAAGGATTTTATTAATGGAGTAAAAAAAGAGATAAAAAAACAGAGAATTGTCGTCGAGGTTTTTGTTGGTGGAAGTTTTGCAAAAAAAACAATGATTAAAAAGGATAAATATGATGTAGATGTTTTTTTGAGATTTGACAAGAAGTATGGAAATAAAATTTCAGAACTGGCTAAAAAATTAATCAAAGAAAAATACGAAGTAATCCATGGTTCAAGAGATTATTTTAGAATAAAAGTAAATCCACATTTCTCAATAGAATTAATTCCTGTGATAAAAGTTTCAAAACCAGAACTTTCAGAAAATATAACTGACTTGTCTTACTCTCATGTTAGATACATTAATAAAAAGATGAAAAATAAAAAACTCCTTGACGAGATAAAAATCGCAAAAGCTTTTTGCTATGCAAATAATTGTTATGGAGCTGAATCTTATATAGGTGGTTTTTCTGGTTATGCTTTAGAATTGCTGGTTTATCATTATGGAAGTTTTATTAAATTTTTGAAAGGAATATTAAAGGGAGGGGAGGGGGAAAATAAGCATAAGGGAATATGGACAAAAGAATATGAAAAAAAATATGATGACTTAAATAAAAAAATAGTAATTGATATAGAAAAGAATTATAAAAATAAAGCAGAAATTTTAATAGATTTGAATAGTGCAAAATTGCAATCCCCGATTGTGCTGATTGATCCTACTTTTCAGCAAAGAAATGTTAGTGCTGCTTTGTCTGAAGAAACTTTGGATAAATTTAAAAAATCTGCAAAGAAATTCCTTAAAACTCCGTCGATAAAGGCGTTTGAAACAGAAAAAATAGATTATGAAAAAGAAAAGGGAAATGCAAAGAAAAATAAAAAAGAATTTATCTTGATTGAAATTGAAACAGATAAACAAGAAGGGGATGTTGCTGGAAGCAAGCTTCTGAAATTTTACAAACATATTTCAGAGGAGATTGAAAAATTTTTTAATCTAAAGAACAAAGGATTTGAGTATAATGATAGAAAAACAGCAAGGGTATTTTTTAGTGCTAATCAAAAAAAAGAAATTTTATTTGAGGGGCCATTAGTCAAGGATGAAAAGAGTGTAGGTTTTTTTAAAAAATGGCACAAAAATACTTTTGAGAAAAAGGGGAGAGTTTTTGCTAGAGAAAAGGTGAATGTTAGTTTAGGAGAATTTATTAAGAAATGGGTAGAGAAAAATTCTAAAAAAGTAAAAGAAATGTATATTGAAAAATTAGAAATTAAAGATGTCTTGTAATATCTAAAGGTTTTATTCTTATAAATTGTTTAAAATCTAATGGTTTTCTAGAAGGTGTAGGATTTGCGAGTTGTTTAAAGCAATATCCATTATATTCTTTAACTTTTGCCTCTAATTCTTCTACCTCTGCCTTATATACTTCTGAATAAGATAAAAATTGTTTTGTTTTCATTTCACCTTCACTGCCTTTTCAAATAAAGTTGCAAAAGCTTGGGAGAAAAATTCTGAATTTATCCAAATTGCTGTTTCTCCTTCTTTTTCTTCTTTTGAAAGATAAAATAAAATTTCTTTTCTATCTATGATAAAGAACTTAGTATCTACTTTTATTGGCTTGATTTTAACTTCTAATTTTTTCTCTAAATCTTTAATTAGTTTTTCATCTCCTGAAAGAGCTACTTCTATTTTTATTTTGTTTTTAGTTAAAGATTCAAAAGTTTGCTTGAATAAACTTTTCTTAGATGCAACTTCGTCTGCTGTTGTGCAGATTATAACTTCTTTTTTAGCATTTTGAAGTATCTCTCTTAGATAACTGGAAATGTTTGATCTTCCTTTTAGCGACGCTGAAAGGTCTTCTCTTTTTACTGGAAGTATTCCTTCCTTGTAAAGCTCTTCTAATTGCTCAAACTCTGCAGTTTCCTTTATTTTTGAAAGAGTTATAACTTTTTCATCAGCTTCTTTTTTAACATTATTTTTTAATTTTTCTAAAATAGTTTGCGGTTTAACTCCAATGTATTTTACTGGTTTTCCTAATTTGATTATTGCGAATCCGTTTTTTTCCAAACTCTCTAAAACATCGTAGGTTCTTGAACGAGGAACTCTTGAAAGTTCAGCGACTTCACCAGCAGATGCAATTCCTTTTGAAAGCAAAGCTAACCAAACTTTTGTCTCGTAGACATTCAAATCAAAATAATCTTTGATTTTATTTATTAGTTCTTGTTTTACTATCATTTTAAAGTTTAACTCCTGGCGATTTATTTTCTAATTGACTTTCTAAATTATTTTTATTTAATTGGTCTCTTATGTCGCTCATAACTTCACTTCCAAAATTTCGTGCTGATAAATATAAAGCAATTCCACCCAAAATACTAAGAGTATTTTGAGACCATGCTACTGTAGCTATTCCGGTAATTTCTCCTAAATATTGGGCAAATCTTCCTGCAATATAATTTGTTCTGTCTATCATTTTAAAGTCCCATAATTGCTTGTTTTAATTGACTTATTCTTGAATTTCTCTGATGATTTTCTGACTCTAACATTAATATTAATTCAGAAGTTAAACCTATTTTAGCGAATTTATAATTAAGGTTATTCGGTTGATAATTTTGTAATGTCCTTATGTATCTAGCTATAACTGGGTCTTGCACTTCATCTGCAAATCCATGCTCTCTAAACAATCTCATAACTTTTCCTGTCATTTTATATCGCTACTCCTTTAAACTCTTGTTTAAATGGGTTTAAACTTCTTAAAATTTTCTTAACTAATCCTGAACTAGATTGAGATTTGACAATTTTTTGTGATTTTTGCTCTTCTTCTTTAATTATGTGATATAATCTAGTTTGTAGATTATTATACCTCTCTTCATAAGGTTCTTTTAATAGAAATAACCATCCTTTATCTTGTGCTTCAATAGATAATTGAGTAAAATATCCTTGTGGATATGTTTTATCTGGATTTTGTTCATATTCCTTAATTGCTCTTTCAGCTATCTCTAAGAAAGCAACTCCCCTTACTAATTTGATTCCATGATAAATTTCGTCCTTCATTCTTTCCATTTTTTCACTACTTAGAACATACAAAATTCATTTATAAATCTTTCGTATATGTTGTCTTTTATTAGTAGGAACAATGGGGGGATTTAATTTTCCTATTTTGGAAACTGAATTTGTAAAAATTTTTCCTTATCTTGTTTCTAATGGCGACGGAAAAAGTGTTTATATTAAAAGAGAAATTGTTCCATCTTTCCCTCTGCCTTGAAGCAAGTCGTCTTAATTGCCTCCTCCTGAAAATTCCCTTACAGCAATGCCCAATTAATTAACATTCCTAAAAATATTCCAGCTGTAATGAATGGCATTGCGGGATAAAATTTCTTTTTTTCAGAATATAAAAATAATCCAAATAATCCTATGACAGCTCCGAGAATTACCAGTAAAGATGCGAGAGGAATTTGAAGTCCTAAAATTGTTGTAAAACCATAAGTTTTTAGCATAACTCCTGAAACTAAAATTGGGAATACAACATCTCCTCCTCCGAGAATAGCTACGCTAACTTTAATTTGTTTTGCACCTGCTTTTTTGAGCTGTGCTTTTGAAAGTGATTTCATTGCTTGAATTTTTTCTTTAACTTTTTTAGAAACATAAGGAACAAAAAAACCAGAGAAAATCTTTAGATTATTAATTTGATATTTTGCCATTTTTTGCATAATTCCAGAATGCCAGACAGCCCACATATCATAAACAGAAATTACAATAAGTAAAATAATCATTGTCTTTAAATTTAAAATTGGAACAAAGACCGACGCTATTCCAGGGTAAATTAAAAGCTCTGTAATGTTATGCACTATAAAATTTGTTTTGTAAATTTTTATAAAAGCTAGAGGAAGAGCAATTATCAAAGCAATTAAAGAGGGATAGAAACCCAAAGGAAGAAAAGAATTTATTGCAATCCCTAAAGCGATTGTG
The DNA here is from genome assembly GCA_964361295.1 of Candidatus Woesearchaeota archaeon. Taxonomy (GTDB): domain Archaea; phylum Nanobdellota; class Nanobdellia; order Pacearchaeales; family GW2011-AR1; genus JABHWZ01. The sequence continues at coordinate 36,682 of CAYIAD010000001.1, forward strand.
ACAACAAAGAAAAACCAGAGTTTAATTACAAATTCTGCTTTGAATTTTGTTAGTAAAAATAAAAGAGAAATTGCTATGACAAATGCAAAAATTAAGGAATAAAAAAAACCAAAATAATCTGATTCTGTTTCAATTTCTGGGGTTTCCATTCCATAAGGAAGAACAGGAGCATCTGAGATATTTATCGAATTTCCGTCGATAATTTTCGTTGGAGAGTAAGCATTAACAACATAAAGCCCGATAAACTGAGTTATAATAAACATTCCTAAAAGCACTAAAGTTATTTTCAGATTATGTTTCATAAAAAGAACCCCCTGTTCTTTTTGAATCTCCTCGAAATACGGAAGGGTGACATCGCCATTGCGCATAGGCATCGCGAGATACGGAATATTTTTTTCGCGAGGTTGCTTCAGCTATCGCTGTAAAATCGCAAGGCTGTGGATACCACATGAAAAAAAATTTTTTATATTTCATTGAATCACCTAAAATAGAAAGTCAAAAGATGTTTTTAAATTATCTTAATCTCAAAGCATCAAGCAATCTTGGAACATTAGTTTCTGTGTGCGTGAGTTTGTAAAGTGATGACGCTAAATCAAGAGATTTTGAAATTTCTCCATGATTAATTAAAATTCTTTTTGGTTTAGGGTATATATTATTAAAGAATGCCATAATCTCATTTCTTCCAGCGTGGGCAGTTAGTCCGTCGATTGTGTCAACTTCCATATTGATTTCAATTTTTTCTTCTCTTCCTTCGACATTCATGAAAGTTTGTTTTATTCCATCTTGAACTTGTCGTCCTAAAGAACCAGGACCTTGATAACATACGAAAACTATTGAATTATTTTTGCTTTCTGCGAATTCTCTGAAATATTCTACTGAAGCTCCACCAACTAACATACCTGAAGTTGCAAGAACAATGCATGGCCCTCCTTCAATAACTTGTTTTCTTTCTTGAGGAGAGCCAACTCTTGAGAAAACTTCTGAGATAAAAGGATTTTTATCTTGGAAAATTTGTGAGCGAACATTTACTCCTAAGAAATCTGGATAAGCTGTGTGGATTGCGTTGATATCCCAAATCATACCATCAATATAAATCGGAACTTTTGGAAGTTTTCCTTCACGCATTGCATCTTCTAAAATTAACATTGTTTCTTGAGCTCTACCCAATCCTAATTCTGGAATCAAAACTTTTCCTTTTCTGTCAATTGTTTTTCTTACAATTTCCAATAATTTTTCTTCTGCCTCTGCTCTTGGTGGAAGTATATCTTCTTTTGCACCATAAGTTGATTCTGTAATTATTGTTTCTACCCTCGGGAAAGATGCAACTGCAGGGTCGAGCAATCTTGAACGCCCGTATTTATAATCGCCAGTGTAAACTAAATTGTGTGTTCCATTTCCAATGTTAAGGTGAATCAGCGCACTTCCGAGAGCGTGTCCAGAATTATAAAAAGTTAATCTTATATCAGGAGTCACGTCGGTAACTTCATTATAATTTAAACAAATAGAATGCTTTACCATCTCTTTTATATCTTTAGAAGCAAATAGTGGGGCAGATGCTTGCTTGTAAGCAACACCGATAAAATCTAAAGATAACAAAGCTGCGATGTCTCGTGTAGGAGGAGTCATATAAACTGGACCTTTGTAACCCATTTTGTATAAATAAGGCAAAAGCCCGACGTGGTCAAGATGTGCATGAGAAATTATTACAGCATCTAGTTGGGAAATGTCAAATTCTGGAACATTAAAATAAGGGAACTTATCTGTTCCTGAAGAAGCAACATCAATTCCACAATCTAAAAGAATTTTTGAAACAGGAGTTTGTAATAAAAGGCAAGATCTTCCAACTTGTCGTGCCCCTCCTAAAAAACTAACTCTAACCCATTCGTCAACTTTTTCTGGATTCCAACCAGCATAGATTTTTTTTCCTATTTGGTTTAGGAATTTTCTTCTGTAAGTATTATTATCATAAAGAACCTCTCTAATATTTTCTGTAATTTTACTTGGGATTGCGGCTGAACGCTGAATTTGCGGAGTCCAAAGAGTTTCCTGCTTTATCTCGTCGAGAATTGAACCTTGTTTTCCAATAACTAGTCCTGGTTTTTTGGCTTCGATTACAACAATGCTTCTATTGATATCAAAAATAATATTTGTAATCTCTGCATCAGTAGGAACAATTTTCCTTATATCTTTTTCAGTCTGCTCTTTATCTTTTAGAATCTTCGGGTCTGCTCTTAGTTCAATTCTTTTTTTAATTTCATTTACAATTTCACGAATTTTTGACTCGCCTTCTTTGAAGAATTTTTCATTATCTGTATAGAGAACTACATTTGCTCCTTCAAAATCTGCTTCTACAATTTTTCCTGAAAGTTTTTCTGTTATTTCTTTTAATATGTCCATGTGAAAATTATTTACCTCTTTGAATTTAAAATTATCCGTCTTTATACTCTGGCTCAATTGTTTGCTCTACAACTTTTTTTATTCCGTCTTTAGTTATTGTGAAGATATCGATTCCATAACCAGAGCCTGTATCTCTTTGAGTTGAGGATTTTAAAGATTCTTTTGCTAGGTGAATTCCTTCTTGAATTGTTAAATTTTTTTTGTATTGTCTTTCTAATAAACCTAAAACATAAGGCATACCTGAACCAAAATTAGCGTCGTAGTCCTCTACTTTAACTACGCTTCCTGCCGGTTCAATTGTGTATAATTCCACTGAACCATCTTCGTTGAAACCACCTAAAAGAAATCCTGCTTGTTGAGGAATCATAGAAGGTTGTCTTATTCCGTTGTAACTTATATTTGCCAGTAAACTTGATGCTTGTTTTATAGTTGGGCGTGAGTGAGATTTAAGTTCTTTAAGCTTTAACTCTGCTGTGAGAATTTTTGGAACTCTTTGAGCATCTGAAACCATTCCTGTAAAAGAGATTAAAAGATAGTCATTTATCTGCACTGTCTTTTTGTAGGTTTTTCCGACGACAAGATTTCCTGCAGTAATTTGCCTGTCAGAAGCCATTACAACTCCGTCTTTACAGACAATTCCTAGAATAGTTGTTCCTGTCTGAAGAATATTTTTTTTCAAATCTTTGTCCATTTTAGAATATCTAATTGTTATTAGAATTTATAATTATTTGGGGATTTTAGGGTTTATATAATTTTCGGAGGATTAAATTTTCCATTTCCCATTCTCTTGCACAACCTTACCATCTAGAATTATCTTTGCCTTCTTCATATCTTTAACAATGTCCCAGTGAAGAGCCGAATCATTTCCTCCTCCATTATCTTTGTAAGCCATTCCTAAAGCAAGATGAATTGTTCCTCCAATTTTCTCATCAAACAATAAGTTTTTAGTGAATTTGTTTATCTTAGGATTGCAACCTATTCCAAATTCTCCAACATAACTTGAGTTTTCATCTGTCTTTAACATTTGTTCTAAAAAATCTTTATTTTTTGAAGCATCAAATTCTATTACCTTTCCCTCTTTAAATTTAAGAAGTATATCTGTAACTTCTTTTCCATTTCTTATTGCAGGATATTCAAATTTTATCCAACCATTTAGAGATTCTCTAATAGGAGCCATAAAAACCTCTCCTCCTGGCATGTTTTCTTCGCCTTTATCTGCTTTAGCTAGTTTTCCATTAATATTAAATTTTAAATCTACATTTTCTCCAAGTAAGTGAACTAATTTTCCTTTCTGGAAGATTTTTAGAATTTTATCTATTTGTTTTCCTAACTTTTTCCAGTCTTGTAAACAAGAAGCATAGACAAAATTTTCATATTCATTTAAAGACATTTCAGCATCTTGGGCAAGAGCATTAGAGGGGTAAGCAATTGTTACTCTTCGAATTTTGTCCTGAGTATTACAGATGTAATCTGAAATTGGATGAGTTATTTTTTGTCTTTCTGAAATTTTTTTAGAATTTGAATTAGTTAGCTCTCTTGTGTTTAATTCACTATCAATTCCAATATATGCTTGAGCTTGTTTTACTGTGTTCATCCAGTAATCTGGAAATTTTTCAATTTGGTGTTTTTTAGCATATTTATAATAAAAATCATTTATTCCTGGAAGATGAACTCTTACAATTGGATGAGCTCCTTGTAAAATTATTTCTTTATATAATTCAACTAAGAAATCAACTGCTTCTGTTCCTCCAGATATAATTACATTTTCATTTGGTTTTACTGCTGTAGAATATCTAACTGCAAGTTGTGCTAGTTTGCGTGTTCGTAAATCAGTTGGCATTTTAAGAAAGTATTCTCCCAACTAATTTAAATAAATCATGGTATATTCTCCATTCAAGAGAGGGGTCTGATTGAGCATAATCTAAGTCATTAGTTATAGCTCTAAAAATTTCTACTTCTCTAGCTTTCCAAGCTTCTTCAAAAGTTAACAAAAATTTATTCATGTCGTCACTTGTTCTAATACAAACACTATTTATTGGATTAGTCCAAGTAGTATAAATGCAATGATTTGCTAATTGCACTCCATAATTTTTAAAAGAAAGGCTTTTAAGAACCCACGAAGATCTTTCTGCAATTCTTTTATAGTAATCTAGAGAATATTCCTTAGGATGGTATAAAATCTCTCTTTTAACCATTTGAGAATAAAAAAACGGACTTTGAGGGTTTAAATCTCGTAAATCTGAAAATAATGGAGTTATTGTGGTTTTTCTTCTTGTTATTTCAGCTCTTCTCCTTATTTCCTCATATCTTTGCTGTTTAAAGTCAATTATTGTTTTCATTTTAAATTTATCAGAACTCCTTTTCCTTTTTGGTAAGAATAAATTAAGCAAGAAGTTTATAAATTTAATTGTAATAAATCTTAGTTTAACCCCTCAAACTTATTCCTTTTTCTTTTCTAAACTTAATTACATTCTCTACAAAACTTTCCATTTTTTGCTCATGTGAAACAATAATTAGCTGAGCAACATTTAGCTGTTGCAAAACATCTCTCATTTTGTCTAATTGCTGGTCTGAAAATCCGTCTGTTGGCTCGTCGAGGATTACTAAATCTTTTGTTTTTATCTTGCTTAATAAAGAATTAATTACCTGATTCAAGGCAAGGCGATAAGCAAGAGCAATGGCTGTTCTTTCTCCTCCTGAAAGATAAGCATAGTCAATTTCATAATCCTGCTGTTCAATTATTGGAGTAAATTCATCATCTAACCGAACATTAAAATTATCTGAAACAAGCATGCAAAACCATTTAGAAAATAAATTAGAAAACTCAGATTTTAATTTTACCATTACATTTTTTTCTATGTAAGAAATTATAGGAGAGAATTTTTTATTAATCCAAGATTCAAGTTCATTAATATAATTCATCTGAAATCTAATTTGATTTGATTTTTCTATTCTCTGCTCCAAATTTCTAACAGCTTCGGAAAATACGCTTATTTCTTTTTTAAGTTCTGCAACTTTTATCTCTGCAAGTTTTTCTTGTTTTTGCGATTCTAAAAATTCCTGCTGTTTTGTTAAGAAAATATTGTCAAACTTAGAAAGTTCAAGTATTATTGATTTAAGAGATGCTATTTGTGTTTCAAGAAGTTCGATATCTTTTTTGAAAGATAAATTTTGCTTTTGCAAAGATTCTTTTCTTAGCTTTTTCTCTTCTATAGTTTGCAGTTTTACTTTTAAAATATTTAATTCATTAACTTGTTTTTGAAAAGATGAGATTTCTTCGTCTATAAGGGCAAGCTTTTTTGCCATGTCTTGCTTTTCAAGAGTAAGAATTTTAATTTTAGATACATTTGAAAAAACATCTGAATCAAGTTTGTTAAGAACATTGCTTTTATGGACTGGATTGACATCTTGAAGACAAGTAGGGCACATTTCTAATTTTGAAAGGTTTCTTTTAAGAGAGTCGGAGTCTTCATTTTTCATATTAAGGGAATGAATTTTAGAAATAATCTCTAAATTTTTTTCATCTAAATCTGTTTTTTGATTTTTTAAGGAGATTATTTGCTGTTCTAAAGATTTTACTTTTATTTCTTCAAAATGCAAAGAAGAAAATTCTTGAACTTCGTTTTCAAGCTGAGAAATAAAATTGCTATTTTCTGCTATTGACTGAACTTTAGTTGCTAATAAAATTTTGGCCTTTTCCACTTCTTGTTCAAGTTTTTGTTTTTCTCTAATTTTATCGTCGATGTTTTTCTTTTCCTGTTCTATTCCTTTTCTTTTTTCTATTCTTAAAATAAGTTCTATTTCAAATTTTGAAGCTTCCATTTTTTTAGATTCAATCTGACTCACTTTTATTTCAAGTTCTTTTTTATCTGATTCTAAGTTGGAGCTTTGCCCTTCTTTAAGGCGTTTTTCTTCTCTAAGTTTAGCAGTAATAACTGAAATATTCTCTAATATTCTTTTGTATTTATCCACGCCAAAAACATGTCGCAGAGTATTTAATCTAGTGTTAGAATCTTCTAAGATAATTTGCTTCATTTCTTCCTGAGGGGTATAAACTGTAAATCTATACAAAAGATTTTGTTTTTTAGAGAATTCTTTTGGGTAGCTTAAAATATCTAAAACTAAATCTTTTAATTCGGTTACAGAGATTTCTCTTATTTCTCCGTCGACAGAGAGAGAACATGCATCTTGAGAAATTGATTTTCCTCTTTTAAGAGTTCTTTCAATAAAGATTTGTTTTTCATCTACTTCTATTTCTAGTTTCACTTTTCCAGAATCAGCTCCGTTTCTTAAAAGTGCGGAACCTCTTTGTCCTGGTTGCAATCCAAATAAAGCAAATTCTATTGCTAATAAAATAGAAGTTTTTCCTGAGCCAATATCTCCAGATAAAAGAGTTGAACCTGTTGGAAATTCTATTTCTACATTTTCATAACT
>CAYIAD010000002.1:0-26943 GCA_964361295.1 Candidatus Woesearchaeota archaeon
TGTGCTCTTCCGATCTGGCAGCCCCATATGATATTGAGGAAACGAAATATCATCGGATTTGCGAAACTCCAAAAAGTTTCAATTCAAATCCCGAGTGACTTCGTGGTAGAAGTATAATCCAAGAAAAACTTCGTGCGAGGTCAGGAGTTAGGCAGCCCCATATGATATTGAGGAAACGAAATATCATCGGATTTGCGAAATTCATAGATACACAAAATAAAATGGCAACAAAACTAAAAAAGTCAAAATCAGCAGGAAGATTCGGCGCAAAATATGGCCGTTCAGTTAGAGCTAAAATTGCAAAAATAGAAGACAAGCAAAAACAAAAACAACTTTGTCCTTTTTGCGGAAAGTTAGGAGTTAAACGAATCTCAAAAGGAATATGGAAATGTCCTAAATGCAAAAAAAAATTCGCCTCAAATACTTTTCATATAAACTAAAATGGTTGAATATAAATGTTTCAAATGCGGGAGTAAGATAACAGATAAAGAATTAGGTAAAAGATTTGTCTGTCCTAGTTGTGGCTCAAAGATTTTTTTCAAGCCAAGAACTCACGTTAAGAAAATTAAAGCGATTTAATCTTAAAATGAAAAATCAAGAAAAAATACAAGAGTTGCAAATTTTAGAACAGACTATACAGAATCTTCTTTTTCAAAAACAGACATTTCAAATGGAATTTGCAGAGACAAAATCTGCTCTTTCTGAACTAGAAAAATCCAGCGACGATGTTTTCAAAATTATAGGTCAATTAATGATTAAAACAGAAAAATCAAAGACTAAAAAAGAGCTAGAAGACAAATTAAAAATCACTGAACTTCGTCTAAAAACACTGGATAAACAAGAGATTTCAATGACAAGTCAGATAGGGAAAATACGGCAAGAGTTAATGGGTTCAGAAGAATAGTATATTTCAAAATTACGAAATCTTTATAAACATATTCGATATATTTTTTTTATGGTATTAGATAAAATAAAAAGAGCATTTTCAGAAAGGTTTAAAGATAATTCAGATAACGAATATTTAGAAATTGATTTAGGCGCAGAAGAAAAATCCACAAAAAAAGTTCTGGTAAAATTATTTGTTTTAAAACAATATGAAGAAATCAATGAAATTCTAAATTGTTTAAGAGAAGGTTTTACTATCGCAGTTATTGATATTTCTATACTTAGAAAAAAAGATCCTATAGAATTAAAAAGAGCAATTTCAAAAGTAAAGAAGACAACAGAAGCTCTTGAAGGTAATATCGCAGGATTTTTGGAAAACACAATTATTGTAACACCATCTTTTGCTAAGATTTCTAAAGAAGAGTCGTTTCCAGTAAAGCAAGAACCAAAAAATAAATTTGATACTTATTAATAAGATTTATAACTTATAATATTTCTTTATCTAGATGAGAACACTATTTATTTCAGCAAAGTCCAAAAATCAACTAGCTTCTTTAGATAATATTATATTAAATAAAATGCCTAAAAAAATAGCTCTGTTCTACTCAATTCAATTTAAGACACAAGCAGAGGAGTTAAGAAAACAACTAAAAACTAAGAAAACAACTAATTTTTCTCAAGTTCTTGGCTGTTCAAAGCCAAAAATATCAAAATCAACAAAAGCCATATTATTAATTGGTTCTGGAAGATTTCACGGAATCTCTCTTGCTCAAGAAACAAATCTTCCTGTATTTATATTAGAAAATAATAAACTAACTGAAATTTTTCCAAAAGAAGTAGATATTTTAAAGCAAAAACAAAAAGCTTCGCTTGTAAAATACTTCAATGCAAAGAAAATAGGAATTTTAATTTCAACTAAACCAGGCCAAGAAAACCTAACTAGAGCAATTAATCTAAAAAAATCAATAAAAAACAAATCCTCCTATCTATATATAGCAAATGAGATAAATCCAGCAGAATTTGAAAATTTTCCTCAAATTGAATCTTGGGTAAATACTGCTTGTCCTAGAATGGACATGAATAGCTCTAAAATTATTAATTCTGATAAGATTAAACATTCGCAATTCCAAATACTGTTTTCAAAGCTACAATTATTGTAGCAGGAACAAATAATGCAAGTAAAGCTCCGAAAATTGATGACATAAAGTCATTGATTCCAACTCCGATCAAAGAACCAGTAACACTTTCCATCCCAAATTTACTTACAATTACTAATACAACTCCTGCAATCAAAAAAGTTTGTGAATCTCTTCCAGTAACATTCATAAACCCTACTATAATTCCCATTAAAACAAGTATTCCATAAATCTGTGCATTAAATCTTGTCAAAAAAGGGATAGACACCAGCGACGTAGAAATTCCAATCACAATTGCAAGCACTAACCCAATCAAAAATGCCCATGCCCCAATAGTATTTTCCCTTGATTTAATTACCATTTTCTTTGATAAAACAAATCACTAGATTATATAAATTTTTCCAAAACTTATTTTTTTAAGTATATGCTAAAACACAGAAATATTTATAAACCATAGTAACTGCCAAGTTACTACATGAAAACAAAAACATTAAATTTAATGTTGACAAGCATTCTAGCTTTAGTATTTTTGATTGCAGGAGTTAGTGCAGTTTCACTTAATGATATTACTCAATATACTATTCCTTCAAATGCAACTCACAATGCAGGTTCTTTTGTAATTACTTTCAACTTAACTAATACTGGTGTTGCAGGAACTTTAGATTTTAGTGCTTCAGCGATTACTTCTGGAACAGCAAATATCACTTTTAATGATAATAATATTGCAGATGGTTCTACAACTCCTGTAACCGAAACAATAACAGCAACAGTTTCTTATTCCTCCCATCAATCTGGAAACATTGCTGGAACAATTGATGTAATTGGACAAGGAGCTTCAACTCATAAACAATTAGCTTTTTCAGTCTCAATTCTTTCATCATCTTCTCTTTCAGTTTCAGATGCTTCAATTTCAGCTGGCTCAAATTCTACTACTATAACTATTACTAATACAGGAAACACAGCACTTACAGGAATTGCTTTAAATGATACTGGTGATTTTGATGTAGTTTTTAATACAACTGCTTTTGATTTGGCTGCTGGTGCAACAAAAAATGTTTTAGTTTCAATAAATGAAGATATTAGCGACTTACTTGGTGGAGATGTAACAATAACCGCCTCAAGTGGTTCAACTTCAGATACTGGAATAGTTTCTTTAGGAGCTCAATATTGTCAGTATGGAGATTATGGTAATGACGGAAAATTAGATGTTTCTCTTTCAGTTGATAATGTTGCTGGATTCGGCGATGATAGTGAATGGTATCCTTTTGATGAATTAGAAGTTGAAATAACAATAGAAAATAAAGGAGATGAAGATGTAGATGATATAACTGTTGAATGGGGATTATATAACACAAAAACAAATGAATGGTATGTTGACGACGAAGAAAACGAATTCAATTTAAAGAAAGACAAGGAAAAAGTTATCACTGTTTCTTTTAGCTTAGATGACAACTTAGAAGATTTAGATGGAGGAGATTTTGTATTTTATGCAAGAGCAACAGGAAAAGTGGACGGCGGAACTAAAGACGGGCAATCTATATGTTCTGAAGATTCTTACTCTGATCTTGAAGTAATTACAGAACCATTTGTATTAATCAATGACATTGAAGTTCAGGAAATAACTCAGTGCGGAGCAGATTTGCAAATTTCTGGAGAACTTTGGAACATTGGAGACGATGATCAATCAGATGTTTATTTAACAATATTCAATTCAGAATTAGGGCTAAACCAAAAATTAGTTGTAGGTGATATAGATGCTTTTGATAGAGAAGGATTTTCAACTACTGTTAAAATTCCAACTACCGCTTCTGAAAAATATTACACTTTAAAACTTTCAGTTTTCGACGAAGATAACGAATTATTTGAAAGCGACAATGGAGACGAAGCAGAATTTTCAGTTCCAGTAAAAGTTGAAGGTGGATGCTCAGTTGCATCTCCAGCAGCAGTTTCAGCAATTTTAGAATCTGGAGGAAAAGCAGGAGATCCTTTAGTAATAAAATCTACAATTACAAACACAGGAAATTCTACTGCAACTTATTCAATCACAGCAGCATCTTATGCAGACTGGGCAGATTCAGCGACGCTGAATATGAATTCAGTTACATTAAATGCAGGAGAATCTAAAGACATTCAAGTTACTCTTGGCGTAAAGAAAGACGTATCTGGAGAAAAAAGTTTTGACATAGAATTAGTTTCAAATAGTCAATTAGTTGCAAAACAACCAGTTAGTGTTGTTATAGAAAAATCCGGATTCAGCATTTCAGGAATAACAGGAAATGTTATAGGTGGAGGAAGCTGGTATCTATGGGCAATAGGCGCAATCAATGTAATTTTAGTTGTAATAATTATAGTTGTTGCTTTAAGAGTTGCTAAGAGTTAATTCTTTAAACCATTTTATTCTTATTAAATAATGAAACTTAATTATCTAGACATCTGTTTAAGATACTCCTTTTTGCTAATCGTTGCTATTCCTAATTTGTATATTTTCTACTGGATTTTTACTCCCATTACCATCTACTCTTTTTATTTTTTAGCCAATTTATTTTTTAGCTCACAACATTTCTTTTATATATTTAATTCAGTTGAGATAATTGATGCCTGCGTAGCAGGTTCTGCTTATTATCTTTTATTAGTTCTTAATTTATCTGTTCCGTCTATAAAATTTAAAAAAAGATTGTTTATAATTTTTTTCTCTTGGTTAATTTTCTTCCTTGCCAATATATCCAGAATACTAATACTATCTTATTTAGCAATTTCAGATTCAGCAAATTTTGTGTTAATTCATAAAATATTCTGGTATTTTTTGAGCGTGGTTTTTGTTGTTCTAATCTGGTTTTTTGAAGTGAAATTTTTTAATATAAAATTCATACCTTTTTATTCTGATTTTAAATTTTTGTATAAAAAATCTTTATTTAAAAAATGATAGATTTATTTTCAAATTTAATTGTAAGCATTGTCTCAGTAATAAATGATTTAGGTTATTTTGGAATATTTATCGGAATGGTAATAGAGAGTTCTTTTATTCCATTTCCCAGCGAGATTATTATGATTCCAGCAGGAGCTCTTGTTGCCTTAGAACAAATGAAATTTTCTGGAGTTTTTTTTGCAGGACTTTTAGGAAGTCTTGTAGGAGCTTGGATAAATTATTCTCTCGCCCTTTTTTTAGGAAGAGTTACCGTCGAGAAACTTATTACTAAATATGGAAAAATATTTTTTCTCAGCCCAGTAAGTTTAACAAAATCAGATTTATTCTTTGAGAAACATGGAGAAATAACAACTTTTATTGGAAGACTTATACCTGTAATACGTCAATTAATCTCTCTTCCAGCAGGTTTTTCTAAAATGAACTATCTAAAATTTACTACTTACACTACCCTCGGAGCAGGAATTTGGGTGCTCATTCTTATTGTTATCGGATATATATTCGGAAGCAATCTTGACTGGTTTAACCAAAATAAACTTCCATTAACATTATCCCTTCTATTTTTATCGTTGATAATATTAATAATTTATATACTCAAAAAGAGAAAATCTAAACACTCATTCTAGCAAAAATCTCCACCATAAATCTTTCGGTTGCTCTTAAAATATCACAATCTTTAACTTCAATTACATAACACGAAGGTTCAAACTTAGTTATTTTTGTTTCAGTTGAGTTTTCTAATTTTATAAAAGAGTAACTTCCAGCTTCATCACAACTTGCATTATTATCAATTATTGTCTGAATTCCTACGACATCCATTAATTTTTTCATATTAGCTATTCCAATTATTTCATCTCCATCACACTTAAATCCCTCGCTTCCATTAAGAACCAAATTATGAGTCATTGAAAGTTCTCCACCTTTAAACTGAATTTCTTCTAATTTACGAGGGTCATTTCTAAGATAAAAATTATAATCAGCGATGTGTTTCCCATTTTGAACTATCGCTATTGCAGTATTATAAAGTAGCAGATTTTTTTCATGAACAACATTAAACTCAATATTTCTATACTCAAAATGCCGAAGAGAATTTATCCAATAAAATCCACTTAAGAATAAGACAATCACAACTCCTAGGATAATCAGAATATTTCTCAAAATTTTATTTTGCTCTTTAATTTGCCCATCTTTAACTTCTGGAACTTCTTCTATCCCACAACTTTTTACCTCTTCAACCTTTCCATTTTTTTCCACTTCAAATATTTCACAAACCTTTTTATTCTTTACCTTTTTTTTGCCAACTTTTTTTTCTGCCATCTTATTTCTCAATTTTAGAAGTTTTTAAACTTTCTGTAACTATTTTACTCCAAGAACTTTATACAAAAACTCGTCGCTGACGCCAATTAAATCTGTGTTATTTGATTGAATAAATACGCAGTTATCTTGCTGAGAAATTGAATTGGAATTTCCTGTTTTTAAAATTATAAAATTGCTTGAGCAGTTTTTTATTGGATAATCTTTATCACAATCTTTATTATCAATGCACGCGAATTGCCACCTCGAAGCAACTTGTCCAAGATTTTTATAAATCTCCGACGCTGCATAATTGTCCTGACTTGAAATATAAAATGGTTTGTTTACATAATTATTTAAAAGTTTTAACTCTCCAGATATTTCTGCAGAAGTTTCACTTGGTTTTTTCAAAAATCCAAACTGATAATCTCCGAGCGTCAAAACCCATGAATTTCCATTTGAGATTAGTTTATATCCATTATAATTCACTTCATTAGTTTCTTTCGAAGTTTCATCCCCCCCCATAAAAGCATAACCCAAAGTGCTGAATATCATAACAAAAACTAGTAAAGTTCCAACAATAATCTGGTTTGTCCTTTTTTTCTTAGAACTTTCTTCTTTGGAGATTATTTTTCTCATAGATTATCTACAAAATTTTAATTTAAAAAAGTTTGCAATTTAATTCTTTCGTGTCCACAAAATATATCTCCATCGATAATTCCTGATTTATCTAGCTCTCGCCAGAGATTAAAAAAATAAAAAAAGAAAGAAAAAATAAAAAATTAAAATTTTTGGATTTATTCTACAAGAGCAGCGCTAGCTGAAGTTGTACCTTTATACTTTTTACCAGCAGTTGTATCAACTGTCTGAGTTCTCAAGTATGTAGCAGCGTTTACAGTGTCTGCAGCTTCATAACCAGCAACAACTAATGCAATTTTACCTGTAGCGTAAGCATCGCCTACACTCTGGATCAAGTATTGTCCTGATCCAACACCAGTTTTTGTTGTGAATGCAGCACCACAGTCAGCTCCACCTAATACTTTAGCAGCAGCTGAATTTATACAGCTTCCACCAACAATAATTAAGTTTTTTGAGCTTACTGAAGCTACTTCAGTATCTTTAACTAGAACCTCTCCAAGCTGAGTTGCAGATGTAGTTGAACCACCACTACTTGTTAAAGTAGCAGCTTCTTCAGCAGCATACAACATAGCATAGATTTGTTCATCAGGATAACTTACAATAAGAGTGTTCTGATCAGAGTCAGAAGTATCCATTGTTGTTAAAATTCCCCATAAATCCATTTCTTGTTGTATCTTACTATCACTTGCTTTAGTTATAGCTTCCCAAACATTATCAACACCCCAAGTTCTAATAGCATCAGAAACTCCAATACCATCATCACTTGTTGCACCTGGCTCAAGAGTTATTATCTGAGCTTGGTAATCTGAATTATCATCTTTTTCTGTAAAGATAACAATTGCAGGATTAACAATGTTTGCGCTTGTTTCTGGATCAATTAGATATAAAGACGATCTATTAACATCTTGATTTGCTGCAGTAGCAGCAGATGTCAAGTTGAAAGTCAATTTACCAATTGTTAAAGTTACTGAAGCACCAGCTATAATTGAAGATGTGTTTAGGTATTTAGCTGTTCCATCATTGATAGTCCAGTTACCATTTCCTCCAAGTGAGCTTGCTACTGTAGCAGTTGTATAACCATCTCCGTCAGGGATTCTTATTCCAGCAAGATTAGCTCCTTGAGAATCTAACATATTGTTAGTCAAGTTGCTTGCTGTTGAACTCCACGCACTTAAGCTAAAGTTTAATAAGGGTTTATAGAACATAACTAATGCACCCTTTGATGTCTCAATAGTACCATAAACATTCATATTGTTTCCAGTACTTTCTTGAGCATTCAAAGTTATATTTTTCTGGTCCACACCAGATAATGCAGCATAAGTTACATCATAAACTTGTCCTCCAACAGTTACTGTTCCAGCACCTTCTGAACTAATTGTAGTTTCATATGAACCTCCCGAAATAGCATCTGAGAATTTAACAGCATCAGAACTATATCCTGTTAAGGCATTGCTGATAGTGCTTACTTTTAACAAGTAACCATTATCTTCATTACCTACAACAACATAATCATTTACATGAAGTATTTCTGCTTCTTGTATTGATATGTTTTGTTCTCCAGTAGAGTCATGTTGAAGCTCCATTTTTTGCGTTGTGTTTCTCGCAAATTGGAATCCAGAAAGCAATTCATCTCTATGATCTGTGAAAGTAATTGCCATTCTATCATCACCATTGTCTTCAAACTTTATCTCTTCTCTGCTTGTTGAATCAACTCCAAGATTAAATCCAGTTAAGTCAATTTTGAAACTTCCAAATACAGGGTCTACAAAGCTTCCTCCAGCAACAATAGCATCTTCGTCTGAGTCATCTGCGAAAGCAGTAACAACTAATTTTGTGATGTCATCTGTTCTTCCGTTTGGCTCAAATTCTACATGTGTTCCATCAATTGTAGTATCTTCTTCTCCAATAGTTACAGAACTTGAATCAGTAAGAGTAATTTTATCTGCTCCAGCAATTACCGATGCTGACAATTTTAAGTTTGTCTCATCAGAAGTTGAAATAGCAATTGTAATGCCATTTATTTTCTTTGAAGCAGCTTCACTAATCTCTTTAGATTCACTTACTCCTGCACTATTAGTTACTTTAACAGTAGCTGATGTGTCAGAAGCTGAAACTAATTCTATAGTATAAACTTCTCCTAAAATTGTTACTTCTTGCGAAGGATTTGCATCAGAGTCCAAACTCAATTTTTCTGCTTCTTTCAACAAGACTAAACTTGTAGAAGTTGTTGCAGAACCAATTGTAAATTTATGTCCGAAAAGAGTTATCTCTTCTCCTTCTGAGTCAGCATGTGTTAAGTTAACTGCTTTATTAAAAGTAACTGAAGCATTGTATAATGGATCAGTTCTTGCAGTACCTATTGTTAATGCCAATTGAGGATCAGTATCACTTGTTGGTTGTTTAGCAAAAGTGATTAAGTTTTTATCTCTTGTACTATAAACAGTTCCAAGTGTGATTGTTTGTGTGTATGAAGCATCTACATTACCTGAAAAGCTATCGTCGTTTAAAACAGTTGGCATTTCAGTTTCAGTTAAAACACCTCTAACAGTATTTAAACTGTCATTAATGTAAACTTTTGTAGAACCTGTGAAAAGGGGATAAGCTTCACCACTTATACTTGTACTTGCGCTTGAAGTTGAGGATGCACCCATACTAGATTGTAAATTAGTTTGAATGTTTCCTGATTGGATTATATCCAATGAAGATACTCCTTCACCAGTACCATAGACAATTGCAACATTTGCAACTCCGCCTGCAACAAAAGGTGCAGGGTAATTAGCAGCAGCAGCAACTCCCATTGTCATACCAGTTAATAGAATACTTGAAGCTATAGCGCTTATTTTTTTGAAATTTATTTTCATTTTTATAACCTCCTTTCACCTCTATAACTATATGTTGTCTAAGACAACTTATCCCTTAACAGTTATAGGGCAAAACTATTTTCGGGATGAACATTATCTACTAACGCCCTATTAGAGATCCTTACGAGGTGTAAGGTATTTGTTCAAATTCATTTTACTTTAAAAAGCTTATCAAATTATTTTTCGGTTTAGCTCATAAACATACAACCTTTCAAGGTTTATATTATAAACCTTGTGTTACCACAAATAAATTAATATACTTATCCTCCATTCTTAGCCCATTCAGCAAAACATTTATTAATAGCTTAATTTTAATATATATGGGATTTTAAGATACATAATCAAAAAAAGCCACATATACAAAATGTCTAAAAATAAAGTAAGAGAAATCACTTTTGCTAACTCTGGAGGAACATTTGCCCTACTAAAAAAACCAAAAATATCCAAAGAGGACTATGACTTTTCAGGAGTTCTTGCTTTGAGACAATTACTTAGCAATGAAAAGGCAAGGGTGCTTCATGTAATAAAGCATCACAAACCTTCTTCAATCTATAATCTTGCCAAAAAATTAAATCGCAATTTTAAGACTGTCTTAGGAGACATTAAACTTTTAGAAAGATTCGGATTTATAGAATTAATAGAAGAAAAAGAGAATAACAGAATTCGTCATAAACCAGTAATTATCGCTGATTCAATAACAATTAATCTAAAAATCTAATAATACGCTCTAAAGGAAATTTGTATCTGGTTTCCCCCTCTATCAAACTCAGATAAAGAGCTTTTGTAATTTTTCGTTTGATTTCCCTCTTTCATTTCTGGAATTAAACTTTCTTCTCCATTTAAGATTTTTAATTCATAGCCAGCAATAGGGCGATTTTCTGTTCTCCACGATTCTTGAACAATCCCTCTTAAATTGTCTGATAGAACTAAACATTCTCCTCTTCCATCTAAACAGCTTTCAGAGTTTGCGCATCCAAAGATTAATTTATCTATTGACAAATATCCCTGATTATCCTTGCAATCCGAAGTCTGCTGAAGCATTGCCTGAATAAAACTTTCCACTTCATAACTTTCTACCTCTTCTCTTTGTTCTGTTCTCAAACTAAATCCCACCAAAACCAGCAAAATTATCGCCACAAGAATTACAATTAAAACAAATCCAATCATTTCTTCCTGTGCCTTCTTGGGCATAGCTGAACAGATTTTATATCTGTAATCTTGCCCTTTTTTATTGCTCATCGTATTTCCTCATAACTTACCATTATTTTTGCGATTTCACATTTATCTATTGTTTCCCCTTCTTCTGACTCTTTTCTGCACAACGAAACAAAATTTTCTGTAGAGATTCCCTCTATTTCTCCAGAAATAATTCTAATAGTATTGCAATCTGGATAATTTCCAAGCTCACAAATAATTGTTTCTTCTCGAGGATAAATCTTCCTTATCTCAATATTTGAAACTCCTTTCCCCCAAAATCCCTCATAATCTTTTATATTTTTTTTAACTGCCATAACTTTGTCTCCGTCAACACAATTTATATT
Source organism: Candidatus Woesearchaeota archaeon (assembly GCA_964361295.1). GTDB lineage: Archaea > Nanobdellota > Nanobdellia > Pacearchaeales > GW2011-AR1 > JABHWZ01. The sequence continues at coordinate 11,279 of CAYIAD010000002.1, forward strand.
TCCAGTTCCATAAACCTCTCCGCACGAAAATTCAGGAGAGTTTGCAATTTTAGTCACAAGCAAAAGTGCATTTTTTTCTTCAAGAGCAGTTGCAACTTCTTTAATTCCTGCAAATCTAAACATCAAAACAAAAAGTCCAGCCAAAACCAAAAATAAAGTTATCGCTAATAACATAAATGCCATTTGCTGTGTTTTTACTTGAGCCTTTTTTGTTTTCATTTTTTATTAATTATATTTTTTGTTCTTTCACTTACCATATTATCTTTTAGAGAATATATTTAATAAACTTTCCTACTAGATTAAAAATAAGAGATATTTTTAGGTGTAGACAGATACCTTCAGGAAAATATTTAAATGTAATTATTTATTAAGATTAATGAGTTTAATAAAAAAAGAAAAAAGTGTTTCACAATATATATTAAAATCGTATTATGGAAGAATTTTTTTTGAGTTTCTTGTGCATAAAAATCCATCAGATACAATTTTAGTTTTAGAAGGGTTTCCATCAGAAGCAGAACATAAAAAGCAAATTGAGTTTTTGTATGATCAAGGATATAATGTTTTTTGGCCTCATTACCCCGGGACTTATCAAAGCGAGGGAGAGTTCTTAGACAAAAATCCGGTGTTAGAATTATCTGATTTTATTGATGAATTAAAAAAAGGGGAAGCAATCAATTTGTGGGATATGTCTAAGATTAATTTTAAAACAAACAAATTGTTTCTTTTCGGAAGTAGTTTTAGTGGAGCAATTTGCGGAGGTCTAGCAAATAAAAGGAAATTTGATGGGATAGTTTTATTTTCTCCATTATGGGATTTTTCTGATCACCATAAAGAAGGAAATGAGCAAGATCTTAATCATTTAGTTCTTTTTGTAAAAAGAGCATATAAACACTTGTTTCGGTTTAAATGGGATTCTTTATCCAAAAAAATTAAAGAATTTCCAGAGTGCGATTCAAGAGAATACATACAAGGATTAAATTCGCCGCTTTTAGTTTTGCATGATCCCCAAGATAAAACTACTTCGATTATACACACTATTAAAATAAAGAAGTCTTTACCTAAAATGAAACTTCTTAGACACAGAATGGGACATGGAATGGGGAAAGTATTATTCCAAAAATGGGGTAAAATAGAAGAATTTCTAAGAGGATAATATTTCTATCCAAGATCCTTGAATGGGAATAATATATGCAGAAAGTATTTTTTTATTGTTAAAAAAGCATAGTGGAGCTCTAAACTTGATTTTGTCACCAATATTCAATAAATGGACATGACCAACAAAGTAACTTACTAAATAACCAATTTTTTTATCAATTAGAATTTTGTATACTGCGGGAGAAAATAAAGAATGAGAATTGTCAATAACTTCTGCAAATATTTCTTTAGGAGATTCTTTCTTCAAGAAATTATTTTCAAATAAATTGTCAGATTTATATACTCCAAAAGGACAGATAATATTTTTCCTATATCTAAATCTTCTTCTATTCAGAGAGTTTGGCTCGTTTAAAAAAAATTTATTTTCTCTTAAAAGTCGATTTATACTAATTGAAGCTTTCCGATTATTTTTTAATCCAAAAATAATTATATCCACATCTCCTAGATTTTTATACCCTTCATTCAAAAGAATGCCTCCTCCGAAACGAACATATTCCTTGTTTATTCTTAAGAGTTTTGCTAATTTATATCCTAACCGGGATAATTCTCTATTAAAATGATTAATCTTTTTTGGAGATAAAATTTGACATTTTTCTGATTTACTAATTTTAAATAAATCTCCAATTAAATGGTGTTTGAATTTCTCGTGCGGGTATAGATGTTTAATTTTATTGAAGTAACGACTATAACTTCCTTTATTTTTTCTATCTGATAACTGCCAATACTTATAATATTTAATATTATCAATAAGAATTGTCTTAACCCCATCTATTTTTTTGGTTCCGTATAAAATTTCTCCATAGAAAAACCTCCTATCTTCTGCCAATATACAAAATATAATCTCTTTATTAATGAGATAACTATGTTTTATCATCTTAGAGATTAGTAAGAAAATTATTTAAATCTATTTATTTTACCCCAGATTATCAATTGATACTGAACAGATTTCCGGCATAAATGGATATGCCATAAAGACCCCTGTTTTATATTGAATTGCTTTTTCCTTAAAACTAGATAAAACATGTGCATCATGTTCTTGTTTAATTTTTTTACTTAATCTTTGCAAAACATCCTGACTGATATCAAATCCACCCTTTAAATTAAATTGGTCCATTTTATTTAGATAATACTTTAGAGCAGAATCATCAACAGGTAAATCTTGGAATGAGACGTTATGTTTAAGAAAAAATTTCCTCAAATTACCAATTCTATAAACTGCAGACTGACCCTCATCTAGAAAATCAAATGAAAAATTAGCTGTTTCTTTTTCAAACGTGATAGCTCGGAGTAAAGAGTACCTTATAGCATCGCCATGATATCTATCAGGAATCTCATTTAAATTCAATAGATTTGCATTAGAAGAACTCATTCTTTTACCATTTTGATCGTTGAGTATGTTATGCACAATAATGTTACTAAAAGGAAAACTTTCATTCATCGCAAAATTTGTTAAAAGAGAATAAAATACATACCTATTCGCAACGTTTCTTCCACAGATTTGTATACTTGGTGGAGAATTAGGTAATGAAAGATGCTGAGTTGTCAAATCCCAAAGGGGATCTAAGGATAATTCAAGATCGCTTGGAATAGGAGTAGCAAATTTACGAAACTTGCTGATTTTAAGAGGCATAGAAATATCATTTGCCATTTGTTCCAATTGACTCAAAAAAGAAACTGGTTGAAAATTTAAACTGCATAAAGAAGATTTAAACGAATTATCTCTTAAAATTTTTGGAGAATCTAAATACCATTCTTTTTGACTTAGAAAAACATATCCCTTGGAAGATAATTCAACAAACATTTTTTGAGAGAGCTTTCTCATCTCTGGCGAATGATCTAAATAAGTGTAATCTCCTCCAAGTAAATTTAACCTTTTTTTATCTTCTTCTATTTGAGATATTAAACTATTTGCTTTATTAACGCAAAGGGATTCGTCTATTTGAGAAAATCCTTCTTCATTCAGAACCTTTTCAAGAGGAATTCCCTGAGAATTATAAGCCATAGAATGAAATAAAACATTTTCTCCTTTTTGTTTTAAGTGTCTTATTATTGCATCTGCTAAAACTAATGTCATTGATTGCCCAATGTTCAGTTTTCCTCGAATTGAAAACAGGGGAGGAATTATGACTTTTGCCATAATATCTAACAAATCTTAAGGTTTATATTTCTTTTTATAAGTTACTATTAAAAAGTAACATTAAAACTTTGTTAATTTATAATTAAAAAAAATCAACAAAGTTTTGAAAAGTTGATTATAAATTATCTAAAATAGTAAGAATAACCAAATAAGATAAAAACTTTTTCTTTATTTTTATTCACCATAATTTGCATTCACTTGCATATTTATTTTTTTTGTCAATGCTTTCAACAAGCGATTTTAAAATAAGCCCGAGATTCGCAGAACTCTCAATTCTTTCTGAGATTACTGCCAGAGTCATCAAATCAGCGTCGAGGTTTGAGTCGCAACCCTCTCTTGAACTTATGCTAATTTTATCTTGATAAATTTTCGCAGTCTGCTCAACTCTCTTCATTAATCTTTTTATCTGGCATTCGTAGATTTCTTTATCAGAAAAAATTGCTCCATACATTAAGGCATTCCCTTCAAAATACATTCTTCCAGATTCTTTTTGTACAATCTGGTTATTATAATCTACAATAGCAATGCATCCCGTTCCAGAATCAAAGCATATTTTTTTAGAGTTTTCAGAACAATTTTCAATTTCAAAATTATCCTGCCCTAAATTTTTTAGCTCTCTTTCTACTTCATCAGGAGCATCCAAAAAGCAATATTTGTCTTTGCTCGAAGTCAGATAAATTAAATCTCCGACTTTAAAGGGAAATTCAAAAGGTTTTGAAAAAACATAAAATTTTTCCCCCTCAACAAATTCTTCATTGAAAATATATTTATTCAAAAACTGAACTTCTAAATCTGTCTCTGTCCATTTTTTAAAACTTTTCTGCGACACTTTAATTAATTGTCTTCCAAAATTTCCTTCATTATCACAGCTTCCATAAATTCTCGTTTCTATAGAAATACTAAACGACGACGAACGTGCAGATTCAAAACCTGTTTCTAAAGGATTTAACAGCACTCCGATTTCTTTTCCTGTTTGAGCACCTGTTTGTGCTTCTCCAATTCCAATTATTTTCACTGAAAAATATATTGCTAAAAAGATTATCGCAATTCCAACGACAATCGCAAAAATCCATACAAATGATATTTCTAAAGCCCCTTTTTTCATTTTATTATTGCCAAATTCTCTCCAAATTCCATGCTAATTGTAAAATTTGTTTTACCACCAATGTTTTCAAAACAAAGTGGATTTTGTATTTCAGTAATTTTATCAAGTTCAATATGTTTTAGTATCGTAGAATCCAATCCGCCTCCAGAACCAACAGGATAAAATATTAAATTCTCTGAACCATAAAACGATTTTTTTAAATCATAATAAATTCCACTATCTTTTCCTGTTTCTGGTTTTCTAAAATCCACTAAACAAACTTTCTGAATTCTCGTCGGTAAACTATAAGAAAATTCTTGAGAACCCTGGCTGGATTTCCAAATTTTGTCAATATCAAATTGAAGATTATCTGTGAATTTTCCTATCTGAATTGTTTTCTGAATTTCTAAAAATTTTCCAATAGCATAAAATGAAACAGATAAAAAAGCAATAATTAAAACTACAGATACAATCATTCCAAATGATATTTCCATCTGGGCTCTAGTTTTCATTCTGCCCTCGATGGAATCTCAAAAGGTTTCGCAATTATACTGCAACTATCTGGTGCTGGCTGATTTCCATATTCATCTTTGCATTTTATATAATAACTCTTAGAACTATCCCAATCTACAAAATGATTAACTCCATTTAAAGTTGTAAGCGAAATTCCATCTTCAAATAAATAATTGCAGTTTAAAACATCATAAACACATACTGATTTTTCATCAGTGATTAATTTTAAATTATTTTCATCATGATAAACTCTTACTACAATTGGGGCTTCTGCATCTGATTCAACATAGAAACTTGTGATTTTCTCTACGCTGTTTCCACCCAAGTCAACGCATTTTATATAATAAGTATATGAACCCTCGGATAAAAATAAATCCTGTGAGTGTTTGTTTGAAGCTGTTTTGTAAAACTCAACATATTTTTCGTCGTCGCTGGCATTTCCATAATAACAAAGTGATTTTCCTTCTTCTGCGCCTGCCGATGTCTCTGCTTCAAGAGTTACTTTTACTGGATCAGTTGAATCTCTTATAGTTCCATTTGGCCCAATTTTATTTAACACTAAAGGTATTGTTCCTTTCAAAATAAATTCATAAGATTCTGTATTTGTATTTCTGCTTTCTTCTTTTACTCCTATTGGTTGGTCTTTGCATCTGAAATAAAATTTGTTGTCAACTGAATTTTTTAATCCTGTTAAAGTTGTCTTGCATTCATATAGCATCTGAGTATTTATTTCAGTCACAGATTTTGAACAAGTCATTGGCGTCGGCATTTTGTCATACTCTTCGTCTAATTTTCCCCACTTGCACTCTGCTGGTTCATTTATATAAGCAATTAAATCCACCGATGATTGATTGTTTGCAATTGGCATACCATTAATTAAATTAGTTGTTATTATCACTGGAGCTGTTGTGTCTGGTCCTTCATCGACGCAGAATTTGAAAACAAAGTTCGCTGTATTTGAATTTCCATTTTCGTCCTGACATCTTACAAACAAGCTGTATTTTCCGTCGTTGTTTATTTTAATATTCTCTGCCTCATAAGCTGATTTTCCAGGCAAACTCATTATTTGAGTATGGTTGTATTTTACTAATTGAGTTCCTCCAAACCAGTATTGCATATTGCTAAAATTTTGTCTATTTAAATAATCAATCTTGCATTTTCCCGGTTCATCTAAAGTTATTCCAAAAGTTAAAGGAGTAAATGCTTCAACACATTTATCTATTGTTTTTGAGTTTTCTATAAACACTCCTCTGTCTGGAGGGGATATTGTATTATCTGGAGTGTATTTATAATTTTCAAGAAGAGCATCAATCCAAGTTTTTATTATCGGAGGATTTACATCTTTTGGATTTACCCAAACACAGTTTTCATCATTTGTTCCAGGATTTACTAATTTGCATCCCTGCCCTAAACTTCTGCACTGATATTCAGAACAAGGAAGAGCCCCCTGTTTATTACACTGCTCACAACTCTTTCCACCTGTTGGAGCTTGCCACGGCTCGCAACTATATTCATAAGTTTCTTCACTAACATCTTTGTAAGTTAAATAAAAAACAATTGCAGCAGATAACATTCCAACCCCCCATCCTAAATAAGTTGCAAACTCAGGACTTACCCCCTCCATAGCATAAGTAGCGGCATATGTTAATCTTCCTGCTCCAAATCCAGTAGCAGCACTAAGAGCTAAACTTTTTGTTTGAGCATCTTCTAATCCAAATAATCCTCCTAACATATATACAATTCCATAAGCTATTCCCGCCCAAACAGCTGATTGAATAATTGCTTGTCCGGCATAACCAAGAGCTTCTCCAGAATATATCTTTACAAAACCTTCATCTGCCTTTAATCCATAATCTCCACCTGTTCCAAAAAAATATTCTCCTAATCCTTTTGTATTCCATACAGAAGTTGTTGTTGTACTAGGAGTTGTTGTATATCCCATCACTCTTTCCATTTCTCCAATAATAAATCCAAATGCAAAAATTCCAATTACTAAAATACTAATTTGCGTTATGCTTAATATTTGTAATCCTCTTTTATTTTTCATTTTTTGTAAGCATTTTTTCTATGTTTAATTGTGTTAATAATTAGTTTGTCTTTTATTTGTTCATAATCTGTAAACAATCTATAATCTCCAATTCTAATTCTGCCAAAATCCGCATAAACTAATTCCTTAATATATCTAAGTGGATTATTCTTTATCTCTTTATCTATTTTCTTAACTATTCTTTCAGCTTCTTGTTTATCTAATTTTCTAAGAAAACTAATTGCAGGCTCCTTCCAAATAACTTCAGTCATTGCAGAATTCTTTAACTATATCTTCATGAGAAATATTTTTGCCCTTTCTGGCTATTTTAACTTCTTTAATAACTTCGTCGCTTATTTCTAGTTCATCTTCTAAGACATACTCCTGAATCTTTTCCATCATCTGTTTCAATACTTGGAGTTCTCCTCCAATTTTTGTTAAGGTTATTTCTTCCATCTAAATTACAACTCTAAGATGTATTTAAAGTTTTCCACCTCCTTTCATTTTTATTAAATATTTTTTATCCATTTTAATCTCCAAGTTAATTAAATCCTCTTTGTCCAAGATAATTTACTTTTACTCCGCAATCTCCAAGTCCTCCACAAACTTTATTTTGATTTGCTTCCCAACCAGCATCTATTCCATCTTCATCTCCACAATTCTTCGGACTAGCCTCGCATTCAACATCTCCATTTAAACTTTCTTCGCAAGTTACTGTGCAAGTTACACTAGCTGATGAACAAATCTCTTCTGCATCTCCTCCGTTTTCTTCCCAGAAATTAAATCCAGGAGCAAATTCTGGAACACACTGAATCGTAGCCCCACTAATCCATCTGCAATCTCTTTTGTCTATATTTTCACAATTCTTTTTCTTTGTCTGTCCTGTGCAATCCTGCCATCTGTTTGCTCTGCACGCCGCTGTTTTAAATCCATTAATATCTGACTGAATGCAAATCTCTGCTCTTCTGTCTGCGCACGGCTCTACAAGAATTTCATTATTATAACAAACTAATCTAAAATATCTTGAACCAGGTAAACTATTTTTTGTTCCCTTAGAATCTGCACACCAAGTTTCTCCATGCTTGTAAGTTTTACCCTCGTATTTGCAACTTAAATCTCGGCAAATACTATCTCCATATTGCGGAGCTCTGTCTGTTCCTCTTTTATAATTTTTGCAAGTGCTTCCTAAATAATAATCACAATTTCCACATGAAGCAGAATTAGCATTAGCATTTCCTGCCCCACAACTCTCTGGTTTTTGCACAATTTTTGTCCAGTAAGATTGTTCATCTGCTTTTGTAGCATCATAAATATTTGCAATATTCCCGCAACTATCTACAAAAAAAACTTCATCCCTCCCCTCAACGCAAGTTGTTTTTTTTGTCTTCGCGCAAACAGTATTTAATTCAGGAGCACTGCAAAGATAATCTTCATGAAAAGAAATATTTTCATATCCCAAATCTAAACACTCTTTCTTAGACGAGAATTTGCAAGTTGTCTGAAATTCCTGTTCAAAAACACAAGCCCCCTTTGCATCTGAAGTTGTGCTTAAAATGCACTGAATCTCATTTGAAATATCTGTTCTGAAAGTTATATCAAGTCCATATATCGACGACAATTTCTTGCATCTCTGTTTTGAAACAAATGCTGCCTGATCTCCAATTAAACAACACCCCAAGTCACATTGTGGAACTTCACAACTCGCACTATTAGACCAAACTCCCTTGCTATTTTCACAAGTAATTTGAGGAGTATTTTTCATGCAGGTTCCCTCGTCGCTGTCATAACAGCATCCTAACTTGCAATATGAGGTTGACTCACAAGATGTCGGAGCACTTTGGTAATTTTGGTTCACTTGTTCTAAAGGAACATTCTGACACCAAGCTCCCGAAACAGTTTTTTCAGCGCAGTAAGAAACACCTACTGCAGAAGCAAAACTGATTAAGAACATTCCTAAGATAATTAATATTAATTTATTTTTCATATTATTTTCTCCAAATTATCTTTTAGTTCTGCAAGATTATTTTTAATAAAATTCCAAACTATTTCATAATCTACTGAATTGTACTTGTGACTAATTAGATTTCGTAATTTTTCAAATTTTTTCCATTTGAATTGCGAATTTTTCTTTTTAGTTTCAAGAGGGATATTTTTAATGTTCTCTCCGATAACTTGCAATCTCATTAAAGTAGCATCTTGCATTTCTGAATCACTCATAAATTTCTCTTTATTTGTTAAAGAAGATTCTAATCTTTTTATCATTTCTAAGATAGTATTTTTGTAAAGATTAGAGTTTGACATATTCAGCCTCATTTATTACATATTTTAGTTCTGGTCTTAAACTGGACTTGGTAACTAAGTCTATTTTCTTTTTTAAAATCTTTTCTAATAATATCAATACTTCTGCATAATTATCAAATGTTGGCTTATCAAATTCAATGATTATATCAATATCTCTGGGGTTTTTCTTACCTTTAATTACTGAGCCAAATATCCCAATTTTTTTTACACTTTTATCTTTTATCTTCTCCCTATTCTCTTTTATTTTTTCAATAATCTCTCTTTTATTTTTCATATTGCAGTTGCTCCATATCCAGACGGCCAAGCAATGCTCCTCGACGCAAACTGGAATTTTTCTCCTGAATCTCTATTTGTCAAAATATACACGGTTGTTCCATCTGATTGTTTTAATTTTTCAACTTTTAAATTGTGATAATAATTCATATAAATTGTTGTTTCAGCACTTCCATAACTCGCTTCCCAATTTAAAATACTCTCGGCAATAGAAATTAATTCATAAATTTCGCTTTCAGCACCGACGCTGAGGAACTCATATTTCTGACTCTCTTCTGCTTTCGTCAAACTAACTGCTTGATTAATTTTCAAATTTATTCTTTTAGGAAGAATTTCTACTGCAAAACCTTCTCCTGAAACTTGAATATCATATCCTTTATTTTTAAAATTTGTTTTCATCCCCTGAACACACTCTTGAACCTTTCCCTGAACATCTTTTGCAATCTCTTCTTCAAAATGTTTTTTTAACATTGGCTGTTGCATAACACAAGTTAAATAATCCAAATTAGTGTAACACAAATATTCTAATTTCTGGTCTTTATATAAATAATAATTTTCTGGATCCAAACTTCCACCTTGCGTAGCAATTTTTCCAATGCTGTTTTTCACAGAATCCTCAACACATTTTTGAATATATGACGACGGAGTTTCTTCTGTAAATCCAAAAGTTGAAGAAATTTTCGGATAAAATAAATAAACCAAAACAGCGAACGCTACAATCACTATCCCGATAATAACAAAAATCGTAACCTGCCCCTTTTTTTCCATTTTTATTAGACGATAAACTTATTTATAAATTTATTTAAGATTAATGATGCAAAAAAACTTGGTAATAATTTTATACTGCACTCATCTGGGCGATTCCCCCAGATATCAATACACTTGACATAATAAGTAATTCCTTCTTTCCATTCTGTTTTATGCTGAGTGGAAAATCCAGTTGTCATGCTCGTAGCATTCTCAATATCAAAGATGCATTTTGCAGGAGAGTAATAACACTCTGCTTTTTCAGTTGTCTGAATAATTAAATTTCCATATTCTTCATAAGCACGGATTACTTCTGGGGGATTTTTATCAAGTTTTATATTAATTTCAGTAGAACCATTTGCAATATTTCCTGCTTCATCCCCACACTTTACGCTCATAATATAAGGACCATTCATTAGCTGATTTATGTTTTGAGTATGCAGATTTGAAAATGTATTTCTAAACTGAACAAATTTTTCAGAACCATCAAAATTATACTCACATTTAGAATCTCCATAATATGCTCCTTCAGATGTTTTAACTTCAAAATCTATAGACATCGGTTCAAGTCCGGTCTCAATATCTCCTAGAGGAACAATATAATCTATCTTCAGAGGATTTTTTGTTTTAGAGATTGTATAAGCAAAACCTAGAGTATTAATATTTCTCTGAGATTCATTTGCAGTATTTTTAAACCAGGGCTGGTCTTTACATTTAATATAAATTGTATTTGTATCTTCGGTTAATCCAGTTAAATTAGTATAACAAGGCCAACCAAAACTTTCAAACTGAGTTATTTCTGTTTTACATTCCATAGAATTTTTCATAGCAGTATAATTTTTATCTTCATTATCATATTTGCATTCTGTTGGTTCATTTAGGAAAATTGTTAATGGACTTTTTGTCTCTCTGTATTTAATAAATCCATTTTCTCTTGGAGTAAACTTAGTAATATATGCAGCAGTTAAATCAGGTCCAGATTCTATACAGAAATTTACAACATATTCTCTTACATTTACATCTCCATAATAATCTTGGCATCTAATATACATACTCATATTGCCAAATTTCTGTCTTATATCTCCAACAACATCATAAACACTTAAACTATTCAAACTTGGCATCATAATACCGAAACTATGATTTGAAACATAAGAATTTAAATCTAGAGGATAATTTTGCATTGCTTCATAATTATTTGTTCTCTCAAACGAATATTTGCATTGAGCTGGCTCATCTGTATTTAAATTAAATTTTAATGGAGCAAATTCTGGAATACAATTTCCATTATCTCTCTGAACTTTTACATTCCAAGTTTCTTCATTTGCAAAGTCATATCCATAATTAATATCTCCAGTAGAAATTGTTGGTGGTTGATGATTATCTATAATTTTTTCACAACTCGGATTTTCACTATCTTCATTTAGTAATTTGCATGCCTGTCCTAAACTTTCACATCTATATTTTGAACAAGGTTTTAGAATATCTCCATTACAAACTCCACATTTATCTGCTCCAACAGGTGCTTCCCAAGGTAAACATGTAAATGATGCAATAACTTCTTTTGATTCTCCTATTCCAAGAACTTTTAAAACAATTGCGATTGCGATTAAAATTATAAAAATAATTGCACATATAACTACTTGAGGTCCAATACAAGCAGCCCAACCCCCAGAGTAAACAATTACTGCTAATGCAACTCCAGCAGCAACTCCTGCAACAGCCATAATCATCGCAGCCTGTCCTGTAAGTCCAAAAGCCATAGTTAATATTTGAGCAACAATAACTCCAACAGAAAATGCTCCCAGAGCAGTACCAAATGCAGCTATGCTTGTAGGAGCTGTTCCAATAATGCCTCCCGCACCCCATTCTGCAACAGGAAGAAGAGTAACTGTTTCTAAAGAAATAATTCCTGCCCAACCCAGAATTCCAATAGTTGTTCCCAACCCCCCAACAATTGTTCCTCCTAAACTTATTGCTTCAGTAGCTTTATTTTCTGGCTCTTTACTTGCATCATACCCCTCTAGTTTTGCTGTACTTGCATGTGAAAGTAAAACATCACTTAAATTTTTTGGCTGAGCAAACTGCCCAGCAATTGCTTTCGCATATTGAATATAATCTCTCCAAGAAATTTGAGGAGCATTATTAATTTCTAGACTATCTGTTCCCTCTCCTAAAATATTGACTTTAGCTCCACAATCTCCAAGAGAAGTGCAAAACTCATTCATTTGCTGACTAAAAATATTTTTTTCACAATTACAATTATATACACAATCCCATCCATCAACTTTTTTTTCATAAATAGCAGTGCATTTTTGATTTGCCATTGAACAGAGATTATATGTCCCTTCTTCATAACTTAAATCAGAACCTTTTGGATATTGAGGAAGACAAATGTCAAATCTAAATCCATCATCAACATCAATCTTTTTTAAATAACACATACTATTATTTAAGCAATTTTGCCCCATACTATCTTGTTTAGAATTATAATTAATACATATTGATGCCTCATTCACAACACAAGCAGATATACTAAATTTTTTATTCTTTTCTGGATTTTCAATATCTGATTGAACACAAATTCCTCCTCTATAATCTGCACACGGCTCAACCTTTACCTCTCCATCAATGCACATTCTTTTCCAGTGTCGACTTCCAACAACATCTTTTCCATCTCCAATAAATCCATCATAAACACACCAACTTTCTCCATTTTCTCTTGTTTTTCCATTTTCATCAACACATTTCATATCTTTGCAAATAAAATTTCCATCTTTTACTTTTTTTTCTATTAATTCAGATTCAGAGCATCTACTTCCAATAAAATAATTGCAATTTCCACAATCTAGTGAATTGATATTCGACGAATTTGAATTACAACTTTCTGCTTTTGATAAAACCTTTCCATTGCTCCAACTCGCCTCTTTATCAGATGAATAAATATTCTCTTGATTTCCACAAGAATCAAACCAATAAATTTCATCTTTACCCTCAACACATCCAATTGAATCTTGTTTTTTGCAGGGGGTATTTAGTTCTGTATTTGAACACAATTGTCCAGAATAATAATTTCCTTTATTTGCTAAACACTCAACTTCACTGGCAAATTCACATCTTCCTCCATCGTATATACAAGCACTTTTCACAGTACTTGCTCCAAGAGCTAAGCACCCTACTTCGTTTTTAATCTGTTGCCTAAAATCTTTTTCAAAGCCGTATAAACTTGCTAATCTTGAACATCTTTGTTCTGTTGTGAATTGAACTTCATCTCCTAAAACACAACATGCTTTTTGACACTCACTTACAGCACAATTTTCTTCATTTTTCCAATCTCCTCCAGAATTTAGACAATCTTGTTTCATTGATTTTGTAGAACATAATCCTTCGTCCTTGTCTATACAACATCCTATTTCACATAAAGAAATTTTATCACAAGAACTTGCAACTAAATCAGTTTTACAATTATTTTCCTGTCCAGTTAGAAAATCCTTGCACAATTCTCCTTGTTTAGTTTCCAGACAACAATTAAATTCTAATTCTACTGCAGAAACAATTCCAATTTGTTTTATTGAAAAAAGTCCAACAAATAAATTTATTCCTATTCCTAAAATTTTTTCTCCTAAATCTTTTTCTAATATTTTTTCTTTGTTTATTTCACTTGCCTGAGAAATCTGATAACTATTTGCCGGAGCCATATTTACTAATAAGATTATTTGAATTATTGCAATTATCAATAAACTAATTTTTATTTTTTTTATCATTTTACATTCCTGCTGGTATTACACACCCGCGTATAGCAAACCTCATTTTTTCCTGACTTTTTCTATCTTGAATTGTATAAATTATATTCAAATCACTTGTTCTAAACTTATCAATATTAAATTTAGGATAAAAAATCATAAATCCTTGGCTTTCAAAATTGCAATATTCTGCTTCTTGACTAGAAATCTCTTGAGCAACAATTGCTAAATCATAAATTTTATCTTTAATTACTACTCTAAATTTATCAAATCTCAAACTTTCTTCTTTTTTATTCAAACTAATTTCCATATTTATATCTAAGACTATTTGTTCTGGATTAAGACTCACAGAATAATTTAATATTCCTGTATCTACAGAATATCCTTGTTTTTCTGCTGCTTTTTTCCAATCATCAAAGCAATTACTAATATCTTTAGAAATGTAATTATAAATTTCATTTTCTAAATGTGCTATTAAAACTGGTTCTCTATTAACACAAGGAAGATAATTTTTGCTAGTATAACAAAGATAAGATATATTCTGAGATTCTTTGTCTTCAGAAAATTTAAATGTCTTAAATAATTCAGGATTAATTTGCCCTCCTTGTTTATTTAATAAATCTACAGCTTGTTTTATTTTTGGAGAAATACATCCTTCAATATATTTTTGAGGATTTTCCTCAAAGCTTCCTACTGGAGATGGTATTTTTCCTGTTTTAAACAAGAATACTAAAACAACACCCGCAACTAGTAATATTCCAATAACAACAAAAACATTTATTTGCCCTGATTTCATTTTTTCTTCTCCTCAAATAGATTAATTGCTTCTTCAACTATATGAGATTGATTTCTATATCTTCCATTCTTAAGAATTCTTTTTATTTTTTCTAATGTTTCTTTTTCTATAGTCGCAGATATTCTAGTTTTCATTTTATGTTTCTTTAAGAAAGATTATCACCTCTTCCCCCAAGAAAGTATTACTTTATATTATTTAATATACTTTATATTACAAAGTATTACTTATAAATCTTTCTCATTTACACAAATTTTTAAATACTTCTTGTTGTTCTATATATTATGAAAAGAAACTTAGTAACATTAGTTGCAGGAGCTGGATTAGCATTAGCTTTAACTGGATGTGCTACTACTTCAAATAATTATGCTCCAGAAAATACTCGACCAAAAACAGAAAGAATAGAAAAAGTAGAAAAATATGGAACATTTCTTGAATTAGGAAGTTTCCTGTATTTATTATTAACTGTTCTTTAACTTTTTAATATAATAATGCTTTAATACTAATCATTTTTTTATTATTGATGAAATTTATTAATAAGATAGTTTTGCTATCTTCTTTAGCAAGTTCTTTATGTTTTGGAGGAGAGAGATTTAATTCAGCTAAAAATTTTTTTACAGATGTTGACCCAGAGATTAGCAGAATTCCTGTTGTTTATCAAGAGCAATTGCAATCTGAATCAAAAAAAGCAGAAGAAAGAATAGACGAGAGATTAAATTCTTTTGATTACTTATTAGAGAAATCTCAAAATCCTTTTTGGAATCAAGAAAGAGATTATTTTTATGAACAAGATATTGAAAAAGTAGAAGAACTTTCTAAAGACATTCTTGAAGACTCTCTTAGAGAGAGCGAAGAATCTCTTTATATTATTAATGAATTAGCAAATTCAGTGA
>CAYIAD010000003.1:0-21765 GCA_964361295.1 Candidatus Woesearchaeota archaeon
GGACAATTGCAAGTAATTTAAATTTGATAAGTTAAGAGATTTTCAACAGAGCCAAATTTATTGAAAAATTTATAAACTCTAAAATCATATAATTTTAGAAGGAGGTAAAATGGCATATAATATTGAATATCTTACTAACGCTGTAACAGGAGGTTTAGTTGGAGGAATTTTAAGCGGAGTTATGGCAACAACAGCTATAATTATTGTTGCAATCTTTCTCTTAGCAACGTACATTTACTTTGCATTTGCATGGATGACTCTTGGAAAGAAGCTTAGATATGATAAACCTTGGCTTGCATGGATTCCTATTGCAGATATTTCTATGATATTGCAGATGGGAGGATTTCACTGGGCATGGGTCTTTTTGATTTTAATCCCGATATTTGGATGGATAGCATTGGTGGTTTTATTAATAATTGCAAATTGGAGAATTTTTGAAAAGAGAAATTATCCTGGTTGGTTTAGTTTGTCTCAGGTAATCCCGCAAATCGGTGGAATTCTGTATTTAGTAATAATTGGATTTGTAGCTTGGAAAGACCAAAAAAAACATTTGTTCAGATAATTTATTTTTTTATTTCTTTTGTTTTTTTATAATTTATATGGTTTTTATCGAGGATGCTGATAATTTGTTCGCGGGATTCTGCTGGGCCAATTCCTTTCCAATCCAATAAGACAAAATCAACTTCTTCTTGAGTTTTTTTGATTGCTTCTAAAATAATTTCTTCGCTTACAGGAAGAATATAACTTGGAATTATGTGAGAGATTGCGATATTTGAATCTAATTGTATCTTGTTAAAGTTTGGGCAGTAGTGAGGGCCTCCAATTCCAATTGCAATTTCCTGATATTTATTTAGTTGGAAATTTTCAATAGCAGATTTTATTGCTTTAGCTACTATAAATGCAATCCTCTTATCTTTCCACTCATTTGGTGTTGCTCCAATTTCTATAAAAACGCATGGCTTATTTATTAATGGTCCATGATGAGTGCATTCTAAAGTTAGTTGATAATTTTTAACTAAATGTTCTTCTGCTTTTTTGTGGAGTTCTCCAAATAAGAATTTTTGGAATAATGCCGACGATAAACAGAGAGTTTCTGGTTTACCCCCAAAATCTGCTTTTTTAAAATTTCCAGGAGCATGAATAGATAATGTTTTTCCCCCCTCGGAAGATTGATGCTTTGATGCGAAAATTACAAAATCATATCTTTCTATAAGTAAAGGATTTATGCCTTTGTCGTCGATAATTTCTGTCTCAACAAAAGAAATGTCTAAGTTAGGAAGTTTAAACTGAGAAAGTGCAAGAGCTATATTTGTTCCTGCATAATCCAGTTTGCTGGCTATAAGTAAATATTTTTTGTACACATCAAAGTATAAATACCATGAGTTTTAAATTTTTGTATGGCAGATGGATTAAATAGATACATAAGAAGAATTAATCAGTATTCTTTAATTAATATAGAAGAAGAAACAGAATTAGCTAGAGAGATTGCAAATGGAAATCCTTTTGCAAGAGAAAAATTAATTGTCTCAAATTTAAGATTAGTTGTTAAAATAGCTCATGATTTTACAGGCAGAGGGGTTTTATTAGAAGATTTAATTTCTGAAGGAAATATTGGATTAATAAAAGCATCAGAAAAGTATCAAGCTGGAAGAGGAGCAAAGTTCTCTAGTTATTCCTCATGGTGGATAAAACAGTATATTAGAAAAGCAATAAAAAATAAAAGAATGGTTCGTATACCACAAAATACTGGTGAGAAAATGTTTCGTGTTTATAAGGATAGAAATAAACTAATTGAAAAACTTAGAAGAAATCCAACTAATAAAGAATTAATGAAAGAAACAGGATATACTGAAAAAATAATTAAAACTGCTATGGATGCTCGTAGAGAATTAATGGATTTAGAACAAGAAGGAAGGAGTCATCAAGAAGCTTTAGAAAACATTCCAGAAGAAGTTTGTGAAAAACCAAGATATGCAGAGATACAAAAATATGCTTGTGAACTTATTAATGAACTAGATTATAAAAAAAAGAGAATTTTAGAAATGATTTTTGGTTTAAATGGTGAAAAAACTCAAGCCAGTCTTGGAGAAGTCGCGAGAATGATAGGAAGAACAAGAGCAAGAGCAGGACAATTAAAAGATGAAGCATTAGAAGATTTAAGAGAGATGATGAGAAAAGATGGGACTTATAGGGAATTTGGAGATTGAAACTCAATTATAAAAAAGGTTCGATAATTTTTTTCTCTATGAAAAATTTCTTAACTTTAGAAGAATCAGAATACTCATTAATAGCATTATTTTCCCCAATAATACTTTCAAAATAATTCACAAATTTATCTAACTCGGCTTCTGAAATTTTTGTATCCGAAGAAATTTCCTTCCAAGAAGAAGAGATTAGTTCTTTTTTCTCTTCAAGAGAGAGTTGGTTTGGTGTAATAGGTAGTTGAGTAATTTCTCCTATTTTTCCAACAATCCCAAAAATATCTACTTTTGTTCCTTTAAAAATTACACGAGTTCCAAGAATATAATCTTTATAGACATTCCATCTAGTTATATTATCTGTAAATTTAAATGATTGAGTATTCCAATTATTGTCGTAATCTGCAACAAAAACATCATTAGTTAAAGATTTAAGCTCTTGTGCTCCAAATATAGAAACAGGAGAATTATAAACTGCTCCGATTATTTTGTTTTGGTTTAAGCCATAACCTTTGCTATAAAAGGAAGTTAATTTGTTTAATTCTCCAGAAAGAGTATATTCAGCAAAAAATTCAGAGTAATTATAATACCCTGTAGCTTCTAATGGAGTAACACTTTTTAATTTAGTTTCATCAAAAGAAACTTCATTTTCAAAAGAGCCAGAAAAATAAATCTTATCATTTAAGATTGAAAGATGTGTTGAAGATTTTATAAAAGGTGATTCACTTGAAGATTTCTTCCATACCCATTTTCCTTCGCTGTCTAATTTTGCTAACAAAAAGTATCCTACGAATTTTAGTAAATTCTTTTTATTTGGTTCTTTAAATACTTTTACTCCACCGATAGTTCCTGCAACATAAGAATTCCCAGAAGAATCAACTACCAAAGAATTTAATAGAAGATTAGTATTTCTCTCTGAAAAATAATTTTCAGGAACAAGACTATTCCATAAAATATTTCCTTCTTTATCTAATTTAGCAACTGATTGTCCATAAGTTTTTTCTTTTGTAATCCTTCCATTTTGTTGAGTAACTTTTTTTTCTAAAGCTCCATCTCCAAGAATAAATATTGAATTTTGATTAAGAACTGCTTTTTTAATATCAGTTATATTTGGTGCAAGTGATTTTGCCCAAAGCCATTTTCCATTATGACTCATTTTTGCTATAAAATTAACACGCAGATAAGATGGTTGTTTAACATCCTTTCCAGCAGTTAAAGAAAATTTTCCAAATTCTAGTTTTTTTGCATCAGATGAACCAATTATATAAACTCCTGTTTCATCGACGAGAACAGATTTTAACCATACAATACTTGATGAATCACAATATTTAATATATTGTCTAATTGTAGTAGGATATGCTTTAATATTTTCTGCCCATAACCATTCACCAGTTGAACTCATCTTTGCTATAAATCCTTCAACAGGTTGATGCATGGCTCCTCCCCAGCAAGTACTAGCAAATCCTTCTTGTTCTGTTTCAAGAGTTTTTAATTCAATATCTCCAAAAACAGCTCCTTTTGAAAAACTTCCTATAATATAAGCATTTCCTAAACTATCTTGAGTGGAATCAACAAACTGAAATTCACTTCCTTTTAATTCTACTTTAGCAATTTCATTTAATGAACTAGCACTAATTAATGGAAAAAATATTAGAACTAAAATATATAATAACCTTAATCTCCTCTTCATTTTAATTTAAAGTCATATTGACTTATAAACTTACCTATGAAAAATATAAAAACCTAGATTAGTTTAGTTGATTATGCAAGAGATATTAAAACTAATCATGGGAGTATTAATTCTTTTATGTGGAATTCCAATTGGAATGTTTTTAGCTAAAATAACTAAAGAAGAATTAAAAGATGGACAAAAATATTTTAAGATAATTATTTGGATTGGAATGCTTGGGGGTTTTGTTGGATTAGTTATTCTTAATGATTTTATAATGTTTGGGTTGTTCTTTATAGCGATTGTTACAAGTCAGAGTTTAAAGAATTCTAAGTGATATATACTAAAGTATAGAAAATCTTTTAATGGAAACTAATTAAAATATATTGATGAAAAGATTAATGTTCCCTGAAGAAGCAGATGTTTTAGCTGATTATGTTATACAACAATTTTCAGAAATGCCTTTATCAATACCTGCAAGAGATAGAGTTCTTATTGATAAAAAGTGGATAGTTGCAATGATTTTAAAGGCTAAACCCCTGGCTGGTTCTTCAAGAATGCAATTTAGAGTTAGGGGTGAAGAGAAGCAAAATACTTTTTATAAATACAGTGAAGGAAATAACGGATATCCTTTGCAAAAGTTTTGTGTTCAGAGAATTTTAACAAGAGAGGATAGTGGATTAGAACAAAAACCTAAACCAGGAATAAAAGAAATATTTGCTCATCCTTATGAATCTCAAAAAGTGCTTATGCGAGAATGGACTAAAAAAAGAAGAGCAGAAGAAGAAGCACAATATGATGCTGGAAAATGGAATCCAGAAGTTATATGTAGAAGATTTAGGCATGAAATTCAACCAGAAATAAGAAAAGATATCGTTGGATTGTGGGGATTAGGAGCAACATATGAAATTGTTCTTCCTGTTGATAGAAACAAAGATAGTTGTGAAGGGGATATGCCTGGTTATGCAAAAACATTTTTATTGTTTTTCCCGGGTTTAAAAAAAACAGATATTGACAGAATTGTTAGATTTTCAATAAAACATCAAAGACCAAAACATGCAGATATCCCTTATGTTGAGTATGATATATTTGAAGAAAGATTGTATCAATAAAGTGTTTTAGAATAAATATAAAAAGTTAAAATAATTCTGGTTAAGATGCCAAGAGCAATAAAACAAGAAATTTTACATCAAGAGAGATTAAAAGTTCCAGAAGAGAATTTAAGATTTGCAACTCCGAGGGATGTTGCTTTATATAGAGCAAGAAGATTAAAATGCAAAAGAATTGTTGAAATTGGAAGTGGAATTGGGGGGCAGACAATTGCATTTGCAGAGAGTTGTGGAAAAGTTTTGGGTGTTGAAATTAATAAAAAATCTCTGGAAATTGCAAAAGAGAATTTTAGAATTTTAGGAATAAAAAATACTGAATTTATCGTCGGAGATGCTTTATCTAAAGAGGTTATTCAAAAAATAAAAGAGTTTAAACCAGAGATAATCTTTTGTGATACAGAAAGAGCAGAACAAGGAGAGAGAACTTTAAGTGGAATAAAACCAGATGTTAAAGAGATTTTAAAAAATTATTCTGGAATAACAAAGAAAATTGCAATTGAAATACCTCCTTTTACTTCTGATTTGGATAATCTTAAAGAGAGTTTTGAAAAAGAGTTTATTTCTCTTGATAAAAAACTAAATAGATTAACTCTTTATTTTAATAGCTTAAAAAAATCTGAAAAAAGCGGTATTGCTTTACCTTTAGGTGAAAGAGTTGAAAATTCTAAAGTAGAAGAAGTAAAAAAAATAAATTCTGTTAAAGGATATGAATATTTATATGAAATAGATGCTGCACTTGTTTTAGCTGGATTAATTAATGAGGTTTTAAATGTAAAAAATTCTGTGATTATTGAGTCTGGAAGAAATAAATATGCTTTAAGCAATAAAAAAATTAAAACTGAATTTTTAACAAAATACAAAATTCTTAAGATTTGTGAAAATAATTTTGGAGAGATAATAAAAAATCTTAAAGAGGTAAATGCTAAAAAAGTTATTTTAAAACATTCAATAAATCCAGAAGATTATTGGAAAGAAAGAAAAAAGTATGAAGATGCTCTTAATGGGCAAAAAGAAGTTTATTTATTTAAGATAAAGGATGAAGCAGTTATTGGAAGCAAAGAGTGATGGTTAATTTTTAGCAACTTCTTGATAATCAGATATACTTCTTTGTAAATCTTGTTGAAACTGTTCTGTCTGAGTAAATTCAAGCATTTCTTCAAGCTGTCTAAAACTTGTTCTTCCTAATCCGTTTCTTGCTTGTTCAAATAACCCCAAAACTAATTCATTTGCTTCTTGTTTTGGTATTCTTAGAGAGATACTTCTTTTTGCTCCTTTTCCTCCATTATTATAATCTTCAACATAAGAAAAAACTAAATCTCCTTTACAATCAACTGCAATTTGATAAAACCCTTTGCTTGTTGTTGATAATACATCTATAGTAGCTCTGTCTATTTGTCTTGAATTTTCATCTAATCTTGCTAACGGATATCCTCCTCCAATAAAACACCCTCTTGCTCCTCCAATTCCCCAATCCCCTGCATCTCCAAAATTACCTAAAAATTTTCCCGCTCCTTCAAACATTTTTAAAAATTGTTTTGGAGAATCAAAAGCAGTAATTGAAATTTTTTCTTGCCTTGCCCATTTTAAAACTGCTGCTAAAAGAGTTGGCTCAACACTATGATAAGCTGAAACACTCTCTTGATCTTCTCTTAAAATTGGTCTGTAAAAAACTTCTTCTCCTAAAGGGTTTTTTGTTTTATAATCTGCAATATCTGTTCTAAATAATCTAAAATCTCCGTGCTCACTTCCAGTTACTTCTGTTAAAAATGTTTTACCCTCATAAGTTCTTTTCCATTTAGGAACATTTTTATCCATATAACTAGTGCTCATTTCCCTCAATAAAACTCCTAAAGAACCCCATAAATCTCCAAGAGTTTCAAATCCAAATTTTTCAGGTTTCCAAAATTCACTTGGAGTTAAAATATGAGAAGCAAAATAACCAGTAAGAAAAGGTAAATCGTGTTCAAAATCCATTTTTTTAATAACTCTACCTGATGAATGTTCTACAACCCAATTAGGAACTCCAGGTTTATTTCCATTTTTTATAAGTTCAACAACAGGAGAGTATCTTTCATTCCAAGAATAAATTTGATTTAAGAACCCTTTTTTAAATGGAATTTCCTGATCAAAAAAACCTCTATGTTTCATCTCATCTATGTTTACTAAAAAATCCTCAGGAGAGAATAAATAATTCAAAGATGTTGAAAATCCCTTATCTTTTCTTAAATTTTCTTTAACTCTTGCAGAGAGTCCTGATTTTTCTAATTTTTTTCTTGTTTTATCTGGGACAATGTGAGTTGTATACATAGCAAAAGATACTAAAATTCATTTATAAAAATTATTGTAATTAAATGCTTCATTGGAATTATCTTTTTCTATCTAAATATTTATATATTAAAACAAGAAAATAAAAGCATGTATACTTTTGCATCTTTAAGAAGATTAATAGACGAAGAATTAAGAGAGTTAGAAAGAGGACTAAGATGCAAAGTGAAATATCTAGGAAAAGTAGCCAATGAAGAAAGATGGGATTATAAAATAAGAAAAAAAGAATTAAGCAAAAAAGATGAAAGAATTATAGCTGACAGAGGATTAGAAGTTTTAGGGGAATATTAAAGGGAAAATTAATAAACTCTATTTTGAATTTAATTCTATGTTATATCTAATAGGTTTGGGGCTGAATAAGAAAGGAATTTCTGCCGAGGGGCTGGAACTTGTAAAAAGGTGCAAACAGGTTTATCTTGAAAATTATACTGTTGATTTTCCGTATTCGCTTATTGAGTTGGGCGAGGTAATTGGGAAAAAAATAATCCCTGTTGAGAGAGAGTTTGTCGAGGGGCTTTCGATTGTTGATGAAGCAAAGAAAAAAGATGTTGCACTTTTAGTTTATGGTTCTCCTTTGAGTGCGACAACTCATATTAGTTTAATTAATGAAGCGAAAAGTTCTGGAATAAAAGTTAAAGTGATTTATTCTGGTTCAGTTCTCGACGCTGTTGCTGAGAGTGGTTTGCAATTATATAAATTTGGGAAAATAACTTCTATGCCTGCTTGGAAACAAAGTTTTACACCTACGAGCTTTATGGAAGTTGTAAAAGAAAATCAGTCAATTGAAGCACATAGTTTGATTCTTGTTGATATTGGGCTTGATTTTAGAGATGCTTTGAGACAATTAAAAACAAGTGCTGAAGAGCATAAAATTCAATTAAGCAAGTTAGTTGTGTGCCAGAGTCTTGGAACAAATAATAGGAAAATATTTTACAAATCTTTAGAGGAATTAAAAGAATTTAACGGAGTTAGAAAACCCTATTGCATGATTATTCCAGGGAAACTGCATTTTGTTGAGTCTGAAATGTTAAATAATTTTAGGTAAAACTATTCTTTTAATTTGTCTAAGATTTCCTCTCTTTCTTTAACCTGTTCTTCAAAGTTTTCTATTTCTTTTTTCCAATAATCATGAGTTGTATCTTTTCTCCCTTTTTCAGTTCTAAGTTTTTCTCTATGCTTTTCAATTTGTTCTTTTAATCCTTGAATCTGCTTTTCTAATCTTTTTTCTCTTTTAGCCATTTTTCTTGTTCTGTAATCTTTTCTTTAATGTATGAAAACAAAGATTCTACAGATTTAATTAAAATTGATTTTTTGCTTTTTTTATCTGATTTTACCAGTTTATATTCACTATAAATCTCTGTTGAACCAGCCAGTCTTTTTATTAATAAGATTAGTTCTTTATTAGAGTATTCTTTATTTTTGATTAAACAATCTACAATATAGCACTCTCTTAATCTGAGAATTAAAGGATAAGCAATTGAAATAGAAGTTTTTTCTGAAATTTCTTTGTCTAAACTTAGTGTCTGTTGTATTATTTTAATCGCGGATTTTGTTGTCTCTATATGCCATTTAAGATTTTTATAATTAATTTTTGTGTTCTTGTAGTCTTCAATTAAAGAAGAATTTAATATTGGTTTTGATTCTTTAATCATTGGCAGTAGAGGAAGAATATTCTCACTTAAGGATTTCTTGAGATTTTCTTCGGAAATTAAAAGAATTTCTGAATTGAATTTATGTATTTTTGAATTGAGGTTGGTTGTTATAATTAAGATATCATAATCACTCTCTTTTGTTTGCTCTTTCCTTGCATAACTTCCGACAAGATATATTCCTTTTATTTCTTCTAAAGAGATTTTTTCTTGCTTTAAAATATCAAATATATCTGGAGTTTTAATTATTAATCTTATTTCTGCTTCATGATACAACCATTCTTTTGGAAGAATTACTCCCGCTGAATTTCCTACTTTAACTATTGGTTTTATTAATTGCTCCATGTTATAACATGTTATAACATATTTATAAATGTTTGGAAATGGGATTATTAATCAGAAAAAGATTAAAATACTACTCCTGTTGTCGTAGATTAGAGATTAATTGTTAATGAAATATGCAAGAGTAAACGAGCACATCTTAGTATAAAATGTTAGGTGGATATATTTGTTACTTATAAGTTATAACAAATAGATAGATTTAAAAATAGAATTTTTCTATGATTTCTATGACATCGCTGATAAGCCACCTTAATGGTAAAATACTAAGAATAGATGATACAACACTCCATAATAGAATGAAGGAATCTCCAGAGGTAGAAAGATTAATAGTAAATCGTAGATCTAAAGAAATAGGGGTTGGAGAATTAACTCTTTTAAGAGAAGGGATGGATATTGCTAAAATTGGGAGAATCCAAAGTGATGAAGAAATAGACAATAGTACATCATACATGGAATTGAATTTTCCTAAATGTGAAAAAAGAATCCAAGAAATAAGTGATATTTTTAGGGGTATAATAATAGTAGACTTGGGTGCTGGAGAAAATTCTTTTGGTTATAAATTAGCCTGTTTAGCAAACGCAAAAGGATATATTGGAGTTGAACCGTATCATTCTAGAATCCTTAGAGCTGCACTTTTATCCGTTGGACATCAGAAATCTTGGGAAGATAAAACCATTCCTTTCGCTGTTGTAGACACAGACATGTTATCTTTTCTGAGAGCTATAAAAGACAAATCTGTTAGTCTAATGGCCGCAGGAATTGATGATTATGTAATTCATGGAGGTGGATATACCTCTCTTTTAAGACCAGAAGTAGAGAGAACACTCTCTCCACAAGGAGGGTTTTTATCTATAAAATCAGATGTATATTCTTCAAAGACTAGGAAGAAAGTGATTATAGATGGAAGCGAGTCGGATTATATTGATTCTACTATTACAATATTTAAAGGATAGAAAAATGTAAATACGAGTAGAGATTAAAATATATAATCTCCGGATCAATAAAAAAAGAGTCTTTGGAAGCAATCAAAAAGGTGTTCTGCTCTGTGCTAGCGCAATAGGTTTTTGTGATTTTGTTCTACTTAATTTTATAAATCTATTCTTCTTTATTAAATCATGTTAGGGCTAAATGAAAAAGAGTTGGAAGTTTTAAAAAAGTTAAATACTCCAAAAAAGATTCAGGATTTTTTAAATAATTTTGAAATTAATTTTGAAGATGATGGAAAAGGAGATACATGTATGTCTCCTAGAAAAGTATTGGAAACTGGAAAGTGCCATTGTATTGAGGGTGCAATTCTTGCTGCACTTGCTTTAAGACTCAATGGAGAAAAACCTTTAGTTGTTGATTTGACTTCTTCTAAAAATGATTTTGATCATGTAATAACTGTTTTTCAGAGAAATGGGAAATGGGGAGCAATTTCAAAAACAAATCATGCTGTTTTAAGATATAGAGAGCCAGTTTATAATAGTATAAGAGAGCTAGTAATGAGTTGTTTTCATGAGTATTTTGATGACAAAGGGAAAAAAACTCTTAGAAGTTTTACAAATCCTGTTGATTTATCCAGATTTGACAAATTTAATTGGATGACAAGTGAAGAAGATGTTTGGTTTATTCCAGAGTATTTGGCAGATGCAAAGCACTTCCCAATTGTAGATAAAAAGCAAATTGCTTATTTAAGAAAAGCAGATGATATTGAGATTAAGGCGGGAAAGTTAGTGGAGTGGAGAAAATAGCAGAGATTGTTCTTTTCTTACTTGGTAATAAAAATATCTAAAAAATGGGGTATTTTCTTATAAGGTAAGAATTCTTATGTGGTAAGAAAAGTTTATAAATAAGAAGATGTTTTCTTATTTAGTATGAAAGATAAAAGAGAAATTTTAGAGAGAACTGCGAGAGAATACTTTCAATCAAGAGAGGATGAAATCAAAAAACTCCGCTATAATTCAGCAGTTGTTTTATTTTTCAAATCTCTTGTTGCATTAATTGATTTATTTATTCTCCAAAAATTAGGGAAGACTCCTTCTTCACATGGAGATAGATTTAGAGTTACTCAAGAAAACTTTCCCGAAGTTTATGATTTATTAGATAAAGATTTTCCTTTTTATCAAGATAGTTATAATATTTTAATGTCTAAAGAATTAGCAGAGGTTATAAAAGAAGATGTCAGAAAACTTGCTGAAAAAACAGAAATTAAATTATAGTAAGAATGTAATAGATGTTGTTCAATTTGGTTCATCTATTTTAACTAGTGCTGAACCAAATGATATAGACATAGCAGTTATTTTCCATAAAATTCCTTTAAATGAACAGCTTGAAGAAGCACAGAAAATAAAAAAACAATTACAAGAACAAACACAACTTCCAATTCATATAAAGTCCTATGACTTTTATTCTTTTTTTGATAAAGGCAATTTTGCTAAAGAGAGTATTTTACTTAATGGAAAAAGTATAATCACTGGGAGAAACTTTTCTGAAAGTTTTTCTTTAACTCCAAGAATACAGATATATTACTCATTAGCTAAACTAGAGAAAAAAGACAAAGTGAAATTTAATTATCTTTTAAGTGGCAAAGGCGGAGATTATGGCTTATTAAGAAAGTACAATGGAAAACTTTTGAAACCAGGTTTAATTGAGATAAATCCAGAGTATGAAAAGATATTTATTGATTCTTTAAATAAAATAACTTCTGATGTAGAAGTTAGAAAGATGTTTGTGGTGGAATAGGAGAAGAAGTAAGGCTATTTATTAAGAAGATAGTTCTATAGTAACTTTAAAGTAACAACATAGACGAAACATTTAAATACCCTTTTATCTTACTTAATACAACTAAATACTACTTTATAGTAGTATAGAGAATAAGATGAAACAAAAAATAAGTGTAACAATCGACGAGAAAACAATTCAAAAAGTCGAAGACAGATTAAAAGAGGGATTATTTAGAAATAAATCTCATATAATTGAGTATTCATTAAATAAATTTTTGGAGAATAGAAAATGACAGCTGAAAATAATAAAAGAAGAGTAATACCTTATACTCCTAGAGTAAAAAATCAAGAACCACTAACTTATGAAGAACTAAGATTAGGTAATAGAGCAAAAGAAGTATTCAGAGCAAATGGAGGAGGAAGAATAGGGTTAGATGCTATCTCAGGATTTCCTACTTATACAAACTCAAGAGTTGCTTTTGGAAACTTAGATACTACTGACTTGGTTATT
Source organism: Candidatus Woesearchaeota archaeon (assembly GCA_964361295.1). Classification (GTDB taxonomy): domain Archaea; phylum Nanobdellota; class Nanobdellia; order Pacearchaeales; family GW2011-AR1; genus JABHWZ01. Next base: position 12,509 of record CAYIAD010000003.1, read on the forward strand.
GCAGGAATTTTAGCAGGAATGAACACTTGTTTAATTGGCTCTTCTGGTAAAGGTAAATCTCAAGTTGCAGAAGATATTTCAAATTATTATTTTGGTGGAAAAGTTTCAGAAGGGGGGAATTCAGCTATAATTACTGGTTCAAATGATTTGCAGTCTATAGATGATTTTTTTATGAGATGGAATCCTTTAACACAGCAGTTTGAATTTAATGGAAATCAAAATGCTGTTTTTCACGATATAGAAGAGTTTAATCGTTGCATTGATTATGTTCAAAATCAGCTTTATTCAGTATTAAATGGAAGATTTATTGGGAAAAGTGGAAGTCAAACTTATCTTGGAAAAGATGGATTCCTATCTTTAATTGCTACAGCAAATGACCCTAGACATACAGATGGGCAGGGAACTTTTCCAACTGGAGAAGCACTTTGGAATAGATTTGGAGTTATTCTAAACCCGACAAATCCTTTGTATAAACCAACAGAAGCAGATAATAATTTTATAGATGAAGATTTGCAAGGCTCAGGAGTATTAAGAGCCAAGCCAAGAGATTTAACAGATAAGATAGTAAAAGCATCTAAGCAAATTAGTTCAACAGCCACAATTAGTCAGATGGGTGTTGAAGCACAAACAATGTATAATTTAATAAGACAAGGGTTAGCAAATTGTCCTACTAAAGGACAGAAATCTAATGGAGTTTGGTATGAAAATTGTGCAGAGTGCCCTTCAACTAGCTCTCTATGCGGAAAATTAAGAAATCCAACAAACCCTCGTATGCTTAGAAATATTGTTCAGTATGCTCAAGCACTGGATTTTTTATCTAAATTAAAAGATTCTTCAGTTCAAATTCCACAGCACGAATTAATACTTAGAGCATTTGAGTTAAATTCAGCATATCAGCCAGGAGTTCTTAATCCAAATGTCTTAGCAAGTGCTGATTATTCTAATGATAATCATAAAATGATGAGAGATGTTGTAAATCAATTAAGAAGCGAGTTTGAATCTGAGAGAGGACAGAGATTATGTGCTGTAATAGAAAATGCAAGAGCTGGAAATGACACTAAATTTTACAAATTTAACGGAAAAGAAAAAACTTATGCCTGTGATCCAAAACAAATTTCAGAACAAAAAGAATTTTTAGAAGAAATAGATCCAAAATTTGATAACAAAGGTCCAGTTGGTTATGGATGGATTCCTGATTATTCTAATGATAGAAGAGAATTAAATTCAGGAGATAATTAAAATGACAAACTTAGAATACAATTCAGATGAAAGACAATCAATAGGAGTAAGAACTATTCCGAGAATGCCTGGAATAGAAGAGCTTAGAAAAGATTTTGAAGAATATCAAAAGGAATTAAGATTGGGGAAGATGAAAGAGAAGAGAGGGAAGGGGGAAGAGGAAGAAGGGGAGAGAGAAGAAGACAAAAAAGTAAATATTAATTCTAATATAACTCTTAGTGATTATGTTTTTACTGGAGTTAAAGGAATTTCTGGTAAAGAAGCATTAGTTTCTAAGTTTGAATATCCAAATGCAAATAATAAAAATTATGAAGATACTCATAAGTTTGTTTTAAGTAATGGACTATATGTTCCAACTCCTGCAATTTTTATGCCTCATTTTACAAATGTTGTTAAAGCTTATGAGACAAGAAATCAAAAAAATCCAAATTTACTTTTAGATGGAAATGAAAATCCAATAACTGGAAAAGAATTAGAAGATATTTATATGCATCTGACTAAAGATCATATTTCTACATATTCTACTGGACAAAATGGTGCTTGGACATGGTTAAATGCGAGATTTGTCCAAGGAACTGGATTTAATAATATGGATTTAGAAACAATAACTGGAATAGATAAACAAGGAAATTTAATAGTAAATAAAACTCCTTTAGATAATTGTGAATGGAGTGATTCTTATATAAATTTAGATTTTAATTCTCAAGGATTAGCAAAATCTAAATTTGCTAAACAAGAATATTCACAAGGTAAAAATGTGTATTTTTATAGACCTAGATTAAATTTCGTCGCGAGGTTCATTGCTCTTTCGGGTAGGGTTGACTTCGTTTGCTTTAGGGGTGCTACTTTTGCGGATCCCTCGCTCGGGGTATTCACGAGCACCGAAGGTGCGAGTGCGACGCGCGAAATTAGGAGTTTAAAATGAAAACTAAAGAACTACAGCAAATTTCAGATAGAGAAGTAAAAAGAGTAAAATTTAGTGGAAACTCTAAAGTTAAATCTTTTGCAAAAAGAAAACAAGAACCGCATTTTAAAGCACACACAGACTTGAAAACAAGAGAAATTGAAATATCTCATGATGAAAATTATTCAGGAAATTCAGAACAAATTATTTCAGATGTAACAAGGCATGAAATTGCTCACACTGGTTCATTACAATATTCAGGTTGCCCAAGAACCTGTGATTTAGGAACTAAATTAATCTTTGAGCCAATTTATGAAGTTCTTAAAAAAAAGAAATTTAGTAGAGCAGATGTGAGATATGCAGAAAATGCCTTAGAAGATTCTTTATTGCATTGCGACTTAAATTCAGATACAGCATTAAATGGAGTAACTGAGTTTTTCCAGGATGTAGCACAAAATTCTCCAAATGCAAAAGTTCCAGAATTTTATTCTGCACATATTTTGTTAAACACATTTTTATGGGGAAATAAAAAACAAAAGAAAAATTTAAGAAGATATTTAACAAACTCAGAGAAAGTTCAGACAGCAGTTAAAAATTTCATTTCAAGAACCGGGTTAAATCAATTGCGTTCGCAATCTACTAAAAATAAAGAAGAATTAAGAAAATTCTTAATGAATGAATCAAATTGGGAGAGTATTTCAAGAATATATGCAGAAGAGTTTTCAAATCTAATGACTCCGGGTTATGCTCTTCCCTTAATAAATGATTCGGGAGCAGGAACAAAAGGAAGAGAAGATGAAGATGATTCAGAAGAAGGAAATTCTATTCAAAAAGAAAGAGAATCAGATGAATATAAAAGACAAAGAATAAAAGAATCAGAACAAAAAGAAGAACCACTTCCTAACTGGATTGATAACAAAGAGGCTCTAAAATTAATCTATGAAGAAAATGCTCATGATTTAATGATTAAAGCAGGGGGGAAAGATAAAGCTAGAACAATTCCTTTAGTAAATATTGGAAAAAGAGAATTTGATCCAAACAATGATGATTTTTCAAATGTTCGCCCAGCAAGAGATCCAAAAACAGGACAAATTAAACTCTGGAAGCCAAGAACTTCAATAAATTATCCTCTTCCAATTAGAAATAATAATGAAGGATTTCCAAGAAACAAGTGGATTTTATTAGATTGTTCAGGAAGCATGACTTCTGGATTAAATAGAGGAGATTCTGGCAATTCTGTAATAATACCCTGGGGAGATTTAAGCAGATATCATTTTTCAACTTCAGCAATATTTGGATATTTAAAATATCTATCAAGAAGTGGCTTAGCTAATGGAAATCTTGGACTTATTGCTTATAGTGAAAAAGGAAATACAAGAGTAGCAAAAGGAGTTGCAGAGATAAAAGAATTAGCTCTTGACCCAGAATTTGGAAGCACTTATTTAGATATGAATAAAATAAGACAGACAATTTTAGGCAGAGATAATTTAGTATTTACAATCTCAGATGGAAATTTTGATAATTGGGGTTCGATTAAACCTGCTTTCTTACAATTTGCAAGAGGACAGAAAAATTATTTTCATCTGCAAATTGGAATAGATGGAGATTATACAAATGAGCTTAGAGAAGCAAGTTTAGAAGTCGTTCCAATCCTTACAGCAGACTTAGAAGAAAAATTAATTGATTTAACTAAACAAACAAGAGAACAATATAAATAATAAAATGACAAACTTAAAATATAATTCAGAATTTTCTGATATAAGACAATCAATAGGAGTAAGAACTATTCCGAGAATGCCTGGAATAGAAGAGCTTAGAAAAGATTTTGAAGAATATCAAAAGGAATTAAGATTGGGGAAGATGAAAGAGAAGAGAGGGAAGGGGGAAGAGGAAGAAGGGGAGAGAGAAGAAGACAAAAAAGTAAATATTAATTCTAATATAACTCTTAGTGATTATGTTTTTACTGGAGTTAAAGGAATTTCTGGTAAAGAAGCATTAGTTTCTAAGTTTGAATATCCAAATGCAAATAATAAAAATTATGAAGATACTCATAAGTTTGTTTTAAGTAATGGACTATATGTTCCAACTCCTGCAATTTTTATGCCTCATTTTACAAATGTTGTTAAAGCTTATGAGACAAGAAATCAAAAAAATCCAAATTTACTTTTAGATGGAAATGAAAATCCAATAACTGGAAAAGAATTAGAAGATATTTATATGCATCTGACTAAAGATCATATTTCTACATATTCTACTGGACAAAATGGTGCTTGGACATGGTTAAATGCGAGATTTGTCCAAGGAACTGGATTTAATAATATGGATTTAGAAACAATAACTGGAATAGATAAACAAGGAAATTTAATAGTAAATAAAACTCCTTTAGATAATTGTGAATGGAGTGATTCTTATATAAATTTAGATTTTAATTCTCAAGGATTAGCAAAATCTAAATTTGCTAAACAAGAATATTCACAAGGTAAAAATGTGTATTTTTATAGACCTAGATTAAATTTCGTCGCGGGGTTCAGTGCTTATTCGTATAGGGCTAGCTTCAATTGCGGTAGGGGTGCTACTGATTCGAATCCCTCGCTCGGGGTATTCACGAGCACCGAAGGTGCGAGTGCGACGCGCTAAAAAATAAGTTAAATAAATTATATTTCTATTATAGAAATCTATTTAAGAATAGATAAATCTAAGAAATTGCCTTAGAATAGTGCCAATTAATCCTAAAAAAGGAAAAACACATCATAGGCTACACGCAAATTTATTTTACAGATTCTCTCTGTATAATAAAATTCAATAAGAATAGTTAGTAGCAATGATTAACCTTGGGTAAGTTATGAGTAAATACTAAACTTGTGGTGTTACCTTGATAAATTTGCTAATTCAGTCGCGAGGTTCAATGCTAATTCGAATAGGGCTAACTTCAATTGCAATAGGGATGCTACTAATACGAATCCCTCGCTCGGAATAACCTATAATTCTAAGGCAGATGCTATGAAAACATATAAAAAAGTTTATGAAAGAATATGCTCTCTTGAGAATTTAGCACTTGCTTATAAAAAAGCAAGAAAAGGAAAATCAAAAAAAGATTATGTTTTAGAATTTGAAAAAAACCTAGAAGAAAACTTACTAAATCTTCAAAGAGAATTAATAGAACAAACATACAACCCAAAACCCTTAAGAAGTTTTATAATTTTTGATAATGATTCCTCTGAAGAAACAAGAGAATTAATAAAGAAAAAATATCCCAAAATAGATTTAATTTATTCTTATAAAAATGAAGGTTATGGAAGAGCGGTTAATTATGCATTACAATATGCTTTTAAAAAGTATAAAAGCAAGTATTTTATTATAACAGATCAGGATGTTAAGGTTGAAAGAGGTTATTTAAATAAATTAGTAGAATTTATGGAAATCAACGAAGATGCTGCATTCACTCAACCATTATCTTTACAAATATCAGATCCAACAAGAATCTATTCAGCAGGACACATTTATAAAAAAAATGGGCGTTGTTTTACAATCAAAAAGATAGATAAAAATAAAATTTTCACCGAAATTCCTAGTGGATCTATTTTATGTTCGATAATTCGTGCTTCATCTTTACGGAAAGTTGGGTTAATAGATGAACGATTTGAAATCTATTATGAAAGTAGTGATTGGGGTTTTCGATTTAGAGAGGAAGGATTTAAGAATTATTGTTTATACATCTCTAAGGTGTATCATGAAAGAGAACAAAAAAAGAGTACTCCTTTCCAAATGTACTTCGTTCTTAGAAATATGTTATTATTTTGGGCAAAACACAATAAATCTATTTTTAAAAAATGTTTAAACAATTACAAAAAAAGATTAAAAAAAATAGAGATGTCTATTAAAAAGAAAAAGAGAGTAAATGATCCTTTCTTACTTTCAGAGTATCATGCCTTAAAAGATTCTATCAATAACTTTTCAAATATAAGTATCATAACTGAACCAAAAATATCTGAGTTTAATAATAAAATGTATCTTATAGACTCCTTTAATAAAAAATATTTTTAAAATAAATTTAAAAACATACAAAAACAAGGATAATCATGTACAACTTTAAAGTCTCAAAAATTTCATATTTTTGATGGCTATTGAAATTTAAAAAACAAACACAATGATAAATTTTAAAGAAATTGAAGAAGAAGCGAAAAAAATTCAAAAGAAAGAAGATATAAAAAAAGCAGTCTCCAATGACAAAAAAAGAAAAAAACTTTTCAGCTTTTTAGAAGGTCCTCCAACAGCAAATGCTCCTCCTGGATTGCATCATTTAGAAGTTCGTACATATAAGGATATCATTAACAAATTCAAATATATGCAAGGTTTTAATGTCCCAAGAAAAGCAGGGTGGGATTGTCATGGTCTTCCAGTTGAAGTTCAGATAGAAAAAAAACTACAATTAAACTCCAAAAAAGATATTGTTAAATATGGAGAAGAAAAGTTCATAAAAGACTGCAGAGATTCTGTTTTTTCATATATACAGGCTTGGAATGCATCAACAGAAAAACTAGGATATTGGATAGATTTAGAAAATAGATATGCTACTTTAGATAATAATTATATTGAGTCAGTTTGGTGGAGTTTAAAACAGCTCTATGATAAAAAACTATTATATGAAGCCCATAAAGTAGTTCCATTCTGTCCAAGATGTCAAACTCCTCTCTCAAGTCACGAAGTCGCTCAGGGATATAAGTCAGTAAAAGAAGAATCAGTTATAATTAAAGTTAAAATTCAAGATAAAAATGAATATTTCCTTGTTTGGACAACTACTCCTTGGACGCTTTTTAGTAATGTTGGAATAGCAGTCAATGCAGATATTGATTATGCATATGTTCAAGATGATAAAATATATATTCTAGCAAAAAATCTAGCAGAGAAATTTTTTCCAAACTCTAAAATAATAAAAACCGTTAAAGGAAAAGAGTTAGTAGGAATAAAATATGATCCAATTTTTCCTTATTATAATTATTTAACAAATTCATTTAGAGTTATTTTGGGAGATTTTGTAACAACAAATGATGGAACAGGAATAGTGCATATAGCTCCTGCTTTTGGAGAAGTCGACTATGATGTTGCAAAATTAAATAATTTAGATTTTGTCCAACCTGTTGATGAAACAGGAAAATTTACAGAAGAAGTTAAAGAATATCAAGGCAAATTTATCAAAGATACTGACAAAGAAATAATTTCCAGATTACATCACGAAGACAAACTTTTCAAAGTTATCAAATATGAACATGATTATCCTTTTTGCTGGAGATGCAGTTCTCCTTTAATGTACTATGCAATTAAATCCTGGTTTATAAAAGTTACAGCTTATAAGGAAAAATTAATCAAAAATAATCAAAAAATAAATTGGGTTCCAAAAAATATTAAAGATGGTCGTTTTGGAGAATGGCTGGCGAATGTAAAAGATTGGGCTTTATCAAGAAAAAAATTCTGGGGAACTCCCCTTCCAATCTGGAGATGTTCTTGTGGAAATGAAGAGATTATAGGAAGTATAAAAGATCTTAAGAAAAATTCTACAAGAAAAATATCTGACGACGAGATTGATCTTCATAAACCATGGATAAATAACATAAAATTAAAATGCAAAAAATGCAAAAATGAAATGTCCAGAGTTTTAGACGTTATTGATTGCTGGTATGATTCGGGATCAGCACAATTTGCACAGTTTCACTATCCATTTGAAAACAAAAATGAGTTTAATAAAAGAAATCCCTATGACTTTATTGCAGAGGCAATTGACCAAACAAGAGGCTGGTTTTACACATTACATGTTTTATCCACAATTTTATTTGATAGAGAATCTTTCAAGAATGTAATTTGTGCAGGACATATTATTGATGAGAAAGGTGAAAAGATGTCAAAATCAAAAGGGAATATATTAAATCCCGATGAGGTTCTTAATCAGGTTGGAATAGATGCAACTAGATTGCATTTCTGCATATCGGATATTGGAGAGCCAAAGAGATTTAGCATAAATATAGTTAAACAAGATATCTTCCCATTTTTGAATATTCTATGGAACACTTATCAGTTTTATAATCAGATTAATAATTCAGAAAAATCTGAAGAGAAAATAGAAGATAAATGGATAATCTCAAGATTACATTCGGTTATAGAAGAAGCAACAGAAAATTTAAATAAGTTTTATATTGAAAAAGCATTAAAGCCAATTATAGATTTTGTTGTTAACAATTTTTCAAAAACCTATATTAAGATGATAAGGGAAAGAGAGGATAAGAATGTTAAGATTGTTATAGGGAATGTTTTGGATAATGTTTCAAGACTTCTCGCCATCTATGCTCCAAATATGTCTGAAGTTATTCATCAATCATTTGCAAAAGAATCCGTCCACCTTTCATCATGGCCAAAATCTGACAAGAAAAAAATAGATTCAAAACTTGAAAAAGAGTTTGAATTAGTTTTAAAAATAATTGAAACTGGTTTGTCTGAAAGAGATAAAATCCAGATTGGATTAAAATGGCCCCTTTCAAAAGCAGTAATAAAAATCGAGGAAAATATTTCTCCAGAGATGAATGAAATAATTAAATCTCAATTAAATGTAAAAGATTTAGAATTTAAAAATTCCAAAGAATTAAAAATTGAACTTGATGTTAGGATAACTCCAGAGTTGGAAGCAGAGGGATTTGCAAGAGAGGTCTCAAGAAATATTCAGGCATTTAGAAAAGAGCTTGGATTAAATAAAAACGACAAAGTAGAAACAATTTTAATTGTCGACGATAAATTCAAGAAAATACTTGAAAAAGAAAAGGATTTCCTTAAAGAAAGGACGAATTCTAAAAAGCTGGAGATTATTACTACTCCTAAGGAAACATTTAAAAAGAAGCATGAATTTAATATAAAAGATAAAAGTGGTGTGATAGTTATCAACTATTAACTACCAAGTAGTAGATTAGAAAATTTACTCTTTTATCATAACAAACTTTAAAAAGAAAAAAATGGTGATAAGAAGATGATTGTCAAGGATGAATTTTTGAGTCGGCTCAGAAAGATATTTGATTTGAATTTGTATGAGGTTAAAGTCTGGAGATCGGAAGAGCACACGTCTGAACTCCAG
>CAYIAD010000004.1:0-21196 GCA_964361295.1 Candidatus Woesearchaeota archaeon
TCCAACTCTCTCCACTTGCACATTTCACATCACTTAAAGTATAGTGAAATCTTAATTTACGACTACTTCCACTAATTGATGTAAACTTAATTTGCAAAGGAAGATTTGTAAGAGATTTTGTATCTCCTTTAGCTACTTCAACTTTTTCAATTAACTCTTCTACTTTATCAGGTATGAATTTGTATATAGAAATAACTCCTAAATTTGTTGTTGAAGTTCTTTCAAACATAACATAATATTTTCCTGAATCAAGTATTACCTGATATTTTCCTCCTGCATAAGCTGAGCCAGATTTAGAAACAGCATTTCCAGTAAACCATCCAGCACTTATCAAAGAAACTCCTAAAATACCGACGAGAATCAATACACTCAAACTTAATATTTTTTTATTCATTTTTTAACCTCCTTCTCTCTTATATAATCAGCTATTAAAATAGCTTAGCCATTTAAGGCAATATTAAGAGAGAGAGAGAGAGATTATAAATATTTCTATAAATTAAAGTTGTCGAATATACCTGAATTTTTCAACACCTAGAGAGAGTTTAAAAATATATCGTCAATAAACCCGGTTTAAATAAAACCATTTTTAGTTTAAAAAAGCAGTTGGTAATGTAGTAGAACTCTGATGAAGTTTATCTCATCTGCAAAATAAATTAATATCCTTTTATTTTTAAAAAGAGGCGATAACTATTCTATTAAAGAAAGCAATTAGTAATAGAACTCCAATAAAATTCATCTTAACTTATAAAAAATATTAATAGAAATCTATATATATCTTTTGATTTTAAGATTATTATGTTCAACTTACTAAAAGAAAAACTAAAAAACTGGGCAAGTAAATTCTCAAAAAGTGTAGAAAAAGACACAGAAGACTCAAAGATAATTGAAAATATAAAAGAAAAGAGAACATCAAAAAAAACTTCTAAAAGACAAAAACCAGTAGAAATACAAGAAACTAAAAAAGCAATTCAAGAAGAACCACAAAAATCAAAAGAAGTTGAAGAACAAAAAGAAACTCAAGAAGAGAAATCAGGATTTTTTTCAAAACTAATTTCAAAAGTTACAAAAGTAAAAGTTTCAGAAGAAGAATTTAATATTTATTCAGATGAACTAGAAATGCTTCTTTTAGAAAATAATGTTGCTCTAGAAGTAGCTGAAAAAATAATTAAAGAATTAAGAGATAAAATAGTTGGAAAAGAATTCTTAAAAAAAGAAATAGAAGGACAAATAAATGAAGCATTCAAAGATGTAATCTATGATATTTTAATAGAACCTTTTGATTTAGCAAAAAAAATAAAACTTAGAGAAGACACTTCAAAACCTTATGTTATTTTATTTTCTGGAATAAATGGAACAGGTAAAACAACAACTATTGCTAAACTAGCCGATTTCTTAAAAAAACAAAAAGTCTCTTGTGTATTAGCTGCTGCAGATACTTTTAGAGCTGCTTCAATAGAACAATTAAAAAAACATGGAGAGAAAATAGGAGTTCCGGTAATTGCTCACGATTATGAATCAGATCCAGCAGCAGTAGGATTTGATGCAATAAAATATGCTGAAAAAAATAGAATAGATTGTGTTTTAATTGACACTGCTGGAAGAATGCACACTGCAAAAAATCTAATGGCTCAAATAGAAAAAATCTCAAGAGTTTGCAAACCTGACTTAAAAATTTATGTATGTGAAAGCACAACAGGAAATGATGCAGTAGAGCAAATAAAAAGTTTTAATTTCTCTTTAGGAATAGATGGAATTATTCTAACAAAAGCAGATATAGATGAAAAAGGCGGAACAGCTCTCAGCGTCGGGTATGTAACAAAAAAACCTATTTTATATTTAGGAACAGGACAAGAATATACTTCAATCGAACCATTTAATAAAAATAAGTTTGTAGAGAAATTAGGATTATAATTATTTGTCAATCGCGATTTTCAGAGAAGGCGAGAGTTTACACGAGCTTAATCCACAGAAACGAGTATGGGCTCGAGTTAATTTAAATCGCCAAAGGTAAGTTTGAATACTCTCCACAAATTAATTTATAGACAAATACTGCTTGTCAAAGAATAGATATGAATAATTCTAAAATTATTAATTTAAATAAAATTAACAAATAGTTCTATTTTTCTCAATATATTTTAATTTACATTTTGGATTTTCCATACAAGTTGTTTCATATTCCCACATACAAATCTGATTATAAGATTTTCTATCAAATACAATTTTCTTAATATTACATCTTACAAATTTACCCGCAGTGCTTTCACAATTTTTTGGATCGCATTTTGAAATACCAGAGAAAGCAGTATATTCTCTTACACAAGTTAATGTAAATCTTTCAGCTTCATCAACCTTTCCATTACAATTATCATCAATTTTATTTCCAGAGATCTCTTTTGCTCCAGGATTAATTAAAACATTATTATCATTACAATCCTTACCTCCAACATTGTATTTACAACCAGAAGGAACACACTTAAAAGTATTACAACTTCCAGATGGAACACTGCTTTTATAATTATCGTAGTCTCTATCACAATAATAATTTACTAAAGGGCAAGCTCCACCCTCATCAACCTTTCCATTTCCATTATCATCTTTACCATTGCAAAGAGTTTCTCTTGAAATTACACATTTATGGCTCTCGCATTTATAATCACAATTTTGTATCCCAATTATGCATGGACCATAACACTCTTTGTCTAACATACACTGCCATTTATTTTTATATTCACTTTTAACTCTATTAAAAAGCTCTTGACTGATTATTCCTTGATTATAAGCATCACTAAACTTATTATACTCTGCTTCATCTGGAACAGGTGTAGAAGGATATGCTTTATAGAAATTTGAGCAGTCGATTTTAATTTTATTTATTTTCATTTTTACAATTTTCCCATCCAAAACATTTCCTGCAGGCACTGAAAAACTAAGCTCTCCAAATGCAACTGATTGAGTATTACTCGTAATAACAAAATCTTTAGATTCTATAATTTCATAATTACAAAGCATATCTTCGTCTTCGATAATTCCAATTTTATCTCTTTCTTGAGATAAAGAATTCATATAAATCTTAACTTCTCCCAAGTCACCCTCATAAACCTCTGTTTGATAAGCAAATTCAGGCATTCCAGGATAAATCAAATTATTTCCAGTAGAGAAAAAGATTGTATGAGGAGTATATAAACTCCCTTGTACTATTGTAACTATTTTACCTCCTTCAATGATAGTATCTACTTTTTTATCATAATTTGGCTGTATCTCCTCATTTGCTGCATAAGCTTTTACCAATGGCTCCCCATTTTTATCTTTTTTTTCTTGACTAAAAAATTCTTCTGCTTGATTTATAAAAAGTTCTCCTTCTCTGGAATCTTTGCATTTACCTACCTCACAGCCACCAAAAATTACTGATTTTAAAGATGAAAAATCATATTTCTTACTTTCTAATTGTTTAAAATAAGATACATCTAGACGAATTTTATCATCACCAAAAATTTGAACTCCAGGACCTCCATGATTTATAAAAATTAAAGTGATAAAATTACCAGAACATTTTTTGCTTATTTCGCTAATCTTATCAAAAATCTCCTCTGGAGTTTCAAAACTAAAAAAAGTATTTTCTGAAATAAAACCAGAACCTTTTTCTAAAAATTCATGTCCGTCAGATGTTTTTTGGAAATGTTCTTCTGTCTTAGTTACAAATGTTAAGCTTTTAGGACAGGGCTCACACTGAGCAGAAATATCCTCGAGTTGATTACTCACATGTTCTGTACATATTTTATTACTTTTAGTGCAATCTTCAACAACTACTTTTTTACAATTTCCATTTTCATCAGCACTAGAGCTATCCAATTTGACCACTTGATTAGATTTATCACAAAAAGAGCAATCTCCTTTACAAACAAGATTATTAAATGCCTTACATTTACCACATTTTAATGTATTAGACTCAAACGCAGAATATTGGACATAAGGAAAGTTTGTCTGACAACAATATGAAGTGGGCCAACTACCTGTTTCAGCTGTGCGTTTTTTCCCCCAAACACGAATTTCATTGTTTGAACATGTTTTACACTGAAGGTTTGGAAATCCTCCGAGATATATAAGTTTTGATAAATCAATATTACTAGGACAACATATATGGGCAGGATCAGAACCTGTTTCTGCAAATTCTCCTTTTCCCCAAACTACTAAAGGCAAATCAGGATCATCAGTACATTTTTTTTCTTCCTTTTCCTCATTTTCTACACAAGTATATTTTGCTCCCTCTGCTACTTCATTTATTTTAACTTGATATCCTTCTTTGCACCACCACGAGCATGCAGGTTTTTCAGGTGATTCTTTAGAAAATTCATACCAAGCTTGATTTTTCATAGTCGGAGTTCCAATATTAAATTCAGCATTTGTTATCTTTGGTTGTGAAACACAACTTGCACATTTCGAACAACTTGCATATTTTGTATCATCACAATTAATAGGCGTAGGAATAACACACTTAACTGATCGAGCAGGATAATAAGACTTTGGACACCTCTGACGTGATAAGTCACCAGACAAAACACAACCAGTATAAGTTATAGTTCTAGGTAAATTAAATGACTTACAAAGATATTTTTTTCCGGCTACTTCTTCTTTACATACATCTGGTGTTTGAATGGGAGGTGTAACTAAAGTCATATCTTTTCTACATATTGTTTCATAAATTGGTCCAGAACCAACAGCAACATAAGTTAATTTTCTAGTACAAATTAAATTCGGATCTCTAGAAAATGGTGGAACATAAGCAGTTCCAGTAGCTCCTCCAGATGTTCCAGTACTTGGTGAAGTTGTTGGACATCCAGTAGGATCAGCATTACAATCATGTCCCTGTCCGCATCTCGGATCAGCTGGTCCATAAGCTTCTCCATTTGGTCCAGTACATCCAGTATAATCTTCTCCAGGAATTCCTATTGGAATTTTACCAGTTATAGCTTTTCCAGTTATCTTAGTATACAAATCTCCCCAGAATCCAGCACTTACAAAACTAATTAATAATAAACATAAAAAAATACTAACAATCAACCCCTTATTCATAATTATTATATAAAAAGTAACTTTATAAAAATTTAGTTTTTCTCAATATCTCTTTCTTTTTTAAAATACCTGATTTTCTTCAAAACCACAACTTTATTAATCTTTAATTTACTTCTAAATTCATGTTAGAACGTTTAGGTGAGGTATTGAAAAAAGCAACAGATAAGATAGCTAATGCTATATTTCTTGATAAAAACCTAGTAGATATAATTGTTAGAGATTTGCAAAGAGCTTTAATTGAAGCAGATGTAAATGTTCTTTTAGTAAAACAAATCTCAGATAAAATAAAAAAAGCAGCTCTTGATGAAAGAATAAAAGAAATAGATAAAAAAGAGCATATAATCAAACTTCTTCATGATGAATTATTAGGAATTTTAGGAGAACATAAACAACTAAAATTAGAGACAAAGCAAAACAAAATAATACTTTTAGGATTATATGGTGCAGGAAAAACAACAACTATTGCTAAACTAGGAAATTATTTTGCAAAAAGAGGAAATAGAGTTGCTTTAGTTGGTTTAGATGTTCATCGTCCAGCAGCAAAAGAACAACTTCTTCAACTAGCACAAAGAAACAAACTAACTGCTTTTGTAGATATGAATGAAACAAATGCTTTGAAAACCTGGAAAAAATTCAAACCAGAATTAAAAGATTATAACCTAGTTTTAATAGACACAGCAGGAAGACATAATTTAGATGAAGAACTAGTTAAAGAAATAAAATCTCTAGGAAAAGAAATAGAACCAACAGAAACAATTCTGGTAATGCCTGCAGATATTGGACAAGCAGCAAAACAACAAGCACAAGATTTTCAAAAAGCACTTAATATTTCTGGAGTAATAATAACAAGAATGGACTCTACTGCAAAAGCAGGAGGAGCTTTAACTGCTTGTGCAGAAACAAAAGCACCTGTTTATTTTATAGCAACAGGAGAGAAAATAAATGATATAGAAGAATTTAATCCAACAACTTTTTTATCTCGACTTTTAGGAATGGGAGATTTGCAAACACTAATTGAAAAAATTCATTCTATAACAGGAGAAAAAGAATCAGAAGAAATACAAAAAAAACTAGCAGAAGGAAAAATTTCTCTAGAAGATGTTGTAGAACAAGTTAAATCAATGAATTCAATGGGCGGATTTGAAAAAATAAAATCAATGATTCCTGGATTAGGAAGTGCAAAAATACCTGAAAACATTTTAGAAAGTCAAGAGCAAAAAGTAGCAAAATGGGAACACATCTTAAAATCAATGACTAAAGAAGAAAAAGAAAATCCAGATATTTTAGAAGATAAAAAAACAGGAACTTCTAGAATAAACAGAATAGCACAAGGAGCAGGAGTAAATAATTCTGATATCAAATCTTTATTAAAACAATATAAAATGCTTTCTGAAATGATTAAATCTGGACAAAGTATGGACTTAGAAGGCGGTATGTCTCAAAAACAACTTCAAAAAATGATGAAGAAGTTTGGTAAAAAGAAAATGATGAATTTTAGATAGAATATAAGGAATAATTTATTTATTATTAAAAATATCACGTTCTTTAATTACTCTCTCTAACTCTCTCTTAACTTCTTCGAAAACACTTTTCCAATCTCCTTTTTCTTTTTGCCTGAATAACCTCATACTAGAATACCAAACACAATTATTTCCATTAATTCCAAATCTCCAATCAGCAGAATCATTCAGCAATACCCAAACATCTTTTCTCATAGCCCCAGCAAGATGAGCAATTGAAGTATCAATTGAAATTATCAAATCCAACCCAGCAACAAATTCAGCAGTATCTCTAAAATCAAAAATTTCTTTGGTTAAATCCTCAATCTCTGAATCATTTAACCTCTCTCCAGCTTTTCCTTTTTGAAGAGAATAAAATTTAATTCCAGGAATCTCTGTTAAAATTTTAAAATCCTCAAAATTTGCAGATTTCAAGGAATTATCTGGAAAATCTGGATTCCCACTCCATACAATTCCAATATTAAATTTACTTTTATCAAACTCTCTTTTTGAAGTTTTATTTATATGAATATATCCATTACTAAATGGAACATTTTCAGTTGTTGTATCAAAAATTCTAGGCAAACTCATTAAATGAATATAATAATCAAAATCAATTTCAGGAACTTTATCTTTTTGCTTATCCACAATTCCATCAATCAACCCATTAAAATTTTCAAATAATCTTTTAAGTTCTTTCTTGCATTCCAATATCACATCCCCCCCTCTCTCTTTTATCAAGGGGATATACCGAACAAATTGAATACTATCTCCAAATCCCTGCTCACAAGAAACTAATATTCTTTTCCCATTCAAATCTTCACCATTCCACTTGGGCTTTCTAAAATCTCTTGAATCTGTAGAACTTTTTTTCTTAAATCTATATTCATAATCTTCAAATCCATCTTTATATTTTCCAAGCACAAGTAAAATTAATCCTCTATTCCAATAAGCATCGTAAAAAGAATTATTTAATTCTAAGCATTTATCATAATGAAAAATAGCTCTTTCAAAATTTTTCTTTTCAGTATAATAAATTCCAAGATTATAATGAGCCAAATAAGCCCCATCATAAACAGGATTTAATTCCAATGCTTTTTCAAAATTAATAAATGCTTCAAAAAAATTGTTCAGTCCTTGATAAACCATGCCAAGATTTCCATAAAAAATAGCATTCGGATTTAATTCTATGGCTTTTTTTATTTCCTTAATAGCCTCATCCCAATCTCCTAATTGAGAACAAATTAAACCAAGCAAATGATGAGCATCTGATTGCTCTGGAAAACATTTCAAAATTTCTCTATAAACTTCAGATGCTTTGGACAAATTGCCATTTCTTTGAAAATTTATTCCAATATTCAAAGCTTCAGAAACACTTAATTTTTTTTCTTCTCCACCAATTTCATTATCAAGCATATAAAAAAGTAAATTTTAAAATTTATAATCATTTATATTGTAAAAAATAACCAAGCAGTCAATATTAAAAAATTCAAATGCTTGAACTAAAATGCCAACAATAAAACATTTTTATATCCAAAATATTCTAATATTATATGATCTCTCAAAAAATTATCTCGCAAGGCGCAGAAGCAACAATCTTATTAGATAAAGCTAAAAATCAAATTATCAAACAAAGAATTCCAAAATCTTATCGCATTCCAGAACTTGATGAAAAAATAAGAAAATTAAGAACACGAAGTGAAACTAAACTCTTAACAAAAGCATCAAAAGTAATTTCATGTCCAGCTCCAGAAGAAACAAAAGAACAGTATCAAATAATAATGCCGTTTATCAAAGGAAAAAGACTCTCTCAACACTTAGATGATTTTCCATTAAAACAACAATTAGAAATATGTGAAAAAATAGGAGAATCAGTTTCTAAACTTCATAAAGAAGATTTAATTCATGGTGACTTAACAACAAGTAATATGATTCTAAAAGATAATAAAATTTTCTTTATTGACTTTGGTTTAGGTTATCAAAATGGAAAATATGAAGACAAAGCAGTTGATTTGCATGTTCTAAAACAAGCACTAGAAGCAAAACATTTTACAAACTGGGAAAAACTCTGGAAAGCGATTGAATCTAGTTATCTCTTAATTAATAAATCAGAATCTCTAAAAGTTTTAGAGAGATTAAAAGCAGTTGAAAAACGTGGAAGATATAAAGAACACTAACGCCTATTTTTAACCAAATGTCCTTGGGAGTTATATCCATCTGCAAAATAATAATTAGTATCTGGATCAAAATAAACTTTAACTCTTTCAACTCCTGGAAATCTCAAAACATCCTCTGCTAAATTTAACATTTGTCTTTCAATATTTCGACTATACTCTCTTCCTTCCTTAAAAAAAAGAAATTTAAGACAGATATTTCTATGAGTTAAAACTCCTTTTGAAGTTTTCTTTTGAGTAAGAATGTAATCTACCATAAAAAAGAAATATATAATTCCCATTTATAAAAATTTAGATACAAAAATAGCCCTACTTATTTAACATTGTTTTTTTTCTTAAAGAAAAGTGCAAAGATACAGATAATTAAATATGCGTATAAAAATTCTAATAGAACTCCGAAGTATATTGCTATTTTACCTGTTGAGATAGATATATTTGAAATTAATGACATTATTAAAAATCCTGGCCATAAAGTTATTCCTGCAATAATGTTTTTATATAAAGGAGCATTAGAATCTAAACAAGTTCCTGCAGAACATTTTACAAAATTAAAATTACTAAATCCTAAGAGTAAAATTATAATCCCTAGCACTATTGAAAAGAGAAGTTTATACTTACTTAACTTAATAAATTCTTTCCAACCAAGAATAAACTTAATAAAATCTTACTTTTAATTCTTTCTAAAAAAATAACTTTCATTTTTTAATAACTTATAGCCCTACTCGGATTCGAACCGAGGTCCCAGGCTTCAAAGGCCTGTATCCTTGACCACTGGACGATAGGGCTCCATTATAACAAACTTAATACAACAATCTAAAAATTATTTATAAAACTAACTAATTTTCATCTTCAAAAATTCTTCTATAATAAATAGTCCTATTAATATCCTGCTTTCTAGGAATAATCAATCTAAAAAAATTCTTAATTTTTATTGGGGGATATTTTTCCCCTGAAAGAGCAGCTGCCAATTTACGATATTCCTCGCTACTCTCTGAATTCGGGCTATGTTCTAATAAAGAAATAAATTTAGACTGGGCTTCAGGAATTTTTATATCATGGGGAATAACAGCAAGAACAGGAACCTCTGCAGTGTCTTCAATTTCCTTCAACGAAAGTTCAAAACTTTTATTATAAACTTTATTCAAAATTAATCCTTCAATCGGAGTCCCTCGCTGTTTTGCAATTTTTATTGCTTTCAAAGTCATTCCCAAAGTAGAATAATCTGGAGTTGTAACAACAAAAATTTTATCCGAAGCCAGAATAGCTGCAAGAGTTTCTTCATTCAAAGCAGGAGAAGAATCTATAAGAATATAATCATATTTTGGTTCCAAATATTTTAAAAAATCCCTCAATTTTAAGGGCGCGATTATCTGAGTCGCAAAAATACTTGCAGGCAAAACATCAAATTTTTCCAAATTGTAAACTGCTTCAGAAGGATTCACACTTCTGTCTAAAACATTATGAATATGCTTTGTAGGATTTATCAAATTAAGATGTATACCTAAATTCGGAGCAGAAAAATTAGCGTCGACAAGAAGGACTTTTTTCCCAAATTCTGAAAGCGCAGCCCCCAAAGAGATTACACTAGAAGTCTTTCCAACACCCCCCTTCAATGAAACCACCCCTATTGTTTGAACCATGCTATAAAAAGGAATAAATCCTTTAAATATTTTCGTAAATCTTCGATCAACAGCAATCTTTAAAAACAACCTTTTTTTTCATCTCTTATGACAACTAAAAACATTAAAAAAATAGAAATTAAAGAAGAGGAAGGAAAAACAAGAAAAGTAAGCCAATCAGATTATGAATCTAAAATAATCGAATTAGCAAAAACCGGATTAACTGCTGAAAAAATAGGCGAAGCACTAAGAAAACAAAAAATACATCCTCGAGAATTTAATGGAAAAATTTCTAAGATTCTAAAAAAAGAAAAACTATACACAAATCCAGACATACAAAACATCGGAGACAAACTTGAAAAATTAAAAACACATTGCAAAAAAAACCATCAAGACAAAAGAGCAAAAAGAGACAAAGAAAGAATTTTTGCACAAAATAGAAAGTTAAAAATGTATCATCAATTAGAATAAAAATTTTATCTACTAAAATGGAAAAAGAGGGGATATTGAATAATCAAATAATTGAAATAGCAAAAGAATTTCTTGAAAAAACAAAAACAAAAGAAACCCTGATAATCAGCCATTTTGATACTGACGGAATTACTTCAGCAACAATATTAATTCAAACTTTAAAAAAATTAGACAGAAGATTTTCAGTAATAATTTTAAAGAGTTTAGAAAAAGAATTTATCTACAACTTGCCAACAAGTAAAATAATTCTCTTTTTAGATTTGGGTTCAGGAAACCTAGACGCAATCTCAAATATTCCAAACGAAGATATTTTTATAATTGACCATCATGAAATAATTCAACAAATTCCAAAAAACGTAAAAATAATAAACCCCCATTTAGGAGAAAAAGAAAAAATTAGCGCATCAGGATTATCTTATCTATTTTGTAAAGAAATAGACGAAAAAAATAAAGAATTCGCGAAATTAGCAGTTTTAGGAATGATCGGAGACACACTTGAAAAAGAAATAGACAAAATAAATCACGGAATATTAACCGACGGAGAAATAAAAAAAAGAAGAGGTGTCATGATTTATCCTTCTACAAGACCCCTCAATAGAACTTTGGAATATTGTTCTAGTCCATACATCCAAGGAGTAACTGGAAATTTAAAAGGAGTGCTTGAACTTTTAAGAGATTCTAATATAAATCCTAGCTCAAAAGGGTATCCAAGTTTACTAGAACTAACTGAAGAAGAAATGGAAAAATTAGTGACTGCAATTATATTAAGAAATCCTAAAACAACTAATCAAGAGATAATCGGAGATATTTTTTTAATTAAAATGTATAATAAATTAGAAGATGCTAGAGAAATGAGTGCCAAAATAAATGCCTGTTCTAGATTAGGAGATCCAAATACTGCACTCCAATTTTGTATGGAAATTTCCTCTGCAAAAAAGAAAGTAGAATCAATACATGTAAAGTATCGGCAGCATATTGTTTCTGCATTAAAATTTGTAGCTGAAGCAAAAAAAATTCAGGGAAGAGATTATGTAATAATAAATGCTAAACAAAATATAAAAGAAACAATAATTGGAACAATTGCAAGCATTTTATCAAACTCCAAACTATATGAAGAGGGAACTTCAGTCATAACTCTTGCTTACAGCGATGACGAAAAAATAAAAATCTCTGCACGAAATGTTGGGAAACAAGGAAGAAATGTAAGAGACCTTTTAGCAAATATAACTTCAAAATTCCAAGGAGAAGTTGGAGGCCATGAATATGCTGCAGGATGTTTAATCAAACAAGAACACGAAGAAAAATTCATTGAAGATTTAAGAAAAAATTTAGAGATAGAGGTCATAAGAATATAACAAAACCCTTAAAAACTACATCTGAATTTTAATTCTATGGAAATTGAAGTCGGAGAAATAGTGATGTGCACTGTTGACAGAATAGTTGGCACTACGGTTTTTGTAAAAATAGAAGGAAACGGAGAGGGAACAATTGTCTTATCTGAAATAGCTCCAGGAAGAATAAGAAATTTACGAGAATATGTTGTCCCAAAAAAACAAATAATCTGCAAAGTATTAAGAACAAACAAAGGACAAATAGAATTATCTTTGAGAAGAGTTACTCAAAAAGATCAAAAAGAAGTAAGAGAAAAATACAATTTAGAAAGAAGTTATAAAAATATATTAAAAACAATTCTTGGAGAACAAAGCAGAGAAATTATAGAAAGGGGGGATATTATAAATTTCCTAGAAGAAAGCAAAGAAAACCCAAAAAAATTAGAAATCGTCGTCGGTAAAGAGAATGCAAACAAAATAATTGAAATAATAAAATCTCAAAAACAAAAAAAGGTTATTGTTAAAAAAGAAATTAAACTCACAACAACTGCTCCAGATGGACTTGAAAAAATAAAAAAAATACTTACTCCTGCTGAAGGAATAGAAATAAAATATCTCTCTGCTGGAAAATACTCTCTAAAAAAAGAATCCGAAGACGCAAAAAAAGCAGATAATAAACTTAAAGAAATTATAAATGAAATTCAGAATAAAGCTAAAAAAGAAAAATTTGAATTTAGTTTAATAGAAAAATGAAACTTAGAAAATGTCCTAATTGCAAATCTTATTCTCTTCAAGAAAAATGTTTAAAATGCAAAATTGAAACAAAAGATGCTCATTACAAATACATCAAAATAAAAGATGGTCCCTTAGAATAAAGTCTTTTGTTCTTCTGAATTTTCTAACAAAGCAACCCCATACTCTCCATCATATCCTGGTTTTACTTTAATTTTACCGTAGCGATTCTTTAAAATTAAATCAATCAAAGTTTTTGGAATTTCTGCATCAAGCAACTCTTTTTCTAAGACATTTATTAAAATATTAAATTCATTTCCAAATTGTTTAATTAAAGAGTCATAAACTTCCCAAACTTTTTTGCTCTGCATACCAGTTCCTAATGCCAAAGAAATTATTTCATGAAGAGGCAAAATACTATAAAATATTTTTTTCTTAGGGTAATCTTTTCCAGTTCCATTTGCTAAACTCTTCACTCTATTCTCCACTCCAATAATTAATTGCTTGCCACATTTAGGGCAAATTCCTTTTAACTTTTTACTTTCCTCTTGTCCACAAGAAAAATTACAAGAAGCATGCCCATCCCAGTGATATTTCCCATAAGCAGGATCTGTTTCAATCGTTCCAATAAAATTATTTTCTTTTATCTGTTTAATTAACTCAGAATAAGAATCACAGCGTCGGAAAATAGTCGCCTCTCTTCCTAATCTAAATGGCCAAAAAGAATGACTATCAGAAAAACTAAGAATTGACTTATTTTCCAAATCTTTAATTTTCCAGTTCATAGGAGGATCAGATGAAATTCCAGTTTCAATTGCATGCACATTTTCAAATTCCTCACCAAAAGCTTCTTTCAAAGAATCAAAACCAGAAGCACTTCCAAAAACACCAAAATAAGGCGTCCAACAATTATGAATACAAACAAATTCAGAAACATAAGAATTATCATCATCAACTTCTAAATTGTATACTTCTCCTTGATAATTATTGACATTTATTTTTCTTACAGGCATATAAATATAATTCTCATCAACCCATCCATGCTTCCTCTTAATTTTATTAATTGACTTCTTAAAACAATTTTCTTTTAACATTCCATAATCTTCTTCAAAAAATGAAAGATTAGAAAAAATAATCAAATCAAATTTAGCAATTATTTCTCTATCTTTGATAAAATGTTTACCTCTTTTTTTATGATTTTTAATAGAATCAATAAAAATTGATGGAATAATTCCTAATTTTAAACATATTAACTTCATTTGATTTGCAAGTTGCCTTGAAATTGTATATCCTGTATCTCCTCTCCACCAACCTCTAAAAAGTTCTACAACTTTTCTTTTAGGCAAAATAGCAAATTCATTAGGAAGAATTTTAGCATTTGCTCTTTTGATATCTCCTAAATAAAAATTTCTAAAAAAAGAGTTTAATAATTTAGAATTAAAAATTAAATCTGCCTGGTTTTCTCTACGAGAATCAATTTTGGTTAAATCAAACCCAAAAGAATCTTTAATAAAAGAAATTACTTCTTGAATATACTCTTTTTCCTTAGAATGAAAACTAAATCCAATTCCTCCATCACTAATTAAATAACCTTCAGATAAAAAATATCCTAAAAGTCTACAAAATTTTTCATCAAGATTAATAAATCTATTAATTTTTCCAGTATGATTTCTTGCATCTTTAGAAACAATCATATTTTCATCAATTTTTTTATAATCTTTTATATAATCGCACAAATCAAGTTTAGATAAATCTTCTTCATCTTTTATTCTAGGATAAACTAAAAAATCTCCCTTTTCAACATCTTTAGCCATTACCCATTCAGCAGAATAATTTTTAAAATATTTTCTTGCACAAGTATCAACTTTTGAACATAAGGGTTTACATAACCCCTTAGTAGACAAACAATTTTTATGACTTTTGATTACATAAAAAGGGTGTTCAGGAGTTGTTTTTAATCCTTCTGTAAAATACCAGGGGGTTATGTGATACATTTCTCCTTGGTAATCATTAATCAAAACTTCATTTACTTTTTTAAATTTTCCTTTATGAGTTAAAACTCCATCTCCAATTTCTATATCTTTTATTTTTTTAACCCCCTTATTAGTATGAATCAAAGAATCGGGCAACAAACAATGTGCAGGAATTACTTCTATGTCTTCTGAAATTTTCCTCATTTCTTTTACAAACTCTCCAGCAGGAATTTTAAATATAGGCCTTCCATCATAATCTCGTCTTCCTTTTGTATCTAAATAAGAATTTATTTTTTCAGCTACTTCTACCGACGGAACAAGCAAAACCAAATGAACTCTTCTCCCTCGCCCCTGAGTATAAATTAAAGAAACCTCCCCAGTAATAATAAAAGGAAAATCCCCTAAATAATAAAACCCGTTTCCATTATTCTTTAGTTTCTGTTTAATCTCCTCAATCCAAACAGGATGAGTAAAATCCCCTGTTCCAAGAAGATTCAGCCCTTTAATCTTCGCCCACTTAACTAAATTCTCAAAATTCAAATCCTTGCTGCAAGCTCTTGAAAATCTCGAATGAATATGCAAATCAGCGAATATAACTTGATTAAAATCAATTCCCATTTAAAACATAATTAAAAGTAGCTTAAAAATTTATGTTAATAACCATAGATAGAATATCTTCTTTTCTTAAAATTAGTCAAAGAATATGAAACTCCAATCAAAATTAAAATAATTACAACTACAATTACTATCCAAAATGTTTTATTATCTTCTCCCTTACTTTCCTCTCCTTCTGTTTTTACTTTTTGACCACTATCAGTAACTTGACCTTCAGGAGCTAATTCATAGATAGATTTTATTGTTACATTTGCTTTATTATCGGATATGGAATTTAATTTTAAGTAGAGATCATAATATCCGTCAGTATCAACATCCACTCTATCTTCCTCTCCAGAACTTAATCTAATTTGTATCGGATCACTTGAAATATTAATTACAACTTCGTTACTAAGAATATCGATAATTCCAACATAATGAGTTTCTGTACCAATATTAAGTTTAATTCTATTTTTCTTCGATAACTCTCCGGTATATCCTTCTTTAAACTGGGCATCACTAATTATTTGAGTAGATGTCCAAAAGGATGCAGTTCCAACAGAACCCCCCGTAGAACTAGTTGTTGTTGAAGCTGAAGCAGAAATAATTGGAGTTAATAAATTAGGAGAAACTCCAGAGAAGTGTGGAACTCGCATATAAAGAAGATTAGAAGAACGATTCACATAACAAGGAGTTACATTTAAATTTGAATCTACTTTACTACAATTTAACCCTCCTTGATTAAGGAATCCCTGATATAATGAAGTAGAATTATAATCGCTGAATTCGTCGGTTAAATTTTGAGCTGTATCGCCTCTTGATTTATTCCAAACCACTTTCCAATTTTCATCATAAAGCAAAGGAGAACTAAGATTTATATCTAAAGCATCATTTATCACACTATCTGAGTAAGGCATTCCAACTATAACATAGTCATAAGTATCTGCAGGGGCAAAACTTCCAAATTCCCACAGCTGACTTGTAGCATTACTTGATGAAGAACTATTCTCATTCATAATACTTTCCATTGGAGGCTGTTTTGCAGCAAACATATCAAAATTCATAAACATTAAACTAACATTAGTGCTTGTTATTTTCATTTCCATATTTATTTTTCCAGCAACTAAAGCAGTTAATGGATTAAAATTTTTAGCTTGCATCGACGTTAAAAGACAATTTGCAGGAGGAGTAAGAACATTACAATCTACAGAATTTCTTAAAAATCTTAACTGAATTTGTGAGGTACTATTTAATCTAGTTGAATTTATCATCTCCATTTGTCCAGACTCATTAATTCTTTTCATACCAACGCCAGTTCCTTCATTCATACTAACCATAGTTACATTAGTTTCATAATTAGATAAATTGATAGTTATCTCTCTTGGAGGAGAATCACTTGCAAAAACCATTACTTTAGCCCAGTTGCTATTATTTAAAATAGGAATAAAAAAACTACCGCTTGACATACTTTCAATAATATAAGTTATTGTTCCAGTAACAGTATTTTTAATTCTGACATTTGCATTAAGATTAGTAGTTATCGCCCCGCCCGTTGAATTTTGAATATTTATTTTTATTTTAGTGGTATTTGCTTCTGCTTGATTTGTGGTATAATTTCCAGCCAGATTAAATAAAGAAATATTTAATAAAGTATCTCCAGTAATAGAAACATTTTGAAAACCCGCTAAACTTAATGCATTAAGTCCAGGATTTCCAGCTTCATTAGAGGCATTTTTTGCAAAAACCTGAATTAAATAATTTATTCCTCCACTTGATCCAATAACAGAAACATTATAATAAGCCATTCCTCCAGTACATTTAACAGGAGTATTCGCAACCCTATAATCCAATTGATTTGAATTAGTAATATCTATATCTCCCATATCGGATTTTATTGGAAGAACAAAACCAATCCAAGGAACCATTTTCAAAATAAAACTTGTTATATTTAACTGAGTATTATTAATTCCAGCAATCTTAATGCAACCTGCTAATCTATATTGACTAGTTACTAAACTTTGATTAATTAATAAAATCTGTCCAGAAGTTAATGTCCCTAAAGAATTATTTGAAATAGGAGGAGTAGGACAATTAGTATCATTCATAAAACTTCCATTACATGAACTTCCCCAAGTAAAAGCATTTGATCCAAAAGGAAGTCTTGTAAACATAATAGTATAATTTCTCGATGCTGGAACAACAATATCTTTAGTGGTCACAGAATTCATAATATTACTTTCAACAGGAAAACCAACTTTTTGGTCCACAACTTCATACCCGAATTTTTGTTGTGTTGTAACTGAACCATTAAATCCTGTTGCATATAATCTTAAAGTTGTCGCAGGTTCTAAATAAAAAGAAGTTCCATTCAAAGAAGGAGGTCTCATAAATTCCATAACCCACGCTAAATTTGCAGTTGCAGGATAATACATCATTGCTGGAAAAGCAGGTAAAATTGAACCAACTTTTGTAGCATTACAAGAAACATTTGCAGAATAACATCCTATTCCAGGACCATATCTAATCATTTTAAGAGTATACAAAGAAGCAGAACCATTAACACTAGAAAAAGAAAAAGAACCATTTGCATTTGTTAAAACACTTGATTCAAAAATCTCTGTTGGAGGACCATTTTGACCGACGGCATATTGATAAATAGTAAGATTTACATTGCTTTCATTTCCTCCTGTTTCATTTAATACAAATCCAGAAAAACCAAAATTAACTACAAAATTATATGAACTTTGAGTTTGAGGTCCAGAAAGATGAACTGCAGTAATCGGAGTAATATTTGTAAACATTAATCCTAAATTTCTTAAAGTAGCATTAAATAAAAAACTTACTGTTTGGTTAGGAGAAATTAATGCATCAGTAGTTGTATTTGTCCAAGTTAAAATTGGTAAATTTGGGGGAGTAGTAGTATTTGTAAAAATAGAAGCGCTAGCACTTGTAGCATTATTACCATAAAAAATAGATTCCATAGGGAGAGTAAAACTAATTTGAGTTATATTCTTTAAATCAGTATTATTTATCGTTATATTTATAATTGTAGGGGCAGTTCTGTTTAAATAATTTGGAGATACACTTTGGATTGTAAAAGATAAAACAAAATTTAAACTAAACAAAATACCTAAAATAAATAAAAACAATATAGCTATTTTTTTTTCCATAGTTTCTTTGGTTTATATATCAAATTAATCTAAAAAAAACTCATCTATTTCTCTTTCTCATTCCAATTGCAGATGCAATCAAAATTACTAAAATAATTATAATTATTGTAGCAATTGTTCCTGTACCAATTCCACCAGATTCTTCTGTTGTTGGAATTTCATCTTCAAGAATCTCTCCTCCACTTACATCAACAGTTTCTCCCTCTTTTTCCACAGGAACCTTTTCAGAAATTGATTTAATAGTAACATCTGCTTTTCCACCGGTAATTGAATTAAGCTTAACATAAACATCATAAACTCCATCAGCGTCTAAATCTACTTTTGTCTCTCCACCAACATCTAATTTAACTGACACTGGGGTGCTTGCAATTTCAATAGTTGCTGTTGTAGAAGTTATTTCTTTAATTCCAACATGATGTGTTCCTCCAGCAATAGTCATAGTAACTCTTTGTTTAGCACTAAACTCTTTTGTATAACCAGATTGTAATTGAGTACTTGTTGTAGTAAATGTTCCAGCAGTCCAGAAACTTGCAGAACTTCCTCCACCTCCACTACCCGAAGATACAGCAGAACTGCCTAATTCAACAGTATAAGTTGTACTTCCTGAACCAGGATTTCCTGCTTGATCTTCAACAGAACAAACAGTAGTATGTGTTCCTGTATTTGCAGTAGAAGGGTTTGCAGTCCAAGAAGTATAATTAACTCCTGAAAGCAAATCACTACCAGAACATGAACAAGTAACTGTATCTCCAGTATTAAGCTGAGTTGGTGTACAAGTTATTGACGCTGTTGGTATAGTACTATCAAATGTTACTAAAAGATCTTGCAATGTAGTCTCATTAAAATTTCCACTTGTATCATTTACAAACACAGTAATATTAAACCTTCCGTCTCTAAAATGAGCTGGATTTAAACTCGTATTCCACCACTGATTTGATGAATAATTCGAAGCTCTATATGAAGCATTTAATCCTCCTCCAGTGCCGTTTGTAATATTAAATATAACAGTATCAATAATTCCGTCATCACTAATAGAAACATTTAATACTAAACTTGAATTAGTGCTAGTCTTAGAATAATTTCCTTTATTTTTTACTGCGGAAGTAAAATTAGCAAATCTAACTTCTGGTTTCATCACATCATTTACAAAGATTCCAAGATATTTATTAGTAATAGTTGTTTGATTATAAAGAGTAATTGTTATATTAAACCATCCTGGAACAGTAGGAGTTACATTAAACCAGTAAGAAGTGTAATTAGCACTAGCATTAATTAAATAACCTACATTTGTAAAATTTTGCCATGTTAAAACTGTACTTGTATTTGTAAAATTAGCAACAGTATTATTGTTAGTTCCATTTGAATTTAGAACAAATTTGAATGAACTTGGAATAGTAATATTTACTTGAGAGATATTTCCAGAACCAATATCATCATAAGAGTTGTTAATAGTTATATTCAGTAAAATACTGCTTTCCTCACTAACATTGCTGAAATTTAACAAACCTGTCGAAGCTGTAACAGCTGATGGAGCTTGGATAACAATAAGAGTTATATTTCTTGAAGAAACTAAAGCAGTTCTATTATATAAATTAACAGTGATGTTATAAACTCCGGCATTTCCTGCGGTAATATTAAATTTAAAGGTAGACATATTTGTGCTACCATTAATTAAATAACCAATTCCAGTTCTATTATCCCAAGATAACATATTTCCAGTGCTTGTAAAACTAGCATTAGTAACATTAGTAACACTTGATAAAACTTGATCAGAACCACTTGTGAAGACCATATGTCCAAGCAAACTAATATTAACTGTAGATATATTCGCAGTTGAAGGAATTCCTCCATATCCTCGGGTATTATTAACAGTAATATTTATTACTGATGTATTAACTGCATCTTCATTTACTGTAATTACATCAGAACCATCTGCAGCCAATATTGAACTTATAACTTTAATAGTTATATTAGTTCTAGTTGGATTAGCAGAACCATTATAAATTAAAACACTAAGATTATAATAACCAGGAGTATATGCAACTGCCTTAAACCAAAATGATGAATCATTCTGACTTGAATTAATTATATAACCTACATTTGTAAAATTTTGCCATGTTAAAACTGTGGGAGTGGTTAAAAAAGAAGCAGTAGTAGTATTTGTAAAATTTGCAACAGCACCTCTAGCTGAAGTGCTTGTATTTCCCCAACTACCAGAAACATAGAAAAAACCAGCAGGAAGAGTAATATTAACTTGAGTAATATTTGCTTGAGGAGTAATATCTGAATTATTAATTGTAACATTAATTATAGAAACAACTCCCTCAGTAACATTTAAGCTTGTAATTCCAGCAGAAGTTGTAACATCTAAAGGAACAGCAGCAGTTGTTGCAAAAACAAAACCAAAAAAACTCAGAGAAATTAAAACAATTGCAGATGATAAAATAAATAGGTAAAAATTACTTTTCGCCTCTTTTCCAAAAATATTTTTCATCTTCCTCTTTTATGTATCTAAAATATATATGAAAAATATCATTTATAAATCTTTCTGAAAAATATCCCT
>CAYIAD010000005.1:0-19248 GCA_964361295.1 Candidatus Woesearchaeota archaeon
ATGGAGTTTTTGTGAATTTTCTTATTGTAAAAGTAGGACCCCTGCTGGTTATATCTTTAGTATAAGTTGCATTAACTCTTGAACCATCTGGAAGACTGCTGTCTAAAATCGGCTGAGCATAAGAAATATATCTCCCGCTTCTCTGCGCAAGTTTCTCTACAAATGAAGTTAGTTCAGATATCCTCGGGAAAACAATATTTGTTTTAAGATTTCTAAATTTTCTATGAATTATGTAAACTGGGGTCTTCTCTCCATTGCATTCTATATCCTCGACAAAATAATCTTTTAATAATGGATCTAATCTGTTAAATCCTATAAAATCTCTTACAAGATAATAGAAAATTTTCCTATAACTTTCATAATTCATTTCTACTCCTAGCTCAATTAAAAATAATTTAAATCTTTTATCAATATAATCCAGTAAAGCATCTTCTTTTCTACTGGCAAGATGTTCAAAACTTATCAACTCTTTCATAGCAGATACAATTTTATTTTTTTGCTCACTTTCTTCTTCATTTAAAGCAGGTTCTTCAACATCATAAACTACTTCAGAAATTTTTGGATTCCAATAAACATGAGCAAATGCAAATGGAGAGATAAGAGCATACCTCACATTTATTTTTGTCTTATCTTTTATAGTAGGTAATTTTGGAATTTTAGGACTGAAATTTATTTCCGGTCGTTTGTATTCCTGCACATTTTTATTATATTCGTTGCTCATTTTATATCTATATTAATTAAAACTTTATTATCCTCCTGAATTCTTCTATTGGAGATTTCAATTTTGTAAGGAGTTGTTGCTTTGCTAATTATCTTTTCTTTATCTCCGTCTTGGTATTGTAGATTATAAATTCCAGAATAGTTTCTAGAAATTGTAACTATATTATTTTCTCCTTTAATTTCTGTTAAAGTTATCCAACCATCTTTTTCAATTGATTGTCCTGCTTGACTATATTCTATCTTGCTGTCTATTTCAAATAAAATAATATCTTTTTCACCATCAATAATTAAATTGCCTTTTTTGATAAATGCTTCTATAATTCTTTGATTTCCTGGAGTTCCTTTTACAGAAGAAATAATTGAATCAATATCTTTTAACATTGCAAGTGACTGTTCAATAAGTGCTTTGTCCTGAACTTTTTCTATTCTCGGTTTTGCAACCCCAATTACAATCCCAATTAAAGTAAACGCAATCAAAGTATATACAACAGTTTCAATCCATACCTGCCCTCTTTTATTTTTCACCATTTTATTATATCAATTAAAAGAAGTTTATAAATTTGTTGAATTAAATAAGTAATTTACAATCTTCTACAGAATAAATTGAATCAGACTTATCACATTGTTCACTTCCAATTACAGGAGCAATTTCAATTGAATCAACTTTAGCCATATTCATTCCAATAAGATTTACACTATAAGTTTTCCCCTCATTTTCTTGAGGGAGAATTAATATGCCTCCATATGCTGTGTCAGCAAAATTTTTTGCATAAGGATAAGCTGAATCTCCGTCGATACGAATAGTTTTTATTTCTCCTTCTCCATAAATCGCAACAACTATCTCACTTATATTTAAATCCTTTACACTAATTGAAAAGTTTAGCTGTTTTGTAGTTCCATCTTGACAGGTGTATCTTTTGTTAAAAGTTACTTTTTCAAAATTTCCAAAACAAGATTTAGCCCCACTCAACTCTTCTTTTACTAATCCAGTTATAACCATCCAAACAATTGCTGTTAATCCAATTACAAGTGCAATTAATATTACTACTCCAACCACATCTGAAACTCCTTTTTTTTCCATTTAAATCACATTAATTTTATATCCTTGTTCTTCATTGCAAATAAAACTTTGCATACCACTTTCTGACTCTCCAGCTAAAACAGGGATTATTATTATTGTCTGACCATTAATAGTTAATGAAGAGGAGAAAACTTGCCCAGGATTTAATCCTTTTTTAGGCCAACCAGTAACATCCTTTGTTTCAAATTCTCCGTAATTTTCTTCTTTTATTTTTGCACTAAATATCGGCACACTTCCAGTATTTTCTACAGACAAGATTCCCGACGAGAAACTTGCTTCAAAACTTACATCTCTGCATACAATTTCTACATTTTGTCCATCAAATTTTGTAATGGCTTCTTTTGTTAAGCTCATAAACCAAAGAATTACTATCAGTGCGAGGACAACGACCATAGAGATAAGCAATACTGTCGCAATAACTGGGGAGACACCTTTATTTTTTTTCATTTATTCAAAAGTTTTTTTTAGTTTAAATATTTATCTCTATCTAATAGGATTGGAAAATTCACATTCTATTGTTTCACTTATTTTAGAGTTTCCACAAATAGTAAATCTATTTTTATTATTTGCAATTTCAAATCTTGCAGGAATTATCTCTATTTTTTCTATCTTCGGAATTGTAGTGGTGCTAAAGAAATAATTTGCTTCTTCATTTGGTTTAAGAGGAAATCTTCCTCCGTTAAACATTATTAGCCCCTCTGCTCCTCCAGCATATTGCGCAATACTTGTAGTTGCAATCTCCTGTTCTTTATCTTCTGCAGAATAAATCATAAATCCATCTAAATCAAACAACCCATTATTTCTCAAAGTTAATCTTAATTCTAATTTGCCACTTGTTAAATCCTTTGTGCAATTAACATACTTGACAAATAGCGAAGCTCCTTCTTTGCATTCTGTAATCTCTTGAGGAACATAAGATTTTAGCCAGGGATAAATTACTACAGATACTGCAATTACTCCTGCAATTAAAAGAACATATCCTATTATTGGACTAATCCCTCGTTTATCCTGTTTCAACATAAGTTCCTCCTGAAGTTTTTTGATAAATTACAAAGTAAAAATTATCTCCTGGTTTTAATTTGAATTTATATTCTGTCTCCTCTATTTTTACATTTACAATATTATCCTCATCAAGGTTTACATTATCAATTGTAGTTGCATTATAAACACCTTGGGTAAATTGCAATTCAGATTGAAAATTTTTTCCTTGTCCGATGCTGATTTTTCCAGTAACTAAATCTTTGTATCCAGCAACTACTAATTTTTCTGCGTTTCCGAAAATAAAATACAAGCTAAACCCTTTCTCAACATAATGAGCATAATTTTCTGTAAAATCTTTTAACAAATTATTGGTCTGAGTTGTGTCATATTCCTGATAAACTCCATAATCCAAAACTTGTCCGCTTTCAATTCCCAACTCATCTTTTAAATCATAAATTCTTACTGGTTCTCCTCGCTGAAGATAATTTGTGATTCCTGCAAAGCTCACAATAGCGACGATAATTACAATTGCTGCTGCAAGGTAAAACTGCCCAGATTTATTATACCCCTCTTTCATATTTTAAATAATTAAAAGAAGTTTATAAATTTGTTGAAAATAATTGAGCTCTTTTTTGTAGCATCCATAGCCTCGCGATTTTACAGCGTTAGCTGAAGCAACCTCGCGAAAAAAATATTCCGTATCTCGCGATGCCTATGCGCAATGGCGATGTCACCCGTTCGTATTTTGAGGAGATTCAAAAAGAACCGGGGGTTCTTTTTAGTGTAGACCGAGCGACTAGCTCAGAAAAACCTAATGAGTTTTATCTTATTCTTTCTCAATCTCGCTACCTGCTAAGCATCTAAATAAATGTTTAGGGCTGCTCCGATCAAGGCCTGACCCACTTCGCATCTACAAGATCAAAACAGACAAGATGTCAACGTCCGAATAAGGACTATTAGACATTTCATCACGCATCACTCGTAGTCTGCCTAAAGCCCGTTTGCAAATAGCAGAGGGCTAATCTGCTGACCTAGTCTACATAAAGAAAGAGAAAAAAGAGTTTAAATTCTTTACTATTGAGATTCTTCTTTTCTTTTCATATAATATCTTGCTCCAAAGTAAATTCCAGTTAGAATTGAAACAAATAATATTGTTAAAAATATTGCCTTTCTCGTCGGTGTTCCAATTGTTGCTCCAGTTATTGCACCAGTTAAAGCAGAGAAAAATCCTTTTGATTCATTCTCTTCTACCAGAGTTTCTCCTGTTACTTCATTATTTTCTTCTGCAATTTCACAACTCTGACTTTCTAAAGGTTTTGTTCCAGCGTCGCAAGAGTTTGGTTTTGTGCACGTTCTAGTTTGTTTTCCGTCACTGCATTCAGTCCAAGAAGTGCAACTCCATTGTGTTGTGCAAGTGGTAGTGCTAGATGAGCCTCCACCTCCACCACTTCCAGAATTGTCTGTCGTCGTTGGTGTTACAGGAGTTTCTTGAGTGCTATAAGTTGAAAATCCATTTACATCAAATACAAATTCCCCAGATGTTGAATTGTGAGAAATTTCTGTGCAAGTCGAACATTCTCCCCCATCTTTTAAAATCTGAGGATTGCTCCAAGTCAAATTATAAATTGTAATTCTTGCTGAAACATTAAATCCAGAAAAGCAACTCGAATTAACTTCTATTCTATTACTTGAAATATTTACACAACTTTCCCAATCAATTCCAGACGAGAAATCAATTGAAGCACTCCAATTAATCATTCCAGAATTTGAAAATATTGAAAACCAAGTTACATTAGTTATATCGTTGACATCTGTCAAATCTGTGAACTCTGTAGAATTATCTTCAAAACTAGTTTCAGATAAAATTGTGAAATATCTTATCTCTGATTCAACTTCATTTCCTAAATCATCTTCGCAAATAACTGTCCAATTATATCTTCCTGCTTCTGATTCATTTGCAGTATAATCATAT
Source organism: Candidatus Woesearchaeota archaeon (assembly GCA_964361295.1). Lineage (GTDB taxonomy): Archaea > Nanobdellota > Nanobdellia > Pacearchaeales > GW2011-AR1 > JABHWZ01. The sequence goes on from CAYIAD010000005.1 coordinate 4,755, forward strand.
CCTAATTCTCCTTCTATTATGCTGGTTAAATTATTATTTAGTTTTAAATTACAACTATCTCCATTTCCAAATCCATCTTCAGCAGTCCACGAAAAAGTAACATTATTCTCATCTGAATTAAATATTTTATTATTTGTAATAGAATTTAGAGTTATTACTGGACTTGCTTTGTCTATATCAATTTCAATTGAATTTATTTCTTCTTCATTTCCAGCATTATCAACAGAGTAATATCTTAAAAAATTTGCTCCTTCATAGCTGATTGTAATTTCTGTTTCAATTGTTTCCGGAGTGCATTCATCTGATTGGTCAATGCAATAAAAAGTATTAGCAACATCTGATAGTTCATCACTAGGCGTTAAAGTTACAATTACATTCTCTACTTGCCATCCTTCTGGAGCATTATCTGTTGTCGTAGGAGCAGTATTATCAACAGTTACATTTCCAACATAAATTGTAGCATTATTTCCAGCAGAATCAGTTATAGTCGTATTAATTGTATAAACTCCATCTGGAACATAAGAACCTTCGGTGTCTTTTCCATCCCATGTTTTAACAAGAGAATAGATATTATCTGGAGATCCTGCAGGAGAATTAAAATTTTTAATATTATCCTCGGAACTATTATATATTCTTGTTGTTCCCCAATCTTTAATTAATTCAGAAGCATTCATAGTAATAGTTAAATTATCACGTATATTATTGTTATCAAGGGGAGATAAGAACAAAGAATTTAATTGAGTATAATTTGTCAAGCTCGGCACAGTTAAATCAACAATTATCTCTCTTGTTTCACTAGTGTTAGTATTTCCAAATGAATCATAAGTAATGGCATAAACTGAATAATTTCCCTCGCTGATATCATAAATTAAACTATCTAACCCCAAAGATGTATCTTTATTTTCAGCTAAGATTCCATTCAAATAGAGTTTTATGTTTTGCAAATGAACATCATAAGCAGTGATATTAATTGTTTGATTTGAATTATAAATGCCTGCTGAAGGAGATATAAAATAAATTTCTGGATTTGTATTATCTACTTCTATAATTGTAACCGGGTTTGTTGTTTCTGAGTTATCTGCTTTATCTACTGCTGTTGCAGTAATATAGTAAGTTCCATCGTCAACAGAAGAAGAATCCCAATTCCAGTTGCACTCTTCAGCATTTAAACAATTACTAGAATTTTGGAGTTCATCGTCGGTGTTATAAACTGAAATTTGAATTTGAGCCATCCCAGACCCGTCATCTATTCCAGTAGCTTGAATTGCAACATTTCCATAATGCAAAGATGCATTTTCTGGTGAGGTAATTAACACATTTGGATTAATAGTATCTCTAGTGATTATTCCTGCTTCTGTAACTTCTCTTATTGTAGAACCATTTGGATAAACATCTCTGACTTTAATAGTATAACTATAATCTCCATCTCCTAAAAAAGATGGGACTGCTGAACAATTCGCGTCTCCAGACGAATTTAATTCAAATGAACTTCTTTCTAGTCCAAAATTAGGATAATCAAATTGCCTCCAGATTGTTTTATTTGAAGTAGTAGGATTTCCATTTCCAAGATATCCACCTTGATTTATTTCTTCTAAATTCACTATTAAGTTTAATAAATTTCCATTTGTGAAAAAAGGATTTGTAGTAGGTAAATTAATAGTAATTTCAGGTAAGATACTATCAACCCAGAAATCAACAGAATCAGAAACCTCATTATCTTCTAGATTTTTAGCATAAACTTTCCAAGTGTTATTTCCTTCTAAAGACATTAAACCAGTTAAAAGAATCTCACTGCTAGCACAAGCTTTTGACTGGTTTGTTATTCCATTATCTATTGTGTACCATACATCAGAAATATTAGAACAATCAACCCCGCTTATCAAAAAAGACATTCGTGTAACATTTGAATTATAATTGTTTTGAATTCCTGCATCATTTAATTTAATTATATCAACACTCCAACCAATTGCATAAACTCCACTTAAAATAAAAATACCGACGAGAAAACTCACTAATAATTTATCCCTCTTTATCACCATGCTTATTTTAGTTTATCTCTATTTATAAATATTTCTGGGATTTTTCCTTAGATAGTATCCTGTTATTCTTTCCCAAAGATATTTTAGATAAGTTATCAAATGATTTGTCAACTCAAAATTTACAAAGATTTTTATATTACTAATTTTTGTTTTTTATATGCGGGTTCTCACAACTCTGCTCGTATTTTTCAAGTTTACCTTCGGAGATTTCATCTCGCAGAATTGTTCGATCAGAATAGGTCAAATGATTTGCTCACTCAAGATTTACAAAGATTTTTATATTACTAATTTTTGTTTTTTATATGCGGGTGTGTCAGAGTTGGTCAAATGAGCAGGACTTAAGATCCTGTGGCTTAGTGCCTGCGCAGGTTCAAATCCTGTCACCCGCATTTTAATGAGATTGTAAATCTCATAGGGTTTGCTAAAACCCAATTATCTTTTTTCAAATCCCGAGCGATTTCGTGGTAGAAGTATAATCCAAATTCAACTTCGTGCGAGGTCGCGAGTTCTCACCCGCATTTTAATGAGATTGTAAATCTCATAGGGTTTGCTAAAACCCAATTATCTTTTTTCAAATCCCGAGCGATTTCGTGGTAGAAGTATAATCCAAATTCAACTTCGTGCGAGGTCGCGAGTTCTCACCCGCATTTTAATGAGATTGTAAATAGAATTAATTCTGAAAGAATTGCAGTCGCTTAAATTCCAAATTATTTCCTATCTATCTTTACACCAAGCTCTTCTAATCTTTTAACATGTGCTTGCATTAGAGATTCAGTTATTTGAATAATTTTAATTATCTCATTTCTCTCATTAATCAAAGTGCTTAAGCATCCTTTATGATATCCAATCTCTTCTTCAACAGATACTTTTGCACTTTCTTTTTTATTTAATGCATCTTCCGAAAAAGATCTTTTTGAGGCAGATGTTTTAGCTAAAGCATCTTCTAATTTTTTATTTTCTATTTTTGCCATATATTCTGAAACAAAAAACTATTTAAATAACCTTTCTTATAAATAGTTATGAAACTCGAGGTGAATATAGAAAAGAAATATTTCTTTATATTATTGGGAGTAATGATTATTTTAGGAATCAGCGTCGGAGTTTATGCTGTTTTAGGAACAACTCCAAATCCAGGACATGCTATTTCAGAACTTCAAAAATGTTCAGAAGGAGAAACTTTAAAGATTATTGGAGGAGTTTGGAGTTGTGGAGGAAGTTTTGGAACATGGGAAGATAAAACTAGCGTTGCATCTGGTGGAGCTGTTCAAGGTCCTGTATTAACTGATGGTTTTGTTTATGCATATGGAAATGGAGGGCATTGCGGGGGAGGAATTTATGGTTATACAGATTCGAGTACAAACCCCTCTGTAATAAGAAGTACTGGTGGAAGCGGCTATATTGATGTTGGTGGGGGAGGAACAATTGAAATGGCAGTTAAAAAAGGAAATTACTGGAAAGTTACAAGTTCTGGTTGTTTGGGAATTTACAATGTTTATTGGATACCTTTTGGTTAATTCTCTTCAAAACATATAAAAATTAATTTTATCCATTTATAAATATTAAAAATACATACAAACATTTATAAACAAGTGTAAACATATACTTCCATATGGAAACAAAAATAACCATTCTAAAACCCTTTCTTGAAAATCCAAATAGACAAGTTAGTATTAGAGAACTATCTAGAATTTTAAAAATTAATCACACTACTGTCAGGCAATATTTGAATAAATTAACTAAGGAAGGATTTTTGTCTTTGAAAAAAGACAGATTATATGCATTTTATCAATTAATTTTAAATAAAAAAACTTTGAATCTAAAACGATATTATAATCTAGAGAAACTTAGAGAATCTCAAATTGTAGAAGATTTAGAAAAAAAATATGATTTACCTGTGATTGTTCTATTTGGAAGTTATGCTTCTGCAACAGATGACTCCTCCAGCGATATAGATATTTGTTTAATTTCAAATGTTGAAAAAGAATTTGCCACCGAAAAATATGAAAAAACATTAAACAGAAAAATAAGCTTCCACAAATTTAATAAATCTTCTTGGGAAAAATCAAAAAAAACAAATTCCTCTTTAATAAACAATATTTGTAATGGCATTGTTTTATCTGGAGAATTAGAGGTTTTATAATGAATTTTGAATTTAGTTTAAACAGCGGAAAAGCAAAGAAAGTTCTTCAAAATAAAATAAGAGCTTCAAGTTTTTTCAAATCCTCTCTTCAAGCAATTGAAACTGCAAAAAATATCCCTCTTGTTGCTTCAACTTCCAAAACAATTTTAAGAGAGCTTTATGAAGGTTTAAGAGAATATTGCGAAGCAATTGGCTATTTAAATGGGTATAAATTTCTAGATCACGAGTCAATAGGATTCTTTTTAAGAGACATCCTCAAAGAAAATTCTCTCTTTCAAAAGTTTGATAGATATAGAAAATTAAGAAATGGAATAAATTATTATGGAGAAGAAGTGGATTTAGAAACTATTAAAGAAGCAATTTTAGAAATTCCTAAGTTAATCAAAGAATTAAAAAATTATTCAACTTAACTATCCTTTCATAACTGCAACTGGTTTTAATCTTACAACTAAATTACCAATTCCTGCCTTATGAGAAACTCTCACAACTTCATCAATATCTTTGTAAGCTTGAGGTGCTTCTTCTGAGATACCAGAATAACTTCCAGCTTCTAATTCAATTCCTTTTTTCTCTAATTCTTTTTTAATGTCTGCAGATTTAAGTTTTCTAACTGCCTCGCTTCTTGACATTACTCTTCCTGCTCCATGAGCTGTTGAGCCAAAAGAAACTTCTTCTGCTTTTTTAGTTCCTACTAGAACATACGACGCTGTTCCCATGCTTCCTGGAATTAAAACAGGTTGTCCTGTTTTAAGATAATCTTTTGGAAGTTCTTTTCTTCCAGGACCAAAACTTCTCGTTGCTCCTTTTCTCATTATTAGGATTTCTTTTTCTTTTCCTTCAACTAAATGCTTTTCAAACTTGGCAATATTATGACAAACATCATAAACAACATCAATTTTTATATTTGTAAAATACTTTTTCAAATCCTCTCTTATCCAATGAGTGATTAGTTGTTTATTAGCAAATGCAAAATTAGCAGCACAAGCCATTGCAGATAAATATTTTTTTCCTAACTCTGAATTTATAGGCGCATTTATTAATTCTCTATCTGGTAAATTTTCCCATCCATATTTATCTTCCATTAATTTGATATAATCAGAAGCAACTTGATGTCCTAATCCTCTACTCCCGCAGTGAATCATAATTGTAATAAAATCGTTTTCTAAGCCAAATACTTTTGCGATTTTATCATCAAATACTTCATCTACTTTTTGAATTTCTAAAAAATGATTTCCTGCTCCTAAAGTTCCAAGCTGTCCAATTCCCCTAGATTTTGCTCTATCTGAAACATCTAAAGGATTTGCATTTCCTAATTTTCCAGAATCTTCTGTATGTTCATAATCTTCTTTTACACCAAATCCTTTTTTTACTGCCCATTGAGCTCCTTCTTTCAAAACCTCGTCTAATTCTTTTCTTTGTAAATTAAACTTGCTTCCTCTTCCAACTCCAGAAGGAATAGCTCTAAATAAAGAGTGGAGCAATTCTTTTTCTTTCCCTTTAATATCTTTTAATTTTAGATTTGTTTTTAATAGACGGACGCTACACGAAATATCATAACCAACTCCTCCTGGACTTACAACACCTTTGTCTAAGTCAAATCCAGCAACTCCTCCAATACTAAATCCGTAACCCTCGTGTGCATCAGGCATTATAAAACTTGCTTTTAAAATTCCAGGTAGCATTGCAACATTTTTTGCCTGTTCTAAACTTTTATCTTGTTTAATTTTTTCAAGAAGTTTCTCACTAGCAAAAACCTTTACAGGAACTAACATTTTTCCTTCTTTGGGAATTTCCCACTCAACTTCAGATATTTTTTTTAATTCAATTTTATCCATCTTAATTTTAATCAAAACATATTTAAATAACCTTTCTTATATTATCTTATGAAACTTGAGGTGAATATAGATAAGAAATATTTCTTTATATTATTGGGAGTAATAATTGTTTTAGGAATCAGCGTCGGAGTTTATGCTGTTTTAGGAACAACTCCAAATCCAGGACATGCTATCTCAGAACTTCAAAAATGTTCAGAAGGAGAAACATTAAAGATTGTTGGAGGAGTTTGGATTTGCGGAGGAGGTTTTGGAGCATTGGAATCTAAATCTCAGAATACAATTTATCAAGCAACAACCGACGGAATTATTGTTGCATATGGTCAAAGTAGTTCCTATTTTAAGATAAAAACTGATAGTAGTAATCCCCCGGTTACCATTGTTATTGAAAGTGAGGGGACAGCTGTTGGTGCTGCAAGACCCTCAGCAACAGTTCCTGTTAAAAAAAATGATTACTGGAAAGTTGAACCAGTTAGTGGAACAATTGTTGTCCGTTGGATGCCTATTAATTAATTCTTCTCCCATAACATATAAAAAGTAATTCTTCTTAAAATCTATATGGAACGAGAAATAAATATAATTATTGAAAAAGCAAAAAAAGATAAACAAGTTATAGCTGTTGCTTTATTTGGTTCTTATTCGAGAAATGAGCAGAAGAAAAATAGTGATGTGGATATCTGTATTTTTTTGAATAAAAAATATTCTAACTTAGAAATGTCAACTAAAAGATTAAACTTTCTAAAAGAAGTCTCTAACAAGTTTGATATTCAAATATTCCAACAATTGCCAGTTTACATAAGAATTAGGATATTAAAAGAGCATAAAATTTTATTTGTTAAAAATGAAGATTTGCTTTACGAACTTGCTTTTGACGCAATAAAAGAATTTAACAATTACAAAAAACTTTACACCCTTTATATGGAGAAATATGAATAAGATGGACAAGCAAAGGATAATATCCAAATTTGAAGAACTTGAGGGTTATTTAGAAGAACTCAACAAATAAAACCAGATAATTTTGAAGAATATGAAAATTCAATCGAGAAAAAGAGGGCTAGTGAGAGAATAGTTCAAATTTCAATAGAGGTTGTAATAGATATCTGCAATCTTATAATAAGTGGATTAAAAGCAGGAATTCCTTCTGATGAAGAAGAAACTTTTACAAAATTGGAAAATAAAAAAATAATCACAAGAGAGATGAAAAATATTTTAACCGACATGAAAGGTTTTAGGAATATTCTTGTTCATAGATATGGGGAAATTGACGATGAAAAAGTCTTTGAAATTTTATCAGAAAGATTAGCTGACTTTGAAAAATTCAAAGAGCAAATATTAAAGTTTCTTAAGCAATAATCCTTTGTTTTTTATCTCAATAATTTCCATCTCCCATAACATATAAAAAGTATTTTTCTTTAATTAAATCATGAAAGATGAAGTGATTAAGATTCTGCAAAAAGCATTAAAGAAAATTAAAGCAGAGCTAAAACCAGAACAAATAGAAAAACTAATAGAAATTCCTCCGAATTCAGATATGGGAGATTTTGCATTTCCTTGTTTTTCTCTCGCTGGAAAATTAAAATCTTCTCCTCAAGAAATTGCTACAAATTTAAGAGAAGAGATTGGAAATCCTCCAAGTGAATTCGAAGATGTTCAATCCAATGGTCCTTATATTAATTTCTTTATAGATAGAAAATCTCTAGCAATAAATTTAATTAATGAAATTCTTGAAGAAAAAGAAAACTATGGAAGAACTCTTTCCCCAAAAAAACCAATTACAACAATGATTGAATCCCCCTCGCCAAACACAAACAAACCACTTCATATCGGACATTTAAGAAATATGTCTATTGGAGAGTCTGTTTCAAGAATTTCTGAATTTAATGGAGAAAAAATAATTAGAGCAAATATGAATAGTGATAGAGGAATTCACATTTGCAAATCAATGGCAGCTTATTTAAAATACGGGAAAAATTCAAAGCCAGACAAAAAAATAAAACCAGACCATTTTGTCGGAAAATATTATGTTTTATTCGGGCAAAAAGAAAAAACCGACGAGGAGCTGGAACTACTTTCACACAGACTTTTGCAAAAATGGGAAGATGGAGACAGAGAAACTTTAGAACTCTGGGGAAAAATGAACAACTGGGCTTTTGCTGGATTTAATGAAACTTACAAAAAATTTGGAGTAAAATTTGACAAAGAATATTTTGAAAGCCAGATTTATTCAGAAGGAAAAGCAATGGTTCTCGACGGATTAAAAAAAGGAATTTTTGAAAAAAGAAAAGATGGAGCAGTGATTATTGATTTAAAAAAAGAAGGGCTTGACGAAAAAGTTTTGCTTCGTATCGACGGAACTTCGGTTTATATTACTGCAGATTTATACCTAGCAAAAATCAAGCAAAAAGAATTCTCTCCTGACAAATCTTATTATATCACTGGAAATGAACAGGATTATCACTTTCAAGTTTTATTTTCTATTTTGAAGAAGCTCGGCTTTAACCAAAATCTAAAACATCTTTCTTATGGAATGGTTCAATTGCCAGAAGGAAAAATAAAGTCCAGAGAAGGAACAAAAGGTTTGACTGCCGACGAAATAATAGAGAATACTCAATCATTAGTGAAAAAAGAATTAAATAAAAGAGATAAACTTTCAAAAAAAGAATTAGAAGAAAGGAGCTTAAAGATTTCTCTTGCAGCAATTAAATATGCGTTACTAAAAGTTGATTTAAAAAAGAATATGATTTTTAATCCTAAAGAATCAATTTCCATAGAGGGAGATACAGGTCCGTATATTCAATATTCTTATGCTCGTGCTTCTTCAATTTTGAAAAAAATAAAAAATAAAAAATCTTCTGAGATAAAAATTGTAGAATTAAACAAGCACGAAACAGAATTAATAAAAAAACTTTCAGAATTTAAAGAAATTGTTTCAAAATCTTATGAAAATTTAAATCCTTCGCTAATCGCAAATTATTCTTATCAACTTGCGCAAATTTTCAATGAATTTTATCACGACTCGCATGTAATCGGTTCTGAACAAGAAATTTTTAGAATAAACCTCGTCGATGCTTTTAGGAAAGCCATAAAAAATTCTTTATTTCTTTTAGGAATAGATGTTCTGGAAAAAATGTAATCTCTTTTCAAAAAAACTTTAAACAAAACATATTTAAACCATTTATTCGTCTAATAAATATAATGCTTAAAAGGAGGTTGATATAGATGGTTAAACAAGGTGGTGGTAATGTAATGCATCTACTTGCTTGGTTTACTGGTGTTGTAGTTTCACTGGTTGTAGGCAACGCGATGATTCAAGGAATCCTAACTCTGCCGGGATGGCTAGGAGGAAATAGCGTAACTGGAGTCGGGATTGCTATGGCAATTGGTTGGATTGTTGTAATAACAACTCTAGTCAGTGCTGTAATGGCTTTACTTAAAAAGTAAATCTATTTAATTTATTTTTTATTTTTTTTATCCGGGAAACTTTGTTTCCCTTCTTCTTTTTTTGTTAAATTTTTAAACTAACTTTTTCTTAGAAAATTATGATAGAGCAATTATCTGAGATTTACTTTGAAACTTATGGTTGCACTGCAAATCAAAACTCATCTGAGATTATGAAAGGGATAATTAAAAGTGCTGGGCTGAATATTACAAATAATTTGGACTTAGCTGAACTTATAATAATAAATTCTTGCATAGTCAAAGAAGCAACTCAGGAAAAAATTCGAAGACGAATTCAGGATTTATTGGAAAATACAGATAAAAAAATAATTCTCGCGGGTTGTATGCCGAGGCTTTTCGCGAGAATAGATCCTGAAAGTAATATGCAAAATTCCGAGCGAGGGGTCGAGTATTATTTAAGCAAAGATTTATCTCCAGAATATTTAGGAACAAGATTATTCTTTTTAGACACAAGCCAGGTAAAAAATATCCGAGAATTAATTAAAGATATTCAAGATAAAATTTATTCTCCAGATAGATATCTAAAGCATAGAAACGAAACAAAATTAAATTTGCCAAAAATTCCAGTAAGAAAATTCGTCGGAATAACTCAAATTTCTGAGGGTTGTCTTGGAGAGTGTTCTTATTGCATTGTGCGTCTTGCAAAAGGAAAATTATTTTCTTATGCCAAAGAAGAAATTCTTGCATCAATAAAAAATGACCTCCAAGCAGGATGCAAAGAAATCTGGATTACCTCCCAAGATAATGCATCTTACGGAAACGACGACGGGAAATATCTTCTTCCAGAACTTCTAAAAGAAATTTTAAATTTCAAAGAAAGATTTCATCTTAGATTAGGAATGATGAATCCAAACAATGTTCTCCCAATTTTAGACGAACTTATTGAAATTTACAAACATCCAAAAATGTTTAAATTTTTGCACATTCCTATTCAGTCGGGTTCAAATAAAGTTCTTAAGGAAATGAACCGAAAATATTCGAGAGAAGATATTCTTAAAATTGTAACTAAATTTAAAAAAGAAATTCCAGAAATAACTATTGCAACAGATATCATCGTAGGATATCCAACTGAAACTTCTGCTGATTGGAATCAGACAATTGATTTAATCCAGCAAATAAAACCAGAAATTCTGAATAGAAGCAACTTTTCCTTGCATAAAAAAACTCCAGCAGAAAAATTAAAATCCATTTCTTCAGAAATAATCAATCGAAGAGCAAATGAAATTATGAAATTGCATTTGGAAATTTGCAAACAAAAGCAAGAGAATTATCTAGGGAAAGAACTTTCAATTATCGTAGATGAAAAAGGATTTGAAAATACCTGGTTAGGAAGAACTGAAAATTACAAACTCGTAGCTGTTCAAAGTAGAGAAAAAATATTAGGAAAGAAAGTAAGCGTAAAAATACAAAAAGTTTCTCCACATTATTTAATTGGTAATCTCATCTAATTTTTATAGAAATCCTTAAATATCTGCATTAATGTTTTCTTGCATGAGCGCAGAAAAAGAGGTGCAGAAGATGATTATAGAAAAGAAAGAAGGATTTGACAAAGCCACTGATGAGGAATTTTATTCTGTTTTAAAAACAGTTGCCCCTGGGACAAATCTAAGAACAGCATTGAACGGAATTTTAAAAGCAGGAAAAGGTGCAATAATTGCTATTGAAAATGAGTGGCTTTTGCCTCTTATCGAGGGAGGATTTGAGTTAAATACTATTTTTACTCCGCAGAGATTAATCGAGTTGTCTAAAATGGATGGAGCAATAATTCTTTCTAAAGATATGAAAAAAATAATTTTTGCAAATGCGCTTTTGACTCCAGACAGCAAAATTTTTTCACACGAAACAGGAACACGGCACAAGGCAGCAGAACGAACAGCGAAGCAATCAGGAATTTTAGTAATTGCAATTTCCGAGAGGAGAAACGAGATAACTTTGTATTATAAAAATTTAAAACATTCTATTATAAACTCCAATGACATTCTTAGAAAAGTCAACGAGAATATACAGCTCATAGAAAAACAAAGAGAAATTTTTGATAATTCCTTAGAGAAATTAAACCGTCTTGAATTTCGGGGCTATCCTAGTTTGCATCAGGCAGCAAAAGTAATTCAAAAAGGAGAAATAATTAGAAAACTCGCACTTGAACTTCAGCAGGATATTCTTGAACTCGGAAAAGAAGGAGACATTTTAAAAATCCGTCTAAAAGAAATCATGGCCGATGTCGAGGAAGAAACAGATCTAGTGATAAAAGATTACACTCTTGTCGATGTCAAAAAATCAAAATCTCTCTTGAATGAACTTTCTTATGAAGAAATTATTGACAGAGAGAAAATTCTTAATCTTTTAGCTTATGAATCAATTGTTCAATCAAAGCCAGTAAGTGGCTGGAGAGTTTTGTCAAAAACTTCTCTCTCAGAACATGAGATTTTTCTATTAATCAAAGAATTAGAAAACCTTTCTGGAATTATTAGCTCTCATCCTTCTATTCGAGAGTTCGTCCTAGGAAGAGACAGGGCAAATTTATTTGAAAATGAAATAGAACAACTCAAGATGAACTTTTGAACCCGATAATTTTTCTGTATTCAAGATTATGATACAATTCTATATCATCTACTTTTTTAATAATTTGAAATCCATCAGGAATCTTCCAATAACACTCTTTTTTAGTTGGGTCAAGGTAAAAATCTTTCCCCCTAAATTTAACTCTAATAATTGTATGACTAATTTGGTCTGTTAAGTTATCATCTATGATTATAACATCTGCTGAATATCCTCTCTCTCTTAACTCTCTAGTTAATCTTCCAGCTTTATTTGAACAATCATTTATTCCAAATTCATATTCCTCGTCGCAAAGTTTGTAAAAATCCTCTGCACACGGGAATCTTTTATCTGAAATACATCCAGCTACCATCAATCCTGCTAATACATTCAGTAATTTTTTCATCTATTTCTTAATTTGCAAATCTTTAAAAAATTTCATATTCTCTGCTATCTATGAAATTTAAAGCAAAAAACAAAATTTTTCTTGCCCCAATGGAAGAAGTTAATGATATTGCATTTAGATTATTATGCAAAAAAGCAGGAGCAGGATTGACTTATACTCCAATGACTCATCCTCTAACACAACAAAAAATATTTCTCGACGACAAACCTGTTTTGCAAATCTTTTGCACAACTACTAAAAACATAAAAGAATTTATGAAAAAGCATGACAAAAAAGTTTCTGGTTGGGATTTTAATTTAGGTTGTCCTGCAAAAACAGCTAAAAGACACGGGTTTGGAGTTTTCCTTCATTCAAATTTAGAAACAATTGAAAAAATTCTAAAACTAATGAGAGAAAACACAAAAAAACCATTGTCTATTAAAATTAGAAAATCAGATTACACCTCAAAAATTATAAAAATTGCAAACAAATACTGCGACGTTATCTGCATTCATCCACGAACACAAAGTCAGGGATATTCAGGAGAGCCAGATTTGGAATTTGCAAAATCTTTGAGAAAATACACAAAACTTCCTCTGATTTATTCTGGAAATGTCTACAAGAAAAACTATAAAAAATTTCTAAAAGATTTTGATTATGTAATGATTGGAAGAAGAGCAATTGGAAACCCAAATATCTTTGCTGAACTAACAGGAAAAAAAATAAAACATAAAATTGATTTCAAAGATTATCTTAAATTAGCAGAAAAATATAAACTTCCTTTCCGTCAATTAAAATTTCAAGCAATGAATTTTACAAAGGGGAAACAAAACTCAAAAAAAATTCGTCTAGCGATATTTAAGATAAAACAAGTGGAAGAATTAAAAAATTTAGAGTTGTAAAGTTTTTTGTTAATGTGTAGAGAATTCTTGCAAGGTTTATCTTAGTTGCAAAGTTAAATTAATGTGAACTATCGGTAATCATCATAACCTAGCGGAGTTCTTATACGATATCAAATGTTTTTTTAGAAAAAGAGGTGATAATTATTCTTTTTTCTTAAACTTTCCAACAATCCAACCAATAAAGGAGCCAAGAAGAAACCAACTAAAAATGCTGATTATAGTTCTAAAAACATATTTTGTAGTGGAATTCATTCCTTCTTGAAATATTAAAAATATAGAATAAAATCCAGGACTTACTAAACCAATTATTATCCCAAAATCATCTATCTGTAACAAAATTAGCAATAATAAAAAATAAATGCCTGCAAACCATAATCCATACTTAATTGGTTTTTTCATCATTTTCCTATTTCACCACTTTCATCTGATTCCAAGCAATTTCAAACATCTGTTCTAATGCAGATGCAAAGAATTCAGTATTAATCCAAACACCAGTATCATAATTTGGATGGAATTTCTCGTCGTCAAGAAGCATAAACATTATTTGAGTTGAATCTATAATTATAAATCTTGCTTTCATTCCTTCTAGGTTCTTGACTTCTGCAACTTTCTTAAAATCTCTTGCAACAGAAATATTGTCCTTGTCAATTGGAGCTGCAACTCTAATCTTAACTCCTCTTTTTTTTATTTTTTCCAAACTAGGCAATAATGCTTCTATTTTTCTATTTAATCCTCCATGTGTTGTAACAATCGTAACTGTCTTTTCAGCGTCGCGAATCATCATATCAATATGGTTATACAAGTTCTGTCTTCCTTTTAAGCTTCCAGATAAATCAGATGGCTCAACAAATTTAATTCCTTGCGTAAATAAATTATGCAATTCTTCCAAAACCTCGTCACCCTTTAGATTTTCAAGCCTCTTTGATTTTTCCTGAGCAGATTTTACTAAATTCTTTTTTACTCTTTCAACAACTTCTTCGGGTTTAAGAGCAATAAACTTAATTGGCTTCCCAAGCTTCATCATTATAAATCCTTTTTTCTCTAAACTCTCAAGAATATCATAAGTTCTTGAACGAGGAACATCAGAAATATTGCTTAATTCTCCAGCAGTAGAAGTCCCTCTTGATAATAACGCAGCCCAGACTTTAACCTCATAAGATCGGAAGAGCACACGTCTGAACTCCAGTCACGTAGAGATG
>CAYIAD010000006.1:0-19164 GCA_964361295.1 Candidatus Woesearchaeota archaeon
ATCTTGTTTCAGCAAATAAAGAAATCCAAAAACCTCATTGTATCTTTGAGAAAAAAATTGCTCACAATTAGTAATTAATTTTTCTTGCGACAAAATTCTCTCTTGTTTTAAAAGATAAATATAAAATTGGGCAAGTTCTAACAACGTCGAGGTTTCATTAAAATCATAATTATAATTTTTCTGTTGCACTAAAACAACTCTTGAAACATTTGGATTTTCAATCAAAGCATCAATAACTCTTTCCATTACCTGAGGAGAATCTTCAAGACTCGCTACAAATGGAGCTCCCAAATAATTAATATACAAGACATCTTCCCCCCCTTCACGTTGCACCTCATAAGAATACAAAGGTGTATTTAGTTTAAATTGCATAGCTAACTAACGAACTTCTAGTTTAAAATATTTTGTATAAAACAGGATTTATTGAATAAGTATTATTTAAGATTAATTTTTTAGCAAATCTTTTGGTATTGGGGTGGGAGCGAGGAACGAGCTTCTGGGTGGGCAAGTAACTTACAAAAGATTTGCTAAAAACATTTAAAGAAATTCAACAGAACTTATATAACAACTATCACAACAAATTTAAACCCAATAATCTTATTCAGAACATGGATGGCGATACAACTTATGCTCCTCAAGGATATGACAGTTCTCTGATTAAATTAAGAGATATTGAAGACAAACAGCGTATTCTCAAGGATAGATTATTATTAATTGGACAAAACTTAGTTGATACAAAAGAAGAAACTTCAGAAAAAATAAATGAAATAAAACGAGAAATTGAAATTTTAAAACAAAGCACTAATAGAATAATGTCTTTTTTAGAAAATATCTCTGACGAATTTTCAAAATTCGCTAGAAAAGAAGATTTAGATGTTCTCGTTAAACAAGCTAAAATGTTTCAACCAATGGAGTTTGCAACTAAAAAAGATTTAGAAAGGTTAAAGAAAAAATTATAATTTGCAAACATGTGGTATCCACAACCTCGCGATTTTACAGCGAAGCTGAAGTAACCTCGCGAAACAAAGGCCACTTCTCCGAAACAGGAAGGGAAAATCAAAAAAAACCGCTTAGGTTGTTTTTATTTGCAACTAAAAAAGATTTAGAGAGGTTAAAGAAAAAATGATAATTTGCAAACATGCGATTCTATCTAATGAATTTAGAAAAATTAAAAAGGAGAGAATAATTAGTAAAGAGACATGGGAATAATAGAACAAATAATGCAAATGAAATCTCAGGGAATGTCAGATGAGCAATTAATTGGAACTCTAAGAGAACAAGGAATTTCTCCTAAACAAATTAATGATGCAATCTCTCAAATACAAATTAAAAACGCTGTTTCAGGAGAAGAAAATGCTGGAATGCAACCCTCAATTATGGAACAAGGAATGCAAGACGAAACTGCTCAAATGCCGTCAGAAAAATACTCTCCTCAAATTCAGGAAATGCCTCAATATGCCACGCAAAATTATGCTCCTCAAGAAGGTTATTATGAAGGTTACTCTCCTTCCTCAAATACAGACACAATAATTGAAGTTGCTGAACAAGTATTCTCAGAAAAAATTCAAAAAATGGTATCAAAACTAAAAGAAGTTGCTGACTTCAAAAACCTAGCAGAAACAAAAATGGAGAATATAGGGGAAAGATTAAAAAGAATTGAAAATACCCTCGATAAATTACAAATGGAAATCTTGGGAAAAGTAGGAAGCTATGGAGAAACACTTCAAGGAATAAAAAAAGAAATGTCTATGATGCAGGACTCTTTTGGCAAATCTCTTAAAAAATCAAGTTCAATAGAAGAAAAAATTTCTGGAAAAAAATAAGTTTTTCAAACTAAAAAACAAAAATATTATTATTATTATTTTTCAAATAATTTTTTAAACAAAGGAGTTTCTACTTTTTCTGTAGAAGGATTGCTTGCTCCAACAATTATTCCAATTACTACTAAAATAAAAATAGCTCCAGCAACTAATTGCCAATTATCAGACCACCAATAACCACCGTACCATCCAATACTTCCCGCGGTCTTTACTAAAACGATTATTAATACTAAAGTCGCAACTCCAAAAAGAACATAAGCCATCCAATTTTGTTTTGGCATAAAAAGTCCTAGCAAAATTAAAACAATTAAAATAACTGCCAGCCCAATCCCAAATCTAGGGAACAACTCTGCAAAAAATCTAGGCACCATATCAAATTGTAAAGACATTAATCCAATAACCAAAGCAATAATTCCATTTACTGCTTTATTTTCCTGAAAAATCTTTGTAACAGAAAGTATTCCAAAAACCAAAGCAAAAATTAAAAGAAAAGGAAGAACATAGCTAAAAAATCCATATTGTTCTAATTGAGATAAATATTCTCCAACTCCTCCATAATATCCATATGAAGCAAGCGTCACCAAATTTTCTATCATATTAATTATTATTTTTTATTATTTAAATATGTTCCTACTTAGAGTTTTTTAAAACGATTCCAAGAGCAATACCAATAACTGCAATAAACGCAAAGTTTGTCCAAAATGTTTTACTCCAATCTTGTTTGAAAAGCAAATCATAAATTCCACCTTCAATTCCAGTTGCCCAAAGAAGTGCGATTATAACAGCGACGACAATTACTAATCCAATAGCCCATTTAACTGCCTTTTCACTTACAAAATTTTCTTTTAATCCTCCACCAGTTGCAAATCCCCAAAGCAATAAAACCACAAATACAACCACAATAGCAACAGTCAAAAACAAAATCATATTGCTTACAACTTGTTTAGGAAAAACAGCCCCGACAAAAATAAGCCCAATCACAAAAGCAGTAAGTGCATCTAACTGTGTCTTTCCCTCTCCTAAAACTTTTGTTTTCTGTAAAATAGCAAATACAATAAAAAAGATTAATAAAAACGGAAGTGCAAAATTCATAAAAATTGGATATTGTAATATAGTTTCTAAAGCCATTTTATGCTAACTCTTCTGAAAACTCGTCCATTCCAACATCAACACTTGGCAAAGCAGTTTTATTTATTATGAAAACATCGCTTATTGCCTTAACAAATTGATGAGGTATAATTACTCCTCGGGCTCCACCAATTAAAGACATGATATTTCCACTCACTTTTATTCTCCACCCATCTACTTTGTTTTCAGAAAGATTCGCCTCTTCAATTTCACCAAAAAAATCTCCAGAGTCAGTATAAACTTTCAATCCAATAACCTCGGTAATTTTTCTAATTTTCATATTTAAATTTATTAAACTCTATTTAAATACTTTTCTCTGTTGCAAACTATTGTTTTAAATCGCAGGCAAAAATTTATAAAAAACAATTCAGTAACAGAATTATGTTTAAACTCAAAGAAATAATCTCAATAATCATCGCATCTCTGATTATCGCATTTGCTATTACCTTGGTAGAAAACCCAAAAATCTTTGCCTATGTTTTCTCGTCGGTGTTCTTAATAATTTTAATAAACACTCTTGCAAAAAAAATAGTTGCATTTTATTTAGAATCAGAAATAGAAGTAAAAATTTGGCAGCTAGAAAGATGGGGATTAACAGGAATACTTTTATCTGGCGGATATTTTCACCCATCTAAAAAGTTTAAACAAGCATTTCCTATCGGAGCATTTCTCCCAATTTTCTTTAGAGTAATATTCATTCCATTTGGAAGTTTTATCTGGATGGCATCACTTATCTTCGATGTAAAAACAAAAATTTACAAATCTGCAAAAAGACATAATTCAATTTACAGCTTTTCAGAAATTACAGATTATCAAATAGGAGTAATCGCCTCAATTGGGATAATTATAACTCTTGCTTTTGCAATAATTGGATATTTAATTAATCTGCCTATAGAAATGAATTTCGCAAAACTAAGTGTATTTTACGCTTTATTTAATCTGCTTCCACTTTCAAACCTCGACGGAAACAAGATATTTTTTGGAAACAAAATAATGTGGTATGCTCTTGTAAGCATCACTTTAGTCGGACTTGGATATGCCCTTTTCCTGATATAAAAAAATAAAAACCCCAAAAACTTAAAATAAACATGAAAAAAGAAAAACTATTAAAAACAAAAAAAATTACTGCAACACTAGCGATTGTTTCAGCAGTCGGAGGATTTTTCTTTCTAAAACCAAATTTAACTGGAAATATAATTCTTGAATCTGGTTCTTCATTTAACTATCTTGGACTTATAGGAATTGGATTAATAGTTTGTGCTCTTATTTTAGGCACATATTCCACCAGAAAAAAGTAACTCAAAGTATAAAAGCGAGAGTATCTAATTTTGAACATGGAAAAAATAATTAAATTTCTAAAAAATATTCCAAGAAAATACCAAGAAGAGATTTTTAATACTTGCAAAGAAAAAAACTGCCTTGTTGTTTTACCGACGGGATTAGGAAAAACTCTGATTGCTCTAATGCTTACTATTGAAAGAATGCACAAATTTCCAGGACAAAAAGTAGTTTTATTGGCCCCGACAAAACCTCTCGCAGAACAGCAAATGGAATCTTTTAAAAAAAATCTCCCAGAACTTTTTGCTGACTTACAACTTTTTACAGGGCAGGTAAAAGCAGAAAATAGAAAAAAAATCTGGCAAACTGCAGATATAATTTTTTCAACTCCCCAATGCATTGCAAATGATTTAAGAAAAAATCTCTACACTCTCGAAGAAGTTTGCCTTCTAATCCAAGACGAAGCTCATCGTTGCATAAAAAATTATGATTATAATTTCATTGCCCAAAAATACAAATCCCAATCAAAAAATCCTAGGATAATCGGACTCACTGCCTCTCCAGGAAGCGATATTTCAAAAATAAAAGAAATATGCAGAAATCTTTCCATAGAAGAAGTAGAACTAAGAACAAGAGAAAGTGAAGATGTAAAAGAATACTTGCAAGAATTAGAATTTGAAAAGCAAATGGTTGATTTACCATCGGAAATGGAAGAAATTCGGCATGTACTTAAAAAAATATTTAATGAGTATATTGAAGAACTAAAAATCAGAAAAGTACTTTTTGGACCAGCGACAAAAACAGAACTATTAAAATTACAAAAAAATATCATGGGAACAATCGCAAGAGGGAATAAAAGTTTTAATTATCTCTTAGGAGCATCTGCCTGTGCCCAAGCAATTAAAATTCAACATGCCCTCGAACTTCTTGAAACCCAGACACTTTCTGGATTTAATTCTTATCTACAAAAATTATTTGATCAGGCCTCAAAAAAACAATCAAGGGGCGTAGTCAAATTAGTTTCAAAACCAGAATTTAATTATATTTACACTGCCTCTCTGGAACTCCTCTCAAAAAAAACAGAGCACCCAAAAGTAAGAAGAATAATGGAAATAATAGAAAAAGAAAAATCAGAAAATTCAAATCTAAAAGTAATTGTATTTACTCAATTTAGAGAAACAGCTTCAACAATTTCAAAAGAACTTAATCAAATTTCAGGAATTAAATCAAGAATTTTTATTGGTCAGGCAAAAAAAGGTTCAGGAGATAAAAGCTCCTCTGGAATGAATCAAAAAGAGCAAAAAAAAATAATTCAGGAATTTTCAAATGGAGAGATAAATATTCTCTGTGCAACTTGCATTGCTGAAGAGGGGCTTGATATTCCAGAAGTAAATGCGGTAATATTTTACGAACCAGTCCCCTCTGTAATTCGCCTGATTCAACGACGTGGAAGAACTGCAAGATTAATGCCTGGAAAATTAATTATGCTTATAACTAAAAATACCAGAGACGAAACTTTTTATTATGTCTCTCGTTCTAGAGAAAAGAAAATGCATACTTCAATTTCATCAGTAAAAAAACAATTAGAAGAGGGAAACCTTTATAATAAAAAAGAGGAACAAAAAACATTATGAAAACAATAATTTCTAAACCGATTTTTGACATTTTCTCCTCAAGAAAAACAAGCCCAAAAAAAGAAGAACCAAGAATAAATATTATAGCGGACTATCGAGAGAAAAATTGTCTTGTCGCATCAGAACTTGCAAAATTAGGAATTGATGTGGAATTCAAAGAACTAAAAGTAGCGGATTATATTGTTAGAGAAACAGCTATTGAAAGAAAAACAGTTTCAGATTTTATCTCATCTATGATTAACAAAAGATTATTTAGGCAATTAGAAGAAATCTCTCAATTTCCAAATCGGCTTTTAATTATAGAGGGAATAGAAGAAAAAGAATTATACAGCGACGAAAAACAAGGAGTTCAGGCAAATGCAATTCGAGGATTTCTTTTATCAATTCTTTTAAAATATAAAGTTCCAGTTATCTTTTCTAAAAATTCTCAAGATACTGCAAGATTCATTTCTGTTCTTGCAAGAAAACAAACAAAAGAAACCTCTCTAAATCCTACAAAAAAAGCTCTAACTCCAAAAGAGCAAAAACAATTTATCTTAGAGGGTTTTCCAGGAATAGGTCCAACAAATTCAAAAAAATTATTGGAAAACTACAAAACAATCAAAAATATAATTAACCAAGACGAAAACGAATTAAGCAAAATAATAGGTAAAAAAGCAGAACTAATAAAAAAAATTATTGATGAGGAATATTAAACACTTCGCTTAATATCTCGTTTACAACACGTCCCTCTAAACTATAAAGCCGTGTGCTTGGATGAGAATTTCGTTTTAAAATAAAATCTCTAACTCTTTTATAATAATTAGCATCTCCATTTACAGAATGAGAGATAAATCTATCAACTCCCTCAATTCCTTCTGATGCAGAGGTATAAACTCTGTTTATATCAGAAATAATACGCAAGGCGACAATTAGACCTACTTTTTTATCTGAAATCTTTACATCCATCAAAATATAATATGGCTATTTATCTTCTTAAAAATTTCCAATATTGAATATATTTATTAAAATGCAAAAAATATATAAAACTTAAATGTCTTTATTTATTATATTTTTTCTATATATAAAATGATAAAAATCTTTATTAACTCTGTTTTCAAAAATTTCTTATGAAAACTCTACCCACATATTTATTACTGACTTCCTCTTTAATAGCAACTCCAAATCTTCCTATTACTCCAATAGAACCTCAAGCAAAAAACAAATTAGAAACAAAAGTAGAAACCTCTCCAACAGAAAATGAAAATATTGATGAAGTAACTTTTAACTATCAAAACTCAAGCTTAAAATTTGCTTTAATCGACTGGGAAAAAAGAATAATATATTTTAGAAAACAAACTTTACAAGGATATGAAAAAACACCATCAATTAAAATACCTTTTCCAGCAGACAAAATATCTTATCTGAAAATAGACATAACAAACCCTAGAGAAAAGAAAGAAGAGTATATAATAATTAATCCAAAGGAAAAAAAATTAGAATTAAGAGGGGAATAAAGATTATTTCTAGAAAAATTTGAATTTTATTTAGGCTCTAACACAAAAAAACTATGTTCTTTAAGAACTTTTTTTGCAAGCTCTTTAACTTCCTCTAATTTTACATTTAAAATATTTTTTTCCACTTCATAAAATTCCTCCGCATTTCCATTTAATTCGTGCATCAATAAATTCATCATTTGATTCTGAGAATCTTCCATAGAAATTTGATAATTTCCAATCATCTGTTCTTTAATCTGATTTAACTCATCTTCGTCGATCTCCTCGCTGACTTTTTTGAACTCTTCTAAAATTAGTTTTTTAACTTCTGAAACATTTTCTTTAGTTGTCCCAACATAAACCAAACTATGCGCAAAATAATTATTTGATTCCATATCTCCTTTAATTGCATACGCTAAATTTTTCTTTTCGCGAATTTCAGAAAATAATCTCGACGACATTCCTCCAGTCATAAGAGTTAAAAGAACTCTTGAAGCCGTAGAATTTTTTTCAGAAAAAAGTGGAGAGTGATAGCAAAAAATTAAACTAGCCTGATCAATCCCCTTTCTATTTTCAATTTTAGAACTAAGCTGTTTTGAGATTTTCAATTCTGAAATTTTACTTTTTTTTATTCCAAAATTTTTTTCAGCAAACTGAACAATATCTTTAAAATCTGCATCTCCAACCACGCCCAAAATAAGATTATTTGGGGAATAAGTTTTATTAAACCAGCCAACTATTTTCTCTCTATTTAAAGAACTCATTGTTTGAGTATCTCCGATAAGGGGTATTCCGAGTGGCTCTTTATACAAGCACTCTTGAACTTTATCAATAGAATAAACAATCGGATTATCTCTTCTCATTTTTATTTCTTCAAAAATAACTTTTCTCTCTTTGTCAATTTCTCCTTTATCAAAAACCGGATTCTTAACCATATCACTCAAAACTTCCAGAGCAACTCCCAAATGTTTAGACGGCATCTTGCACCAGTAAGCTGTCACTAACTCATCTGTAAATCCATTTAACTCTCCTCCATTTTTTTCAATCTCTTCTGCAATTTGTTTTGCATTTCTCGTCGGTGTTCCTTTGTAAAGCAAATGCTCAATAAAATGTGAAATACCTTTTTGTTCAGAAGTTTCATTTACTCCCCCACTTCTAACTGCAAAAACTACACTTACAACAGGAAGCTCTCTTTTTTCAAATATTACAGTCATACCATTTTTTAAAATCTTACGATAAAAATTTTTTTGCATGCTTACAAAAAAATAAACAAGTTTATAAAATATTCTAAGAAAGCATCTTACTCTGTAAAATCCAATAAATAAAAATTAAAACTAATGCAACTCCGAGAGTAATAACTGCAACAAGGGTATTATTATCTATAGAAAACTCTAACTTAGGAATTCCCTCAGCTAAAACAAAATTCAAACTAGCTAAACAAAGCATAAAAGAAACAATAAAAATTTTTTTCATTTTAATAAAAAAACCACCAATAAATTCCACCAGCGATTAAAAGAAGAACAACTAACCAAATCCACCATTTAGAAGATTTTGTAGAAGATTCATCTGAATAAGCAGAATGTTCTTCCATATGTTCTAATTCTGCTCTAGATGGTTCAAGTTCAACTCTTGACTCTTCTATAATTGCCTGTGAAATAGTTTTTGCCATTTAAATTGCCTCTTTTATTAAAATATACTTAGAATAGTAATATTATAAATATTTCTAACACTCCTCCTTTTTAATTTCACTGTATCCTGAATTGCAAACAGGATTTTCTGAACACTCTGTTAAAGATTCTTTCTGACAAGTTAAATAATATCTTGTTCTCCCAAACCATGATGTTTTAGTTGTATATTTACTAATAAACTTATTCCGCCCACAATTTTGTTGAGCATAATCAGAAGAGGTGACATATAGAGTATATTTATTTCCACAAGTTAATTTAAATAAAGGCATTCCAGCACAAGAAGTTCTACTCACTTCACTATCTCCAGAATTACAAACAGGATTTTCCGAACATTTTATTTCATAATTTTTTTGGCAAACTTCAGAGTAATATGTCCTTCTAGTAAATAAACTTTTTGAAGAATAACACCTCAAATATTTATCACTTCCGCAATCAGATGCTTTACACGATGTTCTCGACGCTGAAGTTTTATATTCATTTGCACAGACAAGTTTATCTCTTGTGGACTCTGGAGGTATTTCAGAAATAATCTGATTAGCTAAATCTTGAGGTATAGAAGGAATTCCTCCTTCAACAGCAAATCCAGAAATTTTCACAGAATCCAAATTACTAAAATAAAATCCTGCTCCAACTAAAGATAAAAATAAAATTCCAATTAAAACAAACATTTTAATTTTTCCGTCGCTGTTTTTTACTTTCATCTATTCACCTCAGAATTTAAATCATCTAAATCAACTCTCGAACAATCCAATCCTTTATTTGTATCCCAATAAACCCAAATCCCCTCTGTTGGGTTTGAATCAATAACTTGGTGAAGTCTTCCATTTATAAATTTCCACATAGTCCCAATTACTTTTTGAAATGTTCCCCGCAAATTTACAACACCAGGAACTAAATTCCAGCCACTCTGCATTTCAATCTCAAAATTATTTTTAATTCCATATTGAGAAATATCAAATTCACAATTTTTTGAAGCATAAATCCAATATGGTTTACCTGCACTCATAATATCCTCTTTATAATATTGATTTGTAGTAGGATTAAATGCAAGCCCCCCATTTGCACGACAACTAGAAATTAAATCATCTGCAGGAACAGGATTTATAGTCGGGAAACTAACTAAATTCCAGCCCTTAACAAAATTAATTACAGACGGAATATTTTCTTCAGAGACCTTAACAGTATTTTCATCTGACTTAAATGTTCCTTCACAAGTCATATCTTTATTTACATATCCATCTTGGTCTTGGTCGCATCCTTCATCGATGATTCCGTTATTATTGTCGTCAAGATTATCGCAGAGAGTTTCTTCAGGAACTTGAATAGGAATATCATAAATAATTGCTCCATCAAAATATTCACATAATGCTCCAGAACAATCAATAGCTTGTATTACCTGGTCATTTAAAGTAGTTTTGATTAAATCTCCTTCAGAATTGTAAAAATACTCCATAACATTTCCATTGTTTCTTGTTTTAATTAACTTATTTTCTGAATCATATTCATAATTAAAACTATTAATTAAATTATTTTTAGATATTTTTTCTTCAATTAAATTCCCATTTGAATCATACTTATATTCCATTTTAATATTCTGGTAGGGCTTTTCAAGAGATTTAATTCTATAATCTAGATAATAAGTATATAACAAATTATCAGCAGGATTATTTTTATAAATCTCACTTAGAATCATCCCCTCTTTATCATAATTATAAATTATATTTCCCCTATCAAGACTCACAGATTGAAGTATAGAACTCTCTCCCCAATAAGTAATCGTCGTAGACTCATCACCTTGAACAAATGCAAAACTAGAAAAAATAAATACTCCTAAAAAAAGTATAGTTAAAAAATTCCCCCTTAATTTAATCATATTAAAAATATACAATACAAACTTATAAAGATTTCTAAAATAAAAATAACCCCAAAAAAATAAATTGGGTTACTCCTATAAAGTAATACTAAACAAAAGATTTATATAGTTTAAAGTTCTATTCAATTTATGAGATACTTATCGATTAAAGAATTAAAAGGAATGGAAAAGAAAATAAATAGAAATTTTACAAACGAAGAGTTAATAACTGAAATGATTCGACAAGGAAAAACATTTTGGATTGATAAAATTGATGATGAACAAGAGCACGATTATGCTGGAATGGCAATATGTTATGGTTGTGGAAGAACTTGGTGGGTTACTCCAAGCAGAGATGCTTTTAGCACGTTAGGAAGAAAAGGATTTTACTGCAGACCAAACTGTTCTATTTCAAGAGATAGAATTTAAAAAATTAATTATTGACCCACAGCGAGAGATGTTGCAGGCCATGGAGCAATAAATGTTGAACCTTGTCTTGGCTCAGGAACCTTAATTATTGTTAATTTAGAGTACGAGGCTGTATTAAATCTAAATGTATCCGCTATTACTCTTGTCTCAAAATTTCTATTTTGTATTTGAACACTCGGAACGTTCTTACTCTTTCCAAATAAACTTCCACGAAAAACATGAAAATATTCAGCACCAAGACCATAAATACCATCCTTTGGATGTCCGATTAGCAAACCCTGATCAAAAATTTTAACAGAAAATTCTAAACTATCAATTGGAATTTCAGAAGTTATTATTTCGTCTACATTTACAACTCTTCCTTGATATTTAAATTGAAAACCAACATTTTGAAAGTATGAATCACCCCAAAAATATTGACTATCTTTAAAAAATTGATTTAACTCGGAGTATTCAGTAATAGAAAGTTCAATCATCTTAACTTCAAGAAGTGATGCTTGAGTAAGACGCCTTCCTAAAACTTCATTACTAACACTCCAATCGTGGAGATAGCCATCAATTTTATTAGAAATACTACCTAAAGTATCTGCTTGGATTTTATCTTGAACAATAACATATCGAGTTCTTGATTGCCCATTACTACTAATGAGACTATCATGATCTATTCCAATTTTATATGTATCAGGAAATAAGTTTTTACCAGTTTTTTGACTATATAATAAATTAAGTTCTGGGGAGGAAATCAACACCCCCTCAGCAATATCTAAAGATTCTGAAAGTTGAGGAAAAGGATAATTTCTAAAAATTTGTGGTGCAAGAACTTTATCATTAGCAAACTTAAAGGCAAGGGGCTTATTTATAAGAGTAAGTTCATTTTTTATGAGATCAGGAAGCTGATTTAAAACAGGATTATCTGGACCAATTAAATAAACATCTAAAAAAGATCCTCCATGACGTTCAATTTGTTTTTCGAAAACACCAGGATTAGCTAAAAGTAATTCATTTAAAGTTTGTTTTGCATTATACCAATCATTAATATCAGAATCAGGAATAACATCTACATGAATTAAATATTTCTCACTTGTTTCAGGAACAGCATTTAAAGCGGAATTTAATTTTTGTGCACCCGAATTAACTCCGGCCAATCCTTGAGTAAACCCCACCAATCCAAAAGTAACAGCAATAGCAACATCCCAATTAGTTGCCTCGCCATATCTCATTTTTTTTAATTGATTAGAAATTTCATAAAGATCTAAACCAGTTCCAACTCCAGAAACTGCATCTACTAAGAAAGTAGCAGTCCTAGCATAACCTGCACTATTTAATGCATTAATTACTTTAGAAGTTCCAACACCAACGCCCCCCGCTCCAACAATTATCGCAATAGTAGGACCAATTTGTTTTAAAAAAACTTCTTCTGCTGCAGCACTTACTTCTTCATTAACTGTTGGAATATAACAAGCTAAATCTAATCCTTCCTGTTGCCCTCTAACGAGCATTTCTTTTCCAGTATTCAAATCATCGTCGAAAGGAGTTCCCAGATTAATTAACTGTTCCATATCCCACCCAGCACTTCCATCTTTATTGCAGTTTAAATCAAATCCTCCAAGTCCACAAGTATTCATCGGATCTCCAGATATTACTAACTGAGAAAATGGATGAACTACTTTTGCAGAAATCTGAACACCTTTAATTGAAAAAGAAGTTCTTTTATCTAAAATATCTAATTCACAGATACAATTTTTTTGTTCTAAAATATTCCAAAATGGCTCTTTAATTTCCGAATTAAAATTAGAACAAGTTCTGTGAGGACCATACTTCCCAGTTTTATAATTATTACACTCCCTTAAACAATAGTTTCTGCAAAGAGCAGAAGTAGTAGCAAACTCTTCTTGAGGTGCTGTAAAAGTATAAGTTTCGGTTACTCCAGAAAAAGTAAAATCTTTCATCTCAGCTTGAGAACTAGAAGTTAATCGAAGAGAACAAACAGCAGAATAAATTGTTTCTACACTAGAACTTCCTGCTGAAGCATAAACTGTTCTACTATTGGGAGTACAAAAAGGTTCACCAGAAAGACTACAGATAGGATGGGTTCCTTGCAGAGTATTTATTTGGTCACAAACTTTTTGACAAATATTATGAGAGTTAGAATTACATTCAGATTCAGAACTATAGCTCCCTATTTCTTCACTTCTAACATAATTATATTTATACTGACCAACATCGTCATTAGGATTATCATCGCAATCTGGGAATAACTCGCTATTAATACAATAACTATCTTCATCTTTATCATAACAATATTTATGCCCTGTAAAAGGAGAGACTTGATTATTTTTACAATCAGGATCATCCTTATCAATTAATCTTAAATTAATTAATCCATTAGCAAAAGGAATTTTATAAGTCTTAATTAAATTTTCAATTCCATCGTTATCAACTTCATCATCGCATTTATCTTTTTTAACACAAGAAGTTTTCCAATTCCATTGACTTGGATTCTCAACATCAATTGCAAATAATCTTTTCACATCATCTTTAAATTGGTCATATTTCAACTCTCCTTTCCAAGAATCAATTATTCCATTTTCCTGAGAAGGCAGGCAACTATAAGTTTTTCCTCCAGAAATATAACTGCACACAGCTCTACTTCCATACAAGTTTGTTGCATCTCCAGGATAATATACTATAACACCACCAGAAACAATTTTTTCATTCCATCTAACACACTGAGAATCTCCTCCACAAACTTGATTATTTACTATTGTATTATCGTCGGCAAGGATACATTTTCCAGGTCTTCCCCCAGTCCAAGGACTGCACTCAGAATCTTCTTTGCATTCTGTATTCATTGGATTTTCGCAATGCCCTCCACAATTATTATCTACTCCGTCGCAATATTCGGTTGCTCCGGGATTAACGCAAATAGCACAAGCAGAATTTGATTCTGCACACGAATCTGAACTTGTTGGACAAGTTATCCCAGGAGCATTAATAACATCATCACTAATCTCATCATCACAATCTAAAGGTCCACATAAATCTGAACTATACTCTCCTCCTCCAACTATTGAGCCATTATATCCATCTTTATCATTATCAGTACAACTAGAACAAGAACTCTCATCTTTACACAATCTAGATTTACAAACTTCCAAAGTTTTAGTTGTCTCTGTTCCAGCACAAGTTATTTTTGTTAAAACGCCATCGGAACAAACAATACTTCCGTCATCCTCACAATTAGGAACATCAGGACAGCCAGAATCAGCACTTAAAAAATTTAATCCAAATAAAACTATAACAAAAAACAAACCAAATAATATTCCTCTTTTCATTCCCCTCAAAGATAAAGAGATTATATAAATATTTTTATATTTACTTTTTATAGAACTCAAAATCTAAACAAGAATCCATATGATAATTAGGAGATTTTTCAGAATATTTTCCAGGAACAAATCTAACTCCATAAGGAGACCTGCATCCAGCCAGAGCTAAGCTCGAAGCTAAAACTGCTACTTCTAATTTTCTAAGTAAATCTTTTTTTGCCATATATAATTCATAATTTTAAACTATTTAAATCTTTCTAATTTGTAGCCCCTATAAAGTAACATCAAAAATTAAATATGATTGAAATAAAATTAACTTTTTCCCAACTAGATGGATCCAAATCCTCTTTAGGGTTAAATACCCATGGCTGAATCACGATCTGTCCAAAATTAATTGAAGTATCTTCTGATATCATTTTAGAATAAAATTTAGAAATTCTCTTTATTTCAAAAATAAATTCGGCTTGCTCGTCAGGAGTAAGATAACGGGAATTTTCTTCTATAAAAAATTCAAGCTTATTTTTATTTCTCTCCATAGCTTGAACAATGGCATCCCTAATAGGAACTCCTTCTAAAGTAAGTGTCCCAATAGTATCATAAATTTCTCCAACCCAAATAGAAACTTTGTTTAATGCTTCATCCTTAGTCAAAGGTTTATCACAAAAAGAATTAAAACAAACCTCTCCAGCATCATTTAATTCTAACTTATTTCTACAAAAAGAACAACTCAAAGGATTTCCACTAGTTTCATCAAATTCAACACTTCTTATATCTGTTGAAGCAGAACAACAAAGTCTATCATCTGCTCCTATTCCCTCCCCTTCCATTGTCACTCCTCCAGTTATTCCATCTCCAAAAATACTAGAATCATAAGTATTTTTATTATAAACATACATCTGCAAGTCAATTCCTCCTTCATCTATTTCATCATTGCAATCAGTTCCTTGCTCTTTAACACATCTCTCTGGAATGCAATTAAACTCATTGCACTCCCCACTTTTTTCAAAAGAATAATCTTCATCTGAATCATAGTCGCAATAATAATCTGTTTTACAAACATCTCCTTCATCTACCTGTCCGTTACAATTATTATCTCTGTCATCACAAGTTTCTGTAGCACCTGGATAAACTAAAACTCCTTTTATACTATCATCACAATCTAAAGTTTGACTATTCATAAATTTACATCCAGAAATTAAACTAGTCCCATCCTTTGCCTCCCCCCAAGCAACATTATCAATATATCCATCTCCATCCTTGTCACAACTAAATTTACTATATCCAGATTTAGTAGTCGGATTAAGAGCATTTGAAAAAGTTCTTGATGAAAAACCAAAAGCTCTTGCTCTATCGTTGAGTTGAGTACAAGGACCAAAAATATAGCTACCCGAACTTACATGCAATGCCTTACAACAATTATCATTCATTATCTTTGTTTTTTCATATTTCTTTAAACAAAAATCCTCAAAACTTAGAACTTCTGGAACTTCTATATCTAAATCTCCCACTTGAATTTCGTTCAAATATGCCTGATTTCCATTCCAATCTCCATCGCCAATATTTTCAACAACCCTCACTCCATTTTTTTCTGCAGCATCTTTTAATGCATTATTAATTGCATCTTCAAGAACATTTGGATCAGAATATCCTGAATTGGTTTCAGGTATAGGAGAATTAAAACCATCATAATCCCCATCGCTAATTGCCTGCATGGCAAGTGCAACCCAATCTTCGACTTCCTTCTCTTTTTCAGGACTAATTTTATTTTCTTCAGAAGAATCAACATCTGCTTTTGCAAGAATGTTTTCTATATTTCTAACAAGTTTATCGTTGTTTTCTTGCCAAAGCTCTTCATTAAACACTTCCCCTAATCTCCTAAAAAGCAATTGATTCTCGCCAAAATAATTCTCAAAATGCTCTGAATAAAAATCATGATAATCTTGAGCAATTGCATCTCGAGTTAATGGAACATCTCCAGAGTTAAGTTTATCTGCAAGTTTAATTAAATATTCCTCATTATATTCTCGATAATATTCTCTTTCATAATCTGGGACAATAACTCTATTAATCGGAATTAATTCATTATCCTCGTAACTAATATCTCTTTTAACTTTATCAAAATTTATTGTATCTAGATTAATATAATTTAATGTTTCTGAATTTGTTTCCCAATCATCAATATCCAAACTATCAACTTCAGCAGTAAGTTTATCTAAAAGTTCATCATTGTTATCCTCCCAATAATTTTCATTAAAATTCTGAACTTCTTGAGGCAAGGACTCTCCAGGATTATTTGCACTATACTCTGCAGATTCTTGATTCCAAAATTCTTGTTGTGTTAAATCTTTTATACTTGGTTTTAACGCTAAATCTTCAAAATTATAAACTTCACTTGTTGAACCTTGTTGCCAAACATTAAACATCCCTTGATAAAGAGAGTTGCAATAACTTGGAGGATTTGAAACCTGGCAGGAAGTTTGATAATTTGATTTTTGACTATTATAAACACTTAGAGTAGATTGATACTGACCACTAAAATCAACTTCAGCAAGTCCTTGAAGTTCTTCATTTGTTGCAATGTCTGCAAATTCAGGATATTGTTGTTCTAAACATTGATTATCCCATCGACAATTTGTCCAATCTTTCAAATATTTTACTGTTTGACTGCATTGATATTCTTGTATCGGATCACAAAACCAACAAACTTGATAACCTGGATCATAATCCCATGTTTGATAGTTCCAAAATCTATCTAAACATCCTTGATCCCAATAACAATCCCAATCAACAGTTACTAATGATTGTTGAGTGCACCAAGTTCCGCAAACAGGATCACAAACCCAACAATTAACATTGCTTGAGCTAAATTCAGGAGAACATGCAACAGAGGGATTTACTTCATAAGAACTAATAAAACTTAAAGTAAGAATAATTAAAATACTCGACACAAAAAAAAGTATTTGCTTTTTCATTTAAAACACCCCTCATCTTCACAGGTTAAGGTTAGTGTAACATAAATTGTTGTACTTGTTTTTTTAAATTCAGTTGCAGTTACCTTTAAAGGAATTTTAGAAAGTTGTTTGGGTTTATTAAGCTCAAGAGAAACATCTTCAATTGGTCCAGAATATTTTGTATAGGCATGATTTACTCCTTGTCCTGCAGGAATTATTTCTCCTTTTCCAATACTGAATAAAATTTCAGTTCTGAGATTACCACTAAAACTTCTGCTTGAAAGATTAACTAAATAACTAACTTCTCCGACGTTTATTTGAGTTACCTGCCCAGCATGAGATTTAGAGACATAAATAATTTCCGTTGTACTTTTTTCAAAATGATACCTCTTTATTTCACAAGTTGCTGGATTACCTCCTTCACAAATATTTGGCCACTCTCCCCACACTCCATTTGAATTGCAATTTCTTGTTTTTGTCCCCCCTTTTTCACAACTTGGATTGCAATTAATTTTTTGGGTTTCTCCAGGAATGCATTGCTGACAACCCTCTAAAGAAGCAAGTCCGACGCCACAATCTCTTAAAACATTTTTATTAACTAAACTCCCCTTACCAACACACGCTCCATTTTCGCAGGTTTCTTTATCAAGAGTAGTTGTCTCAATAATAGAATTATCTGCAATAGAAGTAGTTGTCTCAACAGGATTTCCACAAACCTCTTTTATTTCTTCTTCCTTTCCACAAGAATCCATCCAATAAACATTTCCTCCAAGACATTTTGTCGACGTATGCGACTCTCCGAGGTATGCACCTTCATCTGAACACCCTCCCCGATACAAGCACAATTGCCAATAAACATTGCATCCGGCAATATTCCACGCCTTAATATAATGTTCATCTGTTGATTGACCCGCTTGCGAAACCGGTTTTTTATTAGTTCCATCAGGATTTGCTGAATAAAGAGTATAATAATAAGTAACAGTCCAAACCCCTGAAGAAGAAGTTGGTTCAGCCCAGATAATTTTTTTATCACTTGCTTCTATATTTTTAACATCTGATGGTTGCTTTACTCCACGATTAGAAATCCTATTTGTCCAAGAACCAGCAAAAAAATTAAGCTCTTTAGAAAAAACAAACCACCTCCATACATATCCATACTTAGTGGTACAATCAATATTTCCCACGCGTCCCACCGTACACTCTTGCCAAGTTTCATAAACCTTTCTTTCAGCAATCCAATAAGCATAATTCCCCCTAATTTTAAATCTATAAAAAGGCCTGGTCTCATCAACTATTACCCACTTAGTATTTGAATTCGGATTATTTGGTAAAGGTAATAACATTAAGTATCTATCAGAAAATTGACTCCCTCCGTCAATGAATCTATACTCTGGATGCCACCCCATAGTTTCAGAATCAGTCACATCAGCAGTTCTTGAACCTCCAGTAGAGGGAGTTCTTCTCTCTTCTAAAGCAATTCCAGCATTAGGATCACCAGAAGGAACCAGAGTCCTCCCCAATAATTCTTCTTTAGTTGAAAAAGTATTTCCAGTATCATTTACAATTTCTTGTGAAATTATATT
>CAYIAD010000007.1:0-18394 GCA_964361295.1 Candidatus Woesearchaeota archaeon
TAATTTCTTTTATTGGAACATTGCCCATTCCCATTGGAAGTTCTGTATGTTCTAATCCAAAGTTGTCAGAAAGATGAACATGCTTTACAAGAGGCGCGACTTTTTCTGTTTCTTTGATAATGTCTTCTGCTTCCCACCCCTTTTTTCTTAGCATATTTATATGCCCGACATCCCAAGTTACTCCAATTAATTTTTCAGCTTCTTTTTTAGCTTGAGATTCAGATAAAATCCCCTGTGCAACAGCTTTTTCTACAAATTTTTCGCGTGATTTCTCTACAATTTTTTTCAAATCTTCTCCTGTGCTAAAACCCATTCCTGCTGGAGGATTTTCAACTGAAATTATTGGAGAAGAATTTTTGAATTTTTTATAACTCTCTAAAGCAACATTTGAAAATGTATCAACAGAACGCT
The DNA here is from genome assembly GCA_964361295.1 of Candidatus Woesearchaeota archaeon. GTDB lineage: Archaea > Nanobdellota > Nanobdellia > Pacearchaeales > GW2011-AR1 > JABHWZ01. The sequence goes on from CAYIAD010000007.1 coordinate 412, forward strand.
CTCTTGCAAAATCATCAAGTGGCTTGTAAATTTCTGGAGCAGAAACTTTTTCAAGAGTTTTCAAACCCTCCTCAACTACTTTTTTCATTATTTGAGCAGATTTTTCCCTGTCTTTTTCTTTTTCTATTTCTTTAAAGTCATTTGCAATATTTTTATTTAATTCATCAAGAAGTTTTTTATCGTCGTTAGTTCCGTGGCGATAAGCTGTTTCAAAAAGTCCTTTTAAATCTCTATAAGATTCTGTAAGAAAATTTATTCCTCTATCAAATTCAAATTTGCTTCTTGATTCTAATGGAGTTAATTCTCCCCCTTCTTTTTCTTTTATCTCTGAAGTTGTTTTTTGATAAACAGAGGAGTCAATTGATTCAATTCCTAATTTTGCGTAATAGTTTAGATTTCTTAATTTTTGTCCCCACTGGTCTTCATTTAAATCTTTTATCTCTGTTTTTAAATCAGGAGCTTTTAAATTATTTTGATTTATCTCTCCGAAATGTCTTTCTCTTAGAGGAAGTTTTCCAATTCCTCCCTTTTCTGTATCTACGACAAAAGCTTCTTTTATTTCAATTTTTCCGTTTTTATTTTTTATAATTTCTGCTCCAGGAAGATTTGCAGAAGAATGAAAAGTTACTGGAATGTTTCCATCTGGATTTAATTCGTGTGCTCTCTCAATTGCATTTATCATAACTTTTTCTGCTTGTTCTCTGCTTGTTTCTGTGAAATGTTGTTGCTCGTTTATTCCAGATGCGTCTACAATTGGAGCATGCAGAGAAACATCTACATTCAAAAGTTTTGCAAGGCGTCTTACTTCTTCTAATTGCTGTTTTGGAATAGCGTCGAAAACTTGAGGGGAAACTTGTGTAACTTCAATAGTAGTTCCCCCTGCTGAAAGATTTTTAGAAACTTCTTTTAGAATATTTGCCGTTCGTGCGTCTGTTGACATACCCATTCCTTGTGCAGAAACATTATAACCAGAAAAAAGAGTTCCGTAGTTTTTATTTGAATCTAGTCCAGAATATCCTCCTGAGTAAATATTGTTTATTGAATAGTCAGCCATCTTTGTTTTATATAGAAGAGATTATTTATTAATGTTATGATTATGAAAAGTGATAGTCTTTCCTTATATTAAAGGGGGAATTGGTTTCTTCTTTTTCTAATCTTTTGTTTTCAACAGAATAATCTTTTTCTTTTTGTTCCCACTGATTTATTTCTGAGTTTATTGGGTTTACTTGTCTAAGAGAGAGATGACTTGATTCAGAAACAGGGTTTTTCGTAGGTGTTTTTGTCTGCGTTGAGTCATATTCTTTTTTTTCTTCTGCTGAATTTTCTGAATAATCTGATTTTCTCCTCGCATAAAGTTCTCTTTCTGGTTTTTTTTCTTGATGTCTTTCTTCTGGTTCTTCAAATTCTAAACTTTTTGTAGAAATATTAATCTGCCTCAGCGACGGAGAAGATGCTCTTACCGAAACTTTAGATAAGGGTTCATCAAACTCTTCTAATATTTCTTCAATATCTAATTTAGGAGATGATTTTTTTTCTGATTCTTTAAGTAAATAATTATCTTCTTTAGAACTTGGTTTTTTCTTAGAATCTTTTTTTTGTTTTTTTATCTCTTTCTTTTTTGCCATAGTTTAAAGAAGATAAAAGAATATATAAAACTTTTGAGAATTAGTTTGAACTTATAAATTCAATATCTGGAACAAGAGAAATGTTCCTTGATTTTATTTTAAATATTTTAAGCATTTGCATCATAAATTTCTCTGCATCTGAAAATTTTACGTCTGACGCACTTAATGACATTCTCAATGTATTTGCTCCAATTTTCTCTATTCTTGAAAATTTTTTAGTTACTTCTTCAAGATTTTTAAGTAAATTAGATTTTTCTCTTATTCTTTCTAAATCTTGATTTAAAAAAGTTTCATAAGAAGATATTATAGAGCCATAATATTGAACAGAGTATTGTCCTTCTTCTAAAAGAACTCCTGCCACTTCAGGGATTCTAAACTCTTGATAATATCCCATTAAAAGAGCTAAATCAAAACCTGCTTTATTTCTATGCAATTCTAGTTCAATTCCTTGAATTTTTTTAGTTTTTAATTCAAGCTGGTATGCCAAGATTTCAACATTGATCATTAGATTAATTTTAAAAAAGGATTTTTAAGAATTTAGATAGTTAAGCATAACTTGGCATTTTGTGTCCTTTTTTGTAGATATCAAATAGTTTGAAAATTGTGTCTGTTGCATTTGCCCCTGCCATTGGACGAAGATAATTTTTTTCATACCAGTCATCTTTTTTTATTTCTGTTAATTCTTTCTTATTGTTTTTTGATTCTTCTTTTTTCTCTTTTTCTCCAGATTTTCCAATTAAAGCTAAAAATGGATTTATATCTTTTGATTTTTCTTCTTGTTTTTTCTCTTCAGGTGTCTTCTCCTCGAGAAATTCATTAATTTCTTTTTGCATTTGTTCCATGCTTTTTGTTGTTGCTCCTTCTGCTAATTTTAGGGCATCTGATAAATCTGAATTTTCCAATTCTTTTTTTAATAAATTTAATTCATCTTCATTTAAAGCATAAGCCCTGAAAGTTATTTCTGCTCGTCCTCCAAAAGCATAATGTGGCTGATTCGCTACTCTTGACGGGATTCCTCTGAATCTGAAATCTACAATAGCACAGGCGTAATATTTTCTTCCTTTATAATTTTTGAAATGTTTTGGAAGTTTTCCTTGGATTGCAAGTTCCCGAGGTTTTAGTTCGGATTTTCCGAGTAGAGTAAGTTCTAAAATAATTGTATTAAATGCTTTAACAAAATCTGGTTTGCTACTTAGATTTGGCTGTTCTAATTCAGAAGCATATCGCAAATATGGTTTTGCCCAACGAGCATAAAGTTTTAAGCTGTTTACCTGACTTTTCAAATATGTTTTTTCCAAGTTATATCTTTTTTTTAATTCTTCTTCTGAATTTATCAACCATGTTTTAAATTCAGTTACCCTTGAGATTACAATTCTCTTTACTCTTTCATTTAAATCAAGGGATTCTGCTTGTTTCTCGTCGGTGGAAGCTAAAAATGCGTCTAAAAGTGTCTGAAAACCTGCTTGTCCCAGAGCCATTGCCTTTATAGAAGAGTTCCCTTTTTGAATATCTACTTTGTCGAGCCAGATTTGTTTTAAACTTAACAAAGCAGATTCATGCATTCTCTTATCTTCTGATTTTAAATCAACATAACTTTGAAGACGAATTTTGAATTCTTTTAAGTCATAAATTAAATTTAAAACACTACGCAGAACTATGTTGATATCTCCGAGGAGTTTTGTTGCTTGCTGTTGCATTATTGTTGCTCTTTGCCCAAGTTCAGAAAAGTGTCCTGAGCCAACTGTCGACGAGAAATTGTCAACTAATTTTTCTGGAGTTCCGCCAGTAATCATTTCCATTAAATCCAAAAGCCAGAAATAAACTGGCTCAAGAGTTTCAGATGAAGAATCATAAACTATTTTGTGCATTGCTGTTGTGTCTTTTGATGGAAGAGGAGAGTCCTGAGGAAAGGAAAAAATAAATGGAGCATATTTTGGTTTTACTTTTTCAGCTATATTTGACAGCCCCTTTCCGCTGCTTAATGTTTCTTTTACTAACTTTTTAAAATTTTCTAATTCTCTCTTTGCTTCTATTGGATCTTCTTCAGAAGGTTTGAAGTATAAATCTGGATTAATTGCTGCGATTAACTGGTCTATTGTTGCTACCATCTTTTATCAATTATAAGATGTTTAATTGATTTAAAAAATGTTTGTATTTTAGAACAGACTGTATGTCCAAGGGACATATGTCCTACCCACAAATTTGCTAAAAATTAAGGAAGTTTATCGTTGATAAAGTAATCAATTAATTAAAAAGCCTTCGGTATCTTAGCTTTTGAACTAAAACTTAATAAAATTATAATCTCCTCTATAAAATCTGGCTACAAAACATAGGACATATGTCTGTAGGAAGCACAGTATTTTAGAACATACAAACATTTAAATAATTTATAACTTTTTTATAAATAATGCATAGAATTAAAGATTTTACACCTCCTGAAGGAGTACAATTTATTATTCAGGAATTTTCTTTTGCAAGTACTGAAATGAATGAAGATAGAACATTTACTTTTTTACTCGGTGGTGGAACAAGTAGAGGGCATTGTTATTGTAATTTAGACAATGGATCCGCTTTATATTCCCATGAAGATTGTGATTGCCAAAATGATTGTAGCTGTTATTCTTATAGTCCTCCGGTTTGTAAATATCATGCTTGTAAAAGTGATTGTGATTGCCAAAGAGATTGTGGTTGTGATATGAATTTTTAATTGACTAATTTTGTATATATCTTTATAAATTGTATTAACTTTAAAATGATACCATGTTTGTAAATCCTGAACTATTTGTTATAAAAGATGAAAATTATATCCTTTATGTACCTTTACAAGGAAAAATTTTAGAAATAAGTGAAGGGGCTTTTTTTGCATTAAAACAATCTTTAAACGGAGGTCCAGATAAGATTGATCCCAAAGTTAGAAAGAAATTATTGGATTCATTTATAATTTCAGAAACTCCATTTTCTGAAGTATCTTTTTGTAATTTTACCGATTATAAACCTACTTCTGTAACCATTCTTCCTACTTTTGATTGTAATTTAAGGTGTTCCTATTGTTATGCGGAAGGTGGAAAAAATGTTGGAAAAAATATGTCTTTTGATATAGCTAAATCTGCAATAAATTTTATATTAAAAAATGCTAAAGAGTCTGGAGAGAAAAGAGTTAAACTTTCTTTTCATGGAGGAGGAGAACCATTTTATTATAAAACTTTTCAATTGGTAAAAGAGTCCGTAAAATATTTTCAAGATGAAGTAAAAAAAACAGGATTGGAATCAAGAATTACTAGTGCTACTAATGGAGTAATTTCTCCAAAAAGATTAGATTGGATTTTAGAAAATTTTGATTCGTTAAATATTTCTCTGGATGGATATCAAGAACTGCAAAATAACCAAAGACCTATAAGAGGGGGGTGGTAAATCCTATGAATCAGTAATGAGAACAATTAGAATATTAACTCGAGAAAATTTCCCTTTGGGCATTAGAACAACAATTACTAAAAATTCTGTAAAAAAAATGCCAGATATTTTAAGATTTTTTTCTTCAATTGTTCCAAATGGGAAATTTCATTTTGAACCATTATTTGAATGTGGTAGGTGCTTTGTTACTAAATCGTCTGCTCCAGGATCAGAAGATTTCTTTGAATATTTTATAAAAGCTAGAAGAGTTGCTAAGGAATTGAGTGTAAAATTATATTATTCTGGATCAGAATTAGAGAATATTCATCCAACCTTTTGTGGGGCCGCAGGAAAAAATTTTTTTGTAACTCCTTCAGGAAATGTAACTACTTGTTTGGAAGTTTCTAGAGAAGAAGATAATTTGGCAGGTATTTTTATTATTGGGAGGTATAATCCTAACTTTAATCTATTCGAATTTGATCTGGATAGAATTAATCAATTACAGATGAGAGTTGTAACAAGTATGGATAATTGTAAAGATTGTTATGCAAAATATAATTGTGCTGGAGATTGTTTAGCTAAAACCGTAAGTTCATCTGGAAATCTATATGATTCTACTAAAAATCTTAGATGTTCTATTAATAAGATGGTATTATTAGATGAAATTAAAGAAAAACTTAAAAAATAATGTTACAGAGTTCTCAATTAAACAACAACTAACTTTAAAAATATCTAAATGCTTAGTTAATCATGGCATGGTTTGGATTTGGGAAAGATAGAGGAATTGTTGATTTAGGTGAAAGATTTAGAAGACAAAAAGGAAAAGGGGCTGTTAAAAAGGAAGAAATTGCTAGTTCAGCGATGGCAAATTCGGAAAATTCCGGGGGATTTTTTCCATTTTTTGGGGCCCAAGAAAGTTCGAGTTCTGTGTCAAACCCAGCAAGTTCTGGTGCGAGTACAAATATAGAAAATTCTGGAATCGATGCGAGTGAGAGAAGAAGAAGACTGGCGAAGAGATTAAAGGATATGACAGACAGAATTGAAGATTTGTCAAATCAGGTTTACAAATTGCAACAAAGAATTGATGTTCTTGAAAGACGAAATCAGAGTGGATATTGAAAGATTTATTAATATAGAATTTTTTTAAAAAATATGAAAGCTTTAACATTAAAACAGCCATGGGCAGAATTAATTTTACAAGGTAGAAAGAAAATAGAGATAAGAAAATGGAATACAAATTTTCGCGGAGAGTTTTTGATTCATAGTTCTAAAGTTCCAGATAAAGACGCCATGGAAAAATTTGGATTTAAAGATTTGCCCTGTGGCTTTATCGTCGGGAAAGTTAATTTGTTAGATGTTAAAAAATATCAAGATGAAGATGAATTTATAGAGGATAATGAAAAGCATCTTGCAACTTCAGAGTGGGGGAGATATGGTTTTGTTTTGGAAAATGCAAGAAGAATAAATAAGATTCCTTGTAAAGGGAAGTTAGGATTTTGGGAGTTTGATTTAAATAAACAGATTTATTAATCCTGAATTATAATTTAAATTATGAAAGACTTTGAAAAAAAGGCAAGAGCTCATGCTTTGAAAAATGCAATTGCTCATGATGGAAAAGCTATTTCTGGTTCTGTTATCTCTGGTTTGTTTGCAGAGGGATTAAAACCGGAAGATATGAAAGTTTATGGAAAAGAAATTAATAAAATTGTTAGCGAAATAAATAAATTGTCTTCGGAAGAACAGAAAAAAGAATTTGAGAAATTGGAGAAATCTATTTCAGAGAGAGAGGTTAGAGATGGGCTTCCTGAATTGCCAGATGTTCCAAAAAAAGGGGTTGTTATGAGAATTGCTCCAAGTCCTTCTGGACCCTTGCATGTTATGCACGGGATTATTCTTGCGTTGAATTATGATTATGTTATGAAATATGGAGGCAAAATGATTATAAGAATTGAAGACACAAATCCAGAAAACATCGACGCTGTGGCTTATAAAATGATTCCTGATGAAGCAAAGTGGCTGACAAAAGGAAAGTGCAAAATTTTTATTCAGTCAGATAGAATGAAGCTTTATTACAAATGTGCTGAAAATTTAATTAAAAAAGAATTTGCTTATGTTTGCACTTGTTCTAGTGAGAAGTTTAAAGAGTTTTCAGAATTAAAAGAAAATTGTCCGTGCAGAAATAATGAGAAAAAAGAAAATTTAATGAGATGGGAAAAAATGTTCAAAGGATATAAAGAAGGCGACGCGGTTTTGAGATTTAAAACTCCAGAGAAATATCAAGGAATGAAAAATTCTAATCCTGCTATGAGGGATTTTCCTTTAGCAAGAATTAATGATAAGAAACACCCACGAGTTGGAAAAAAATATCGTGTCTGGCCGTTGATGAATTTGGCTGTTAGCGTTGATGATATGGAAATGAAAATAACTCATTTGATTAGAGGGAAGGACCATAAAGATAATGCTAAGAGACAGGAAATGATTTTTGAAGTTTTTAATAAAAAATATCCGTGGTCTGCTTTTTTGGGAAGATATAATTTTACTGATATGGAAATTTCTTGTTCAAAAACTAAAGAGAAAATAAAAGCAGGAAAAATTAAAGGTTGGGATGATCCTAGAGTTCCTTTTATAGCTTCTTTAAGAAAAAAATACAAACCAGAAGCTTTTTGGAAAATGGCAGAGCATATTGGAATTTCTGAAGTTGATAAATTAATTGATAAAAAAGATTTTTTTGCTGTTTTGGATAAGTTTAATAAAGAAGCCGAAGATAAAAAGGTTTAAAAGTTACAGAATATACATTATTTATTATGGTTAAAGAGATTTTATCTCTAACCAAAACTCGGTCGTTTTTAATGACTGAAGTTAGACAAATGAAAGGAGGTAAAGAGATGAAAAATAATAAAGGTATGTCAGAGGTTGTGACAACAGTAATCTTTGTTGCTTTAGCATTAATTGCAATAGGAATTGTTTGGGCAGTTATTCAAGGGCTTGTGCAAAGAGGAGCTTCAGATGTTACAAGCACTGAAGATTGTTTAAAGATTGATGTAAGTCCTATTGCAGCGAGTTGTACTGGATTAGATTGTTCAATTAGTTTGAGTAGAAAATCTGGAGGAGATGCAATTAAAGGAGTAAAAATTGTATTCAAAGATGCAAGTGGTGCTTCTGGAACTGTAATAGATTATCCTCAGAATATTGAAGCATTAGGGACTGTTGTTCTTGATTCTACAGATATTGCTGAACTTGGAGCTGTTGGAACAACTGGATTGCCAACTAAAGTAGATATAAATTCATATATTTTAGATACAAGTGGAAATGAGTTTATCTGCTCACAGACAAATACTTTCACTGTAAGTGGTGTGGCTGAATGTACAGTTGCAACACAGGCAACAGATTGTGATGATACAAATCCAGCAACAACAGATACTTGTAATGCACAAGGATTATGTGTAAATACTGCTGCTTAATTTAGTTTTTTATTTTTTTTTCTATTTCTTTTTTTTTATTTTTTAGAACTTGGCTCGAGCCCTACTCGCTTTTTGTTGTGATGCTATGGCTCGTAAAAACTTTCTGAGAGAATTATACTCTTTTGATTACATAAACTTCGTCATTCTTGCGGACATATGCTGGGACTTTTATTCCGACTTCTTGGTTTTTTTCTGCTTTTGAAACTGGTTTGTGGGAAATTTGCATTGAGTTAATTTGAGATTGCACGATTCCTGTTGTTTTTCCAATTATACATATTTTGTCGTCGATGTTTAGTGGAGAGACAAGTTTAATTGTGGCTACTCCAATTTCAGAAAAGTAGTGGTTTATTTTTCCTACAAAGTGTTTTTTTTCTTTTGAAGCAGAGTGTTCTATTCTTGCAAAATCATCTTTTGTTGGAAGTCCGAGATAAAATCCAGATGAGAATTCTCTATTATAAACTGATTTTAAATTTTCAATTAAATTATCTGTTTCTTTTTTTGAAAGTTTTTTATCTAGAGCTTTTCTATATGCTTTAACAACAACATCAACATATCTTGGGTCTCTGTTTCTTCCTTCAATTTTAAAGCATTTTATTCCTGAAGATTTTAGTTTTTCAATAAAAGGTAGAGTGCATAAATCTTTTGCTGACATTACTTTATTGTTTTCTAAATTTAGTTTATAACCTTCTTGCAAGTCAGTAATTTCATAACTTCTTCTGCAAGGATGCAAACATTCTCCTCTGTTAGCAGATTTATTAAATAAAAATTGAGAGGTAAAACATCTTCCTGAAATTGCAACACACATTGCTCCGTGAGCAAAGCACTCAATTTCTAATCCTTTTATTTTAGAAATTTCTTTTATTTGTTTGAGATTTAGTTCTCTTGCTAAAACAATTCTTGATGCTCCAAGTTTTTTATAGAATTTTGCTGATTCTGAGTTTGAAACAGAAGCTTGTGTTGAAATATGAAAAGGAATTTTATGCTTTTTGCATAATTGAATCACCGATAAATCCCAGCAAATCACAGCGTCTATAAATGGCTTAGCTTGTTTTAAGATTTTATCAATCTCTTTAATTTCATTATCATAAATAATTGTGTTTAGAGTTAAATATTTTTTTACTTTTTTTGGTTTGCATATTTCTTGTATTTTTTTTAAATCTGAAATATTAAAGTTTCCTGCTCCTGTTCTCATTGAAAATTCTTTTAATCCAAAATATACTGAATCTGCTCCTGCATTTACAGCTGAGACTAGCATAGGAAAATCTCCTGCTGGGGCGAGGAGTTCTAATTTTGAAGTGTTTATTTTAGTTTTCATATTGATTCCTGAAAAGTTCGGGCTCTGAGTTGAGTAGCTCGTATTTTTTCATGTTTTATAATAAGAAATGTGATATATAAATTTAATTAAAAAGATTGTTTTTCTGAGTAGTAACAAAATACAAAGGTTTAAAAATAAAGGTTGAAGTGAAGAAATATGGTACTCAAAAGAATAACTCAAGAGGTAATTGAAGAAAGAATGCATTTTGATAGAATGTATGATTCACTTAGAAAGAACTTTCCTTTACAATGTACAAAATGTCCTATTGTGTATAAAAATGAATTGGATTATAATGATAAAACAACAGAAGTGGATGGAGTTACAAATGGGTTGGATTTTGGAATGGGATTTTTATTCTTTAGAAATTGTGTTTGTGAAACAACTTTAGGTTTATCTATTAATCCGAAAAAATGGGATTTTATTTCTCAAGCAGATTTTATTACTTATCTTAATCGTAGAACAGATAAAAAAGTTAAAAGATTAGAATATGAAGCAATGAAACAACATCTTCAAACGAAAATTTCAAATGTTCCAATTTCTACAATTATTGATAGAATTAGAAGACAAATTAGTAGAGAATCAGTTTATGAACAAGTTTTATTAGAGATAAGGGATGAGTATAATACTTATCTAAGAGAAATAGAACACCACAAATAAGAATATTTTTATAGTAATTATTTCTTTAAACTTTGTATTATGGCGATTGTAGTTCAATGGTAGAACATGCGACTGTGGCTCGTAAAACGAGGGTTCGACTCCCTCCTTTCGCCCTCGGGTTTCTTTTTATCAAAAAGAAACTACGCTGGTAGAAAAATATTTTTAACAAATCTTAGATTTGTAATTGAGAATTTTCTTCATTTGCCTCCTAATGAAAATTCCCGAAGGGTTTTTTTATAGATTTTATCTATTAAAAATTTAAGAGTCCTTTCTCCCTCAAATCTTATAAACCCTCTTCACTTTAATATTTCAAGAGGCTGAGATGATAACAATTAGAGAAAAACAAATTTGGTATAGTTTATTATTATCAATAATTCTTTCAATAGGATTAATAATACATGGAGTTTTTTTTGATTTAGATTTTAGTCAGATTGAAAGACTAAATATTGGAGGATTTCTTTTAACTTGGATATTTGTTTTTATATTTATATTAATTCTAGAAAAACTATTTGATTTAAACAATAATGAAGATATAATCAACTTAAAAAAGGAGATTAAGAAGATAAAAACTCGGAGATGAACTTAATTTTTGTATGCAAATATAATCGATTTAGAAGTAGAATTGCTGAAGCGTATTTTAAGAAAATTAACAAAAATAAAAATTTGCATGCAACAAGTTCGGGGGTTTTCAAAGGATTGCCTGTTGCTGAAAATGTTATAAAAATTGGAAAGGAGTGGAGGATAAATACTGGAGGGCAAACAAGAGGATTACATGAATCAGAATTTGTCGACGCTGATTTAATTGTTGTGACAGCAAATGATGTTCCTGTTTCTTTATTCAAAAGATTTAAAGGAAAAGTGATAAGATGGAAAATTCCAGATATAAGTCAGAGTAATAAAAAAAGAATTGAAGAAATTATGAAGGAAATATTTAAGAAAGTAGATGTTTTAGTTAGACAATTAAGGAAAACAAAATGATAGACGAAAACAAATTAGGGCCTGTTAAGGGCTTTAGAGATTTCACAGGAGAAGATGCAGAGAAATTTGCAGTCATAAGAGAAATTGCTAGACAGGTCTTTGAAAAATATAATTTTGAAGAGGTGCAGACACCGGTGATTGAATTTGAAGATTTTGTTAGAGGAGAAAATTCGCAAGAGGGCGACGAAGCTATTTCAGATATTTTTACTCTTAAAGACAAAGGAGATAGAAAGCTTGCGTTGAGATATGAATTTACATTTCAATTAAAAAGAATTGCTAAGAATAAAAAACTTCCTTATAAAAGATTTCAGATTGGACCTGTTTTTCGGGACGAGCCAATTTCTGGAAATAGATTAAGGCAGTTTACTCAGTGTGATATTGATGTGGTTGGAAGCAGTGTAAAAAATGAGGCAGAAATTTTGTCAGCAGTGAAACAAATTCTTGACGCATTAAAAATAAAATTTGTAATATATGTTAATAATAAAAAATTATTAAATGAAATTATTTCAGATTATTCAAAAGATTCCAAACAGATAATTAGAGAGATAGATAAATTAGACAAGCTTTCTGAAAAAGAAGTCAAGGAAAATCTGAAAAAGTTCGGTGCCGAGAAAGTTCTTGATGTGCTTAGGAAAAAAGAGGAGAGTTTCAAAAAGTATTCTGGATATAAAGAAATTGAAGAGTTAAAAAAAATTTGTTCTGCTTATGGAATTAAATTAGTGTTCTCTCCTTTTTTAGCAAGAGGTTTAAGTTATTATACTGGAAATATTTTTGAGGTAAAATCAGATATTGCTGAAACAATTTGCGGAGGGGGAAGTTATGAGGTTGGAGGAGCTTCTGCAACAGGAATTTCATTCAGCATAGAGAGATTAATGGTTGTTTCAAAACTGAAAGTTGAGATTGATAAATATTTGGTTGTTTCTCTTGGCGAGGATAAAAAGGCAGTTGTACTTGTGAATAAATTAAGAGCAGAGGGAAAGAATGTTTCTGTTTATTATGGCAAGCCATCAAAGGCATTGGAATATGCAAATGCTTATAAAATAAAAAAAGTAATTTTTGTTGGGGAACAAGAAATTAAGAAAAAAGTTTTTTTAGTTAAAAATATGGTTACAGGAAGACAAAGCAAGTTGGTGATTTCTAAAAATTAATTGGTAATGTGTAGAGAATTCTGATAAAATCCAATTTTAACATTAACTTATAAATAATCCAGAGGGTCTGGCTTTTGTTTTGACAACATTGTTTTTAATGTATCAGTTAAATCGCAATTTGCCAATTCATTATGATTGTGAATGCACTTCTCTCTATAATCATAACAATTGACTTCAATAAATATTTCTTCACCACTTACTATTACTGTTTTTGCACTAACCTTTCTTTCTATTTTAGGACAATAAATTTCTAATTTACTCATTTTTTGAAAAGATTGTAGCTACTTTTAAAGATTATGTAGCAGAAGATTATAAGTTAATGAATTAATTTAATCCGCCTAAATCATCTGTTGTAATTGAGTTTAGATCTCTTTCTAATTGTTGTAAATCTGCTTCTGTTAAACCAATATCTGAAGGAGTTGGCTTAGTTGAAGAGGGTGTTGAACTTGAAGTTTCTGATTGAATTGAGGAATCAATAGAACCAGCTATATTTTCTGCATTATCTAAATTCAAAGTGTTATCTTTATTTTTGTCTTTATTTGATAAGATTCCAATTACAAATAAAATCGCGAATGCTATTAATGCCCATTTGATTATTTTTTTCCAGTTCATTTTATCATTAATTTAAATGCTTGTCTAAGATTATTTCCTGCTTTAAGCATTTCTTCTCTAGCCTTATTTAATTGTTGATTAGCTTCAGAAAATTTGATTAATGGAGTTCCTCCAACTCTGATTTGTTCATAGTAATTTTGTGCATTTGTTAAAGCAGTTCTTGCGGATTCAATTTGAGATTTAGCATCATCTAAATATTTGATAATTGCAGAATTATCGTTGATGTTTTGTGCAGCGTCTCTTAATTTTTGCTCATAATCTGTTAATTTATCTGCTCGAGTATTTGCAATATGCACCCACATTTTTCCAGAGTCGCGCATTACATCTGTAAGAAGCTCTAAATATTTTCCAATCATTTTTATAAAAATAATTCCTAATTCAGCTCTGGTTGATACTGCATTAACTTCTGTTCTTAGTGCATCAATTTTTGCTATGTTTGCATTAACGTCGTCGTAAACTGCTTGTTTAACTTCTTGAGATGCGAATGGATTTTCTTCTGCTTCAAGAGTTTTCCATCTTAACCAAGCTTCTACTTCATTTAAAGCGGCATTCAAAGTAGCTTTTCCTGTGTCAATAACTTCTTGTTCATTTTCTAAACTTTGATTTTCTTGGTATTTTTGCTGAGCTTGTTTGTAAATTACTTGTTTATCTTTGCTAATTTGTTTAAGGTCTTTCCAGTTTTGCCTTGTATCTGATACAGATGCAGAAATAAAAACAATTTGTAATAAGAGAATTGAAATTAGAAATACTGGAATAATTTTATTTTTAATAAGCATAATATAGGAAATAAAAAAGAGTTTATAAAAGTTTTGGAGATTTTGGCAATGTAAATAAAATTTTGATGAAGTTTATCACATCTAGTATATGCAACTTATATTAGCCAAGCAATAAACCAGAATAATAACTAAAAATTCGTTAGATTTTTATAGTCTCAAAATTTGTAATAATATGGAAGAGGAGTGTTGCCCGAAATTTAATCCTAAAAAGTGGGAGAATAAAATTTTTAATTGGAAAAACAAGAGATTTATCAAAGACAAGGTTTTGACTTTTTTTTATATTCCTCTTAATTTTGGAAGAGTAATAACTAGGATGATGAAGAAAGTAGAGTTGGCAAATGCTAAATGCAAGGATTGGTTGATGCTTTCAGATCATACTTCAAAATGGAATATGGATATTTATTTAGCAGTAAATAAGAAAATTCCGGGTGTAAAAAATACAACTCTTAGTGGAAAATTTTTAACTAAAGTCTATGAAGGAGATTTTAAAGAAACTGGTAAATGGTGCAAAGAATTTGAAGCTTATGTGAAAAGAAAAAAATTAGTTGTAGAAAAAATGTATATGTGGTATACTACTTGTCCAAAATGCGCAAAGAAATATGAAAATAATTATATAGTTATTGTTGGTAAAATTCAAGATAAAAAATAATTATATTTTAATTTCTCTTCTCCAAGAATTCTCGCCTGTTGAGAAATCTTTAAATGATTTGACTTTTAATTCATATTTAAATAAAGGGCAATTTAAAACAAAGCTTTCAAATTCTCCACCTTCTCCTGCAATATGTATTTTGTATTTTTTGTTTAATTCAATTGCATCTTTTAGAAATCTAAAATTAATTTCTCTTCCAAGCCATGATTGATTTAAAGGATATGCATAAACACCGACGATGATTATTTTAAAGTTTGCTTTAATTAATTTTTTTAGGTATTCTTCTTCATTTTTTTGCCATAATGGGTTTATGCATTCTAATCCTAGTTCTTTGCAAATTTTTTGTATTCTTGAAGCTTGATAGATGCTTCTAATTGCTCCTGTAACTATTCCTTGAATTTTGTATTTTTCTTTTGCTTGTTTTATTGCTTTTTTTAAATCTTTTAATTCATCTTCTTTTTTTCCTTTTGTTTTAAAAACTAATAAAGGAACCTGCATTGCTTTTGCTTGAGTTTTTGTCTGGTTTATTGATGGAGTATGAAACATATACGATTCTAAATTTTTAGATAAAATTGAAATTAAGCAAGTTAGTTCATGTCCTAATTGCTTTGCTAAATAAGCTGAATAAACAGAATCTTTTCCCCCTGAAAATAAAACAGCGAGTTTCATAAGATTTAGAAATTTTATGGATATTTAAAATGATTGTATAATAAAAGTTTAAAGTAAATCGTCATCAATTTTTTGCTCATTTAAAGGATTTTCAAATTTGTCGCAGAGTATTCTGCTTTGTTTTTTTTCTTTTGCTTCAATTTCTGCAATTTCTTTTTCTAGCTCTTTTTTAATCTCTTCAATTGGGTCTGGATTATGTTTAAGGTAAATTTCTTTTAGCCATATGTAAATTTCATCAAAGTGTGCGTCTTGATGGAGCCAAACTTTTTGTTGGTTTTCAAGTTGCAGAAGAGGGTAGAAAGACATTATTTTTTCTTCTTTTTCTTTTCCGACAAATTCTGTGTAAGGAATTTTTATTTTATTTTTGTTTTTTTTAAAATGAGATGTAATGCGTTCAAAAATCTCTTTTATTTTGTCTTTTATGCTGATTGTTTTTTTAGGAAGAGAAAGAGATGATTCACGGAGAGCGTTTTTGTTTATGATTTCTTTATTTATTCTTCTGTTTTCTGTAGAGATTGCTTTGTTTAAAGATTCTATAAGTTCTTTTAAGGTGACTTTTCTAAATCTAGCAAGTGGGCTTTTGAGAGTTAAGTTTGGGATTTCTTCGTCGAGTTCTATTCTTTCAAGAGAGTATTTTTTTTGCTCTTTTTTGCCAAAGAGAATTTCATCTATGGATTTTATATATTTATTCAAAAGAATTTCTGATTTTATTCTGACTAATAACGACGCTGCAAGTAGAACTTTGCTGGAAATAAAAAAATCTGCTTGTTCAATATGAGTTATTTTATCTAAGAATTTGTCTGTTAAAATTATTATATTTATATCCCATGGGTTAAGTTGTTCTGAGTTAATTAAATCATAGATTATTTCTTGCCATCCTAAATCTCTATTAAACAATAAATTTTGAATTTGTTCTTGTCCAACGCTGATTTTATAATTTTCCTCTTTATCCATATAAAAAATATAAAATTAAACTATATAAATTTGATGTAGTGTATAATAGTATTAGTGTAGTTTATAATAATTAAATTATGTAGTGTATAAACTTTATTACTACTTTTAAAATACTTATCACTACTATATGTTCAGAACCAGCTGTCATTTTTTAAGAGTAACATGAACGAAAGGTTTAAATAGTTCTATTTTCTAAATATAATATCACCTCTTTTTCCCCAGGAGAAGCTTCAATCCATCTTTTTGAAGGGTTGAAGAATCTCCCAGGGTTATCAATTAATACGTTACACAGCTTGCTGTGTTATCGTTTACTTAAAAGAGGGCTTATTAATGTTTTAATTTATTATTACATTGCCCACTTATTTTAATCATAAAAAATTATTTACTAGTAAATTCAGAATAATGGCATTTGCCACAATATTTTCTATCCTTAGTTACCATTAAAAATATTCCCGGACCACATCTGGGGCAAAAATCTGTTCTTTTTATTTTATCTCCTATGATAGTATATTTTTTGTATTTTTTACTTGTAGGTTTGTTTTTCTTTTCTTTCTTGCCTTTTCCTGCTCCTTTTTTTGCCATTACTTTTTAGCCTCTTTAATTTTTATTCTAGGTTCTATTTTTTCTTTATTTTCTTTAGAGTCGTAAATATTTGCATTAATATGAAAAGTTTTTGAGCCAAAGTTTCCTTTAATTTTTTTTATTGCTATATTTTCTGTATTTGATGAGAAATGTTTTCCGACTAGTTCTAAAATTTCTAAAGTTTTTGGCGTTAGTTCAGCGTCGATAGTTCCAAAAATTTCTTTTCTGTTAAGTAAAGAATTTTCTTTTTCTTCTAATATTTTTAGTGTCATCTTGTTTTTATTGCGAATTCTCCTTTTTCTTTAATTCCGATTTTTGAAGCTATCTCAGATTTTTCTGGATTTAAAACAATGATTCTTCCTTTAATTGTCTCTATAAATTCTTTAGAATCGCATTTAGGACATTTTTCTTTTCCTTCATAAATTGTTCTGCAAATTTTGCATGCTTTTGGTTTGCTCATTTTTTCTTTCCTTTTTTAGCAGAGTTTCCTTTAATTGAGTTTTCTTCTGCCTTTGCTGTCTTAGCAGATTCTTTTTGCCTTTTAGATTCGTCCTCTTTTATCCATTCAATTTTCCCTAATCCTGGTTGTCTCATTGTTAAACCGATTTTAGGTTCATCGCCTTTGTGAGAAATTGCGACGATTCTTGCTAAACATAGATCTCCTGATTTTAATGCTCGTTTGGATGACTTTCCTGAAAGAGCTCCGTCTTTGCTAAATGAAACATAGTCGTCCATTGTTTGTGAGATGTGAATCATTCCTCTCATTGCTCCAAGATTTATGAATGCTCCGAAGCTGGTTATTTCGTCGATAATTCCGTGAACTAATTCTTGAAGCTCTGGTTTCCAAGCAAGTAATTTGAATTTTGAATTATAATATGCTGCGCCATCTTCAGGAATTATTACTCCTTCTCCAACTTTTACTACTTCGATTACAGAAACAGCTTTTCCTAATTCTTTATCATAATAATCTGAATAAGTTTCCCGAAGCTGATCTTCTACTGCCTGAGTTGTTGGCAGACCGAACAATTTTGGTTCTACTCTTACATAATCCTCTACTTCTGTTATATAGAACATTGTAAAATTTAAAGTAAATATTGGTTTAAAAAGCTTCTGTTAATGTTAAGTCCTGTAGTATCCCGTTATTATTTCCTAACGACATATTTTTCA
>CAYIAD010000008.1:0-18309 GCA_964361295.1 Candidatus Woesearchaeota archaeon
TGACTGGAGTTCAGACGTGTGCTCTTCCGATCTATCATTTATATTATATCCTGGACCACCCATTCCAGTTCCTTGAGGATCTCCACCCTGAATCATAAAACCATTAATTATTCTATGAAAAATTACTCCATCATAAAATCCTTTTTCAACTAATTTTTTAAAATTTCCAGAAGTAATAGGCATATCACTATACAATTCTATTTCAATATCTCCCATTGAAGTTTTTATTAAAATTTTTGTTCCCATATCTGAAATTGTTCCTCCTGTTACATTTCCTGTTAGTTTATCTTTAAAAACAAAACCAATTATTACTATCAGTGCAATAATTATAAATATTGTTATTTTTCCCATCTCTTTTAATCTTTCATTTCTATCTTAATATTAACATTTTTTGGAAACTGCATCTTCATTATATGATGAAGTACAGATTCTTTTGCTGGCAAATCAATAAGTCGTTTATGAATTCTCATTTCAAAGTTGTCAAATGTTGCGCTCCCAGAACCACAAGGAGATTTTCTAGTTGTTACTTTAAGTTTTTTTGTTGGAAGAGGTATTGGTCCGCTTATTGGAGTTCCTGATTTTTGAGCAACATTTTTTATAGACTCACAAATATTATTAAGAACATTTATGTCTGTGCTGTTTAATTTTATTCTTACTTTAGGCATAATAAATTAGTGTTAGAAGTGGTTTAAAAGCTCTTCGGTTAAATTCGCAATATAAAAATATTAAATTGCCAAAAGAATAAGTATCCCCAAGGTATTAAATGCAAAACTGATAATTGCAAGAACAAATGAATTAATTTTGGTTAATCCTGCGAGCATCGTAATCCCCAGTTCATCTGGAAGAGGAGAAGCTATTATGATTCCTGCAAAGGCAAAGATTAGATAATTTCTTATTTTTTTGTTGAATGAACTATCTATTTCTTTTATTATTAAGTTAATAATTTTTGTTTTTTTAAGCTTATTAAATTCATCTGTAAAAGAAAATTTTATTGTTTTGAATATAATCATATCTGAGATTAATGCTCCAAACCCCCCAATAATTCCGTGAATAATCAAATTTTGAGGATGAGCAACTAAAAAATAACCTACTGCAAATGGAGTTGTAAATCCGAAGCTGAACAGCAATCCTGCGATTAATGACCCTAGATATTTTAATTCTTCAATGGAGAATACAAAAGCTTGAACATTTTTGTTGCTGAAAATAATATAAGCTAAACCTATAAGCAATAATAAAACTGCTATTTTTGGATACTTAAACTGAAATAATCTCTTCATTTTAATAATAACTATTAGGAGTATAAAAATTCTTCTAATAAATTTTAATAACATTTAAATAATCTTTTTGTTTAACTAAAATATGATAGACATAAATTTGATTAGAGAAAATCCGAAGCTTATAATTAGTAATACCCAAAATAGGGGTTATGATTCTGAGTTAGTTAAGGAAGCAATTAAGATTGATGAAAAATGGAGAAAATACAAAAAACAGGACGATGATTTGAGAGCTGAAAGAAATAAAATTTCCAGAGAGATTTCTGAATCAAAAAAAATAAAGGACGAGAAAAAAGCAAATTTGTTAATGAAAAAAGCAAAAGAAATCGCAGATAATATTAAGAATAATGAGGAGAAGGAAGATGAATTAAAGAAAAAGCTAGATGATATTTTATCAAGATTGCCGAATATTCAGGCAGAAGATGTTCCTGTTGGAGGGGAAGAGAAAAATAAAGAAATTAAAAAAGTTGGTAAAATTCCAAAGTTTGATTTTCCAGTAAAAAGCCACGATATTTTATTGAATAATCTTGATTTATTAGATATGGAAAGAGGAGCAAAAGTTGCTGGTTCTGGTTTTTATTTATTCAAGGGGGAACTTGCTAGATTTGAAAGAGCATTGGTAAATTTTATGCTGGACTTTCATGTTAAAGATGGATTTGTTGAAATTAATCCTCCACAAATTGTTAATTCAAAAACTATGTTCGGAACTGGAAATCTTCCGAAGTTTGAAGAAGATTTGTATAAAACTCGAGAAGGATTTTATTTAGTTCCTACTGCAGAAGTTGTTGTAACAAATATTCACGCAGATGAGATTCTTTTTGAAAAAGATTTGCCTAAAAAATTTGTAGCATTTACCCAGTGTTATAGAACAGAAGCTGGACGACACGGGGCAGAAACACCTGGAATTTTCCGCCTTCATGAATTTGAAAAAGTTGAAATGGTTTATCTTTGCAATCAAGAAGATTCTTGGAAATTTCATGAAGAGATGACTGCTAGAGCTGAGAAACTTTTAGAGATGCTAGAATTACCTTATAGAAAAATTGTTTTAGCAACTGGAGATGCGAGTTTTGCTTCTGCTAAAACTTATGATTTGGAGGTTTGGTCTCCTGCTTTGAATAAATATTTGGAAACATCTTCATGTTCTAATTGCACTGATTTTCAGGCGAGGAGAATGAATACTCGATATCAAAGTAAAAATGGATTAAAGTTTGTGCATACTTTAAATGGAAGTGGTTTAGCCACGCCGAGATTATTAATTTCTTTAATCGAAAATAATCAAAATAAAGATGGTTCAATTAATATTCCAAAAGTTCTTCAGCATTATATGGATGGAAAAAAGAAAATTGAGTTAAGAAAGCAATAAAGCAAAGTTTAAAAATTAAAATACTTCTTAGTTTATATGCCTCAATAGTATAGCGGCTAGTACACATCCCTGTCGCGGATGATGTCCGGGTTCGACTCCCGGTTGGGGCGTTGTATACTTTTGGCATTTTCAGTGAGCCGTTTATTTTCAGTCTCATCAATTATACCAAAAAGGTATTACGCCCCGTCCGAGATTCGAACTCGGGTCTCGGCCTTTCTTTTTTTTCTTGAAAGAGAAAATGAGAGGTGCAAAGCACTTCACTTTTGAAAGGGCCGCATACTTGGCCTCTGTACTAACGGGGCTCGAATAAAAAAGATTAAACTGGTTTTTAAAAGTAACTAATTAGAAAATCCAGAAGTTGTAACAGAAACCTTAAAAATCTCCTTCTTATATAAAAAGAATAAAACATGTCATCAACATATCAAAGAAGTTTAGTAAAAGGAATTGTTTGGGAGAGTATTTCATTTGCACTTACATTAATCGCAGTTTACATGATTTATGGAAATTTAGCTCTTTCAATAAAATTTACCCTGGGAATGACTTTAATAAAAATGGTTTTATTTTTTATACATGAAAGAACCTGGAAAAAAGTAAAATGGGGAAAGTATTAATCTGAAAAATTAGTTTAAGCGTTGAACTTATAAACATCTCTTTCTTTATTAAATTATGAGAGTAAGATACTCGTTTTCATCAAGACATACAAGAAGAGCAAGAGAAAGGAACACTCCCTCAAAAGAAAAATTTCCAGACATTTTAAAAAAAGTAATCCATGACTCAGATATAATATTAGAAATTCTCGACGCCAGATTTCCAGAAGAAACAAGAAACAAAGACATAGAAGAATTAATATTCCAAAAAGGAAAACAAATAATTTACATCCTTCACAAATCAGATTTGATTGCTAAAAAACCCAGATTAGAATTTTATCCATTTATTTACATTTCTTCTAAACAAAGACAAGGAATTAAAACTTTAAGAAACTTAATAAAAAGAACTGCCAGAAAAATAAAAAATCCAGTAGAAGAAAACAAAATTACTGTCGGCGTTATTGGATATCCCAACACAGGAAAAAGCTCTTTGATAAATTTACTTATTGGAAAAAGCTCAGCTGGAACAGGACACGAAGCAGGATTCACAAAAGGAATTCAAAAACTAAAACTATCAAGTGGATTAATTTTATTAGATAGTCCGGGAGTAATTCCAGAAAAAGAATACTCAAATATAAACAAAGAAGCAATAGCAAAATACGCAAAAATCAACGCCCGTTCTTACACTCAAGTAAAAGACCCAGAAATTGTAATTAGTGATTTAATGAAAGAATTCCCAGAATCATTTGAAGAACATTACAAAATTCAAGCAAATGGAGATTCAGAAATTCTAATTGAGGAAATAGGTAAAAAACTTGGATTTCTAAAAAAGGGTGGAATTGTCGACGAAGATAAAACAGCGAGGCAAATTTTAAAGGACTGGCAAGATGGAAAAATAAGAATATAAAAAATTATTATTCTCTTAAATTGCCTCTTCTTTCCTTTATTTTCTCTCTTACTTGCTCTTTAATTTTATCTTTTCTATCTTGAATTATTCTGTCTGCCTGCTCTTCAGTCAAATTAGAATTGCTCATAATTTTAGATTTAACTTTCTCAATTCTTTTATTATTTAGTTCAGTAAGCTTAGAAGTAACTCCTTCAACCTTAGAAAGTTTATTCTCTATTTTTTCTCGTTGCTGTTCAGTTAAATTAGAATTTTCAAGCAGGTTATTCATATATTCAATTCTTTTCTCATGAATCTGAATAGCTCTTTCAAGACCAACTAATTTTAAAGCACTGGAATTTGTATCCCTTATTTTATCAGAATCTTTAATAGAATCTAATCTTAATCTTGCTCTTTCTAAAATTTTTTCATGCGCTTCAAGTGCTTTTTCCATTGCGTAGCTGTTATTATTTTTAGCTGCAATTTTTGCCTGAATTAATCTTAATCTAGCTAACTCCATCTCTCTTTCAATCTTTTTTTCTTGATTAAAAGTAAACCAAAGTCGCATATTTTTCCAGGCAATTTTACCTCCACCAACATCTTCATTTAATTCAAGTTCATCCTCGGTTTCATCAGAAATAAAATCATCTGAATCATCATCTGTAGTTAAATTCATTTGATTTTCATTAATATCTGAGTCATTTAAATCATCCTCTGCCAAAATAAGATTATTTGAAAATCCTAATACCAAAAATACTAATGCACTAATTATCAAAAATATTTTTTTCATTTTAACGCTTATAACTCACGAAAGAATTAATATTTCATAGTATATAAACCTAACGAATATTTAAAAATAGGAAATTCTTAATTAAAATATGCATCATGAAATAAGAAAAAGAGGTCTGGTTTTTTCACAAATAAACCGACTCGGATTAATATCTTTAACGACAAATATAGGACTAGCATTAGTCACAACAATTTGGGCAATCTATCTAGAATCGATACTGCACAACATTTCTTACGTCGGTTTTCTAACTGGATTCTACACATTTATCGGAATATTTGTTTCAGTTTTATCTGTCCCTATTCTAGAAAAAAATAGCAAAACAAAAATTTTCTCTTTTTCATTAATCATTTTTATACTCTCTTATTTTCTCTTTTCAGTTGTATCAAATTTATGGATAGTTTTAATTTTGGGGGTTGTAATCGCAATTTTCTCAGTAATAAGAATGAACTCTTTCGGAATAATTATAAGAGATAAATCCAAAGATGACTCGGTTTCTAAAAATGTTGGATTAATCTATACTTTCTTTAACATAGCATGGTTTGTTGGCCCATTAATCGCAGGATTCCTAGCAGAAAAATATGGATTAAAAGTAGTATTCATAGCTTCAGGATTAGTCCTACTCGCTACTTTAATTCTTTTTAATTTATTCAAAATTAAAGATAATCGGATTACTAAAAAAACTGACGGAAATTTTATCAAATTAATAATCAGCTTCTTAAAAAATAAAGATAGAAGAAAAATCTATTTTCTTGCAGGAGGGATAACCTTTTGGAATACTCTAATTTATGTTTATCTGCCAATTTACATAATTAATACTACTGGAAAAGATTTGCTCGTCGGATATTTTTTATCTGCAACAATAATACCTTTGATACTCTTGGAATACTATTTTGGCAAACTTACAGGAAAAATCGGATTCAGAAAAATTTTTGTTCTAGGATATTCAATTATGAGTCTCGCAGCAATTTCTAGTTTTTTCATACCTAATTTATATCTAATCTTAATCATTATAACCCTCGGTGGAATAGGCATGGCTATGCTTGAATCAACAACAGAATCTTATTTCTTTGATATTGTAAAGAAAAATGAAAGAGATAAATACTATGGTCCATATAATACTACAATTGAAGTGAATGGTTTAGTTGCATCAGTTGCGATGGCAGGAGCACTATTGATTCTTCCTTTCAAATTTATCTTTTTAGTCGTTGGGGCAATGATGTTAATTTTAACTCTAATCTCTCTAAGAATAAAAAATATCGTAGAAGTAAAAAGGCACTAAATCTTCTTAATCATATACTCGCCCTGCTTTTCTAATTTATAACCTAATTTTTGATAATAACCCCTAACTCCAACTCCAGAAATAATTTTCAAATTTTTGCACTTTTCCCTACGACAAATTTTCTCTGCTTCTGACATAAGCCACTTTCCTAATCCCATATGCTGACTAATCTTACCTTGTTCTCCTAAATTTAAGGATTTTCCATAAACATGAAGTTCCCGAATAATATAATTTTCTTTGCTTATTCTTAACCTTAATAATCCAAATAAAATATTATCAGAATTAAGTATTTCTAAAAAGTATTCATCTCCTTGAGAAGCTTTGTATTTTGTAATTTTTAGTTTCAAATCTTTTTTTATGTTATCTCCTGCAAATCCTATTTCTCTATATCTTATCTCTCTTAGTTTAAGATTATTTTTTCTCATTTCATTTTCAATTTCTCTTCTTAAGTCAATTCTAGTTGTTCCTGCAACAAGATATTCTGGAGGAATCTCTCTCATTATTCTCATTACTCTGCAATATCTTGGAACAACTTTAAGCATAGAAATCAAGAGTTTCTCTATTTGCTCTTTAGAATAAGGTTTATACTTTTTTTTAAAATACCAATTTTCTAGTTCACTTTTAGGAATTACCTGACAAGGATAAATTTTAATTTGGTCTGGCTTGAAATTTTCATCTGAAAATATTTTCTTAAATAATTGTAAATCTTTCTTAAGATTGCTTCTAGGAAGTCCAGGCATTAGATGATAACCAATTTTAAATCCTGCATTTTTCAATTCTCGAGTCGCATCAACAACATCTTTTACAGAGTGTCCTCTTTTAATTAGCTTGTAAATATCATCATCTATAATCTGAACTCCTAATTCAACTCTTGTGCAACCAAACTCCCTCATTCTATTAATAAACTTTGAACAAACATCTGGACGAGTTTCAATGCAAAGAGCAACACATCTACGTTTAGCATTTTCATTTAGTTTTTTTGCTTCAGCTAGAGTTTTTGAATTTCTCTCATTTAGACCATCATAAATTCTTTTAATAAAATTATATTGAAATTTCTTAGGATATTGCAAAAAAGTTCCTCCCATAATTATAATTTCAATTTTATCTGTTGGATGATTCATTGCTTCAAATGCTTTTATTCTTGCAATAACTTGTTTTTGAGCATCATAATTAACTTCTTTAGCTCTCATAACAACAGGACTCTTAGGAGTATAACTCTGGGGAACATCTAAATTGGGACAATAAACACAACATCCATGCTTGCATTTTCTCGGAGGCAACATAACTGCTACAGGAGTTATTCCTGAAATTGTTTTTGTTGGCTTTCTAATTTCATTTGGTTGGGGCTTTAACATATATTTTATATGATAAAAATACTTATAAATTATTTCTTAATTTAAATTTCATGAAAATAGGTATAATTGGGGGTTCTGGTTTAGATGATCCAAAACTTCTGAAAGATTTCCAAGAAATTGAAGTTGAAACTCCTTTCGGCAAACCGTCTTCTTCAATCACCGTCGGAAAAATAAAAAATGTTGAAATTTGCATTTTAGCACGGCACGGAAAAAAACACACAATTCCTCCAACTCAAGTAAATAATCGAGCAAATATTTACGCATTAAAACAACAAGGATGCACGCACATTTTAGCAACAACTGCGTGCGGCTCCTTAAAAGAAGAAATCAAAAGAGGAGATTTTGTAATCCTAGATAACTTTATTGATTTTACAAGACACAGAATAATAACATTTCACGAAAAATTCTACGCTGACAAAGGTCCGCAACATACTTCAATGGCATGGCCATTCTCAAAAGAACTAAGAAAAAAATTAGCACAAGCATGCAGAGATTTAGAGTATTCATATCACTGGAGAGGAACCGTAATAACTATCGAAGGTCCGAGATTTTCAACAATCGCAGAATCAAAAATGTTCCAAACTTGGGGAGCAGATGTAATTAATATGTCTATTGCTCCAGAAGCCATTCTCGCAAATGAAGCAGGAATAGAATATTCTGCAGTAGCAATGTCAACTGACTATGACTGCTGGAAACAAGATGAAGAACCAGTAACATGGGATCAAGTTCTAGAAGTTTTCCTTGACAATGCAGACAGAGTAAAACAAATTTTAATAAAAGTAATAGAATCTTTTTCAGAAGAAGCAAAAGCTCAAGAAATAAAAGGAAAAATTCGAACAATTCCAAACTGGCCAAAACCAGGAATAATGTTCCGCGATATAACAACTCTTTTCCAAGACGCACATGGAATGAAAAAAGTAATTGAAATTTTTTATGAGAGATACAAAAATAAAGGAATTGAAATTGTCGCTGGAATGGAAGCACGAGGTTTTATCCTCGGAGGAATACTCGCTGAAAAATTAAACGCAGGATTTGTACCAATTAGAAAAAAAGGAAAACTACCTTTTGAAACAATTCAAGAAGAATATCAAAAAGAATATGGTCCAGATACTTTGGAAATCCACAAAGATGCTATAAAAAAAGGACAAAAAGTTTTAATTATAGATGATTTAATTGCAACAGGAGGAACAGCAGTTGCATCCTGTAAACTTGTAGAAAAAATCGGGGGAGAAATTGTAGAATGTGCTTTTATTATTGATCTCCCAGACCTCGGAGGAAAACAAAAACTCGCACCAAGAAAAGTATTTGCAATTGTGGAATTTGAAGGAGAATAAAAACTATCTATATCTTCTACCACAAAAAACTATTTATACTAAAACAAGTCAAATTAAGATATGGAAATAGAACAAGCAGAATTTTTAGAGCCAGTAAAACTAGGCATATTCAAAGGTAAAGAATTAGAAGAAAGATTAGTCTACTCAGCAGGAATTTATGAAATAGATGAAAGAGAAGAATTTCACTTTTATTCTAGATTAGTAAATGGTGTTCCATTTAAAGATGAAAGACAGACAGTAAACTTATCTCACATAGAATATATTAAAAGAGTTAAGAGATAAATATTTAATCTAATTTTTTCTATTTAGTTTATGCAAAAAGAAATTCAAAATCAACAAGAACTCTGGAACTCAATAGCTCCAGAATGGCACAAATACAAGGAAATACCCTCTGAACTATCTAAAGAATTCTTAAAAAAACAAACAGGAAATATACTGGATTTAGGAAGTGGAAGTGGAAGACATCTAACTAAAATAAAAAGTGGCGTGATCAAGTCATTAACTAGTTCGTCTAAAAGCCAAACTAAAGGAAAAATGTATCTTCTAGATTTCTCAGAAGAAATGATTAAACTCGCTGAAAAAAGAGCAAAAGAAAAAAAAATTCCAGCAGAGTTTATTGTTTCAGAGATGAATAAAATTTCATTTAAAGATAATTTCTTTGATTCAGCAATTTGCATTTCAGCTTTGCATTGCACTCCAAAAAAAGAACACAAAAAAATAATAAAAGAACTTTATAGAGTTCTAAAACCAAAATCTCAGGCATTAATTGGAGTTTGGAATTTTAAATCCAAAAGATTCAATCAAAAAAATGGAAAAGAAAAACTTGTTGGCTGGACAGATAAAGGAAAAAGATATTATTATTTATTCGATGAATCAGAAGTTTATAAGCTATTCACCAACGCTGGTTTTAAAATCATATCAAAACACAATTCTGAAATGATGATTAATTTTATAGTGCAAAAAAACTAACTCCCCACTAATTGAATTAATCTATCTAACTTAGAATTATATTCTTCTTCTGCATCCTCTAACTGCTTAAATCTTCCAGAAACTTCTCTATCTTCAGTAATAGTTGCCATAAAGTTACCTATTTCATATTCTAAAGAAAAATCTTCAGCAATTCGTTTCCTTAATCTCTGAGCAAGATCAGATTTATCTAAACTTCCTTGATAAATAACATTTACAGATTCAGTTGTAAATTCTGGATTAGAATGGTCTAAAACTCCATAAATTGAAAATTTTCCCCCACTATAACAAGTAAAACCTTTTTCACTAAAATCAGATTTCCCATTTAATCCTCTCTTAGCAATTTCATCTAAAAGAGTTTTAACTTTAATTGACATATAAACTTGAAATAAAATTCATTTTTAAGCATTATTGTTTTTTAAGAATACTAATCATATCCATAAAAGATTTCCTGCTAAATTCAATTATATTTCTTTCTTCTAAATCAATTACTAAATTCAAAATTCCCATTCCAGAAATAAACACTGTTCCGACGAGAAAACATTTATTTTCCCTAGCTTGCAAAGAAAAAAGCATCTTTTGTATTCCTTTGGAAATTTGCTCTTCTTCCATTTTCTTTCTAATTAAATCTTCAATCTCTTCAAACTCAAAATTATAATTTAACTTTATTTTTTCAGGAATCTTTCCACCAAAATTTTCAACAGGAGTTTTCTCCACTCCTTTCTCAAACTTAAAGCTAAACATCTTATTTATCGACGGAGAAAAATAATCTATTGAATTTTTATTATCTGGATTTTTAAGATTTTCTAAATCAACAACAAAAAACCCACCACATGGATATGCATCTTTGTTTTCTTTTAAAAAGTTCTGGAATTCTTCTGAATCAAAAAGTTTTTCAACATAAAATTGGAAATTCATGGTTTATAACAAGAAACAGAGTTTTTAAAATTTAGCTTTCAAAACAATAATCCTTATAAAAAACTCCCAGTATTTATTACAGTGAACTTTTATATTAGAGATCCAGATTTAACAGACGAAGAAATAGTAGTTCTTTCTGAAAGATTAAAATGCAGAATAGTTCGTTCAGAGAGGTTTTGCCCGAGATTAGAAGCTAATGTTAGAGGTTATGATATTCACAAATCTTTTTTTACTATTGAGGATATTAATTTGCTAGCAGAATATAAAATGGAGGGTGTTCGCGGAGAAGAAAATTCAAATAGAGGGAGTTGATTATTTCCTCTCTTCAATCTCTGATTTCAACTTAGAGATAAAATCTTTTAGAGACATTTGTTCTATTTCTTTTTTGCCTCTTGTTCTAATCGCTAAATCTCCACTTTTTTCTTCTTTATCGCCAATAGTAATAATATACGGAACTTTCATCAATTCAGCATCTTTAACTTTTGACTGAATAGTTGTCTGACTAAAATCAGCGTCGATTCTTGCATTTGGAATTGCTTCTGCAATTTTCTTAACAATTTCTTTAGAATAACTTTCATTTCTATCTGTAAAGCTCAAAACTCTAATTTGAATCGGAGCAAGCCATGTCGGCAATCTTCCATTAAAATGCTCTATTAAGATTCCAATAAATCTTTCTAAACTTCCATAAACTGTTCTATGTAACATAACTGGTCTTTTTCTTTGATTATCACTATCGGTATATTCTAATTCAAATCTTTCTGGCATAGCCATATCAAGTTGAATTGTCGCGCACTGCCACTCTCTTCCTAAAGAATCAGTTAAATGAAAGTCAATCTTTGGTCCGTAAAATGCTCCATCTCCTTTATTTATTTTAAACTTAATTTTCCTTTTCTCAAGAACTTTTTGCAAAGCATCTTCTGCCCTGTCCCAAATCTTCTCGTCGCCAATTCTCTTTTCAGGACGAGTTGAGAGTTCAACTCTATAATTAAATCCAAACTTTTTATAAACAAAATCAATTAAATCTATTATTCCAAAAATTTCTTGTTCAATTTGTTTTTCTGTGCAAAAAATATGTGCATCATCTTGAGTAAACTGGATTGCTCTAAACAAACCTCCAAGAACTCCAGACAATTCCTGTCTATGAACCTCTCCTAACTCAGCGACGCGAAGAGGAAATTCCTTATAACTTTTTGGAGAATTTTTATACACTAACATTCCCCCAGGACAATTCATGGGTTTTACTGCAAAATCTTTATCTTCATATTTTGTTAAAAAGATATTCTCTTTATATTTTTCCCAGTGTCCAGAAATCTGCCACAATCTTTTATCTAAAATCTGAGGGGTTTTAATTTCTTTATATTCTGCTTTTTTATGTAACTCTCTCCAGAAATTAATTAATTCATTTCTAATAATTAATCCATTGTTATGCCAAAAAACCATTCCTGGAGCTACTTCACTAAAAGAGTATAAATCCATTTGCATCCCTAAAATTCTATGGTCATTATCTTTTAGTTTTGATCTGTCAAGTTTTGATTTTGAAATTTCATTCAATAATTGTTTAGCGTCGTATTTATCTTCTATTTTCTTTTCACTTTTCTTTTTCTCTTCCTTACTCTCACTTTTTATTTCCCTAGATAATTCACTCAACGGATGTCCCTTAACTTTTAGCTCAAATTCTTTGTAATATCCAAAAGGAGCTCGAGTAACTCTAAATCCTTTGATTAAATTTAATGCTTTTTCTGCTCCTATTAAAACTTCCTGTGCAATTTCTGGAGACGCTAAATTCGACGACAAATGAGCATAAGGATAAAGAACAATATTTGCAACATTAACCTGCTTTGCAATATTTTGAATTTCAGTAACCAGCTTTTCAACAATTAACTTGACATTCTCGTCTCCTTTTTCAACAGCAGTAAGGACAACAAGCGCTTCTTTTACTTCTTTTTCTTTTTTGTCTGTCAAATCATTTATTTTTTTAAGTGCCTTCTTCAATGGCTTAAATTTTATATAATCTGTATGCAAACTTAAAATCTTCATATTTTAAAATTCTCCGAATCATTTAAAATTTTTTGAATCTTAGGTTCTAAATCAATAATATCCTCTTGGATAATTTTCCAAGCAACATCCAAATCGACTCCAAAATAAGCGTGAATAATTAAATCTCTTGTTCCAGCAATTTTTCTCCAAGGAATCTCAAGATGTTTATTTTTTAATGAATCAGGAATATTTTTTACAGCTTCTCCAATAATTTCAATTGACCTTACAATTGCCTTTTGTCTCATAATATCTTTTTTTAAATCTGCTTTAACAATTCCTTTTGAAAAGTTTTTAATATCCTTTATATTTTCTAAAATATCCTGTAAAAATAATCGAACGTCTCTTGCCATCAGATTATTCTAACCTCTTCTTTCAAAATTTGCTTTTTTAATAGTTTATGAAGTGCTCGATAACTAACTAAATCGACACTCTTCCCTAAAGTATCCTCCAAATCAAACTTAATTCCCACAAAATCAAAACCCATCGGCTTAGAAAGTTTGACTAAAACATCAACATCACTTTTATCATTCTGTTCTCCTCGAGCATAACTTCCAAAAATTCCGGCTCTAACTACCCCATACTTTTTCAAAACTTTCTTAATCTTGGATTTAATCTCTTCAAGTTTCATATATAACTCAAGAAAAAGAGATTTATAAAAATATCTAAAAATTCCAGTGAGCAATAGAACAGGTTTATTCAGTTCTTACTACCCGAAAAGCAGGATCCTCACTACGAAGACCCCCGTCGCAGTCAAGGCCAAGCCCGTCCGAACTGGCGTAGAACCTAACAACTCTTTCATTTTTTTGTGCAGGTTTAGAATTGAATCTCCAAAAATACATTGGAATATTGTTTATCTTATCAGAAGTTTTATTTATTTGTTCAATCGCTCTTGTTCCTAAAGTTAATTTTAATGCTTCTCTATCTTCATTAGATATCTTTGACATAAAACCAATTGGATTAATAACATCCCCTTCTAAAGTATAAGCTTCTGAAGTCCCATAATTATGTATAACTTTATCTGTTTCTCCAACAGGAGTATAAACTACTCTTGATAATGTATTTGGCCACTGCTCTAAACCTTGTTTAATAAACTGCATTAATTGAGCAAATTCACCTTGACTAACTTTTCCTTCTAATTTTGAAGCGGCATCAAAAATTTGCCAAAGAGTATTAGAAGTGCAAGCATAAGGATTTCCTTTTGCTTTTTCTGATTCAGAATATTTTGCTAATTCATCTTGATTCATTGGAAGAGTTAGCCTATGCATTAAATGATATCTGGCGGTTTTATTGCCTTCCCTAACATTCCCAATTTCAAAATATCCTTGTCTTTCTGGAAAATTAATTGTTCTATATTCTGATGGTTTTACCATAAGAATAAGTCAAAAGCCCTATTTAAAAAGATTATTACAATCGAATTTTCCCCTATTTTTTCTCATCATCTCATCACAGGGCGATTTTGTTCACTAAGTATCTAAGTATACATAAATAAATGAAAATTATAAGAAAAATAGCTTCTTAAAAACTCGGGAACTCTCACAAAAATTATTAAAAATTCATTTTTTCTCTAATTTCTCTAGCACTATAAACCTTTCCAGATTCAAAACCATATTTTCTAGCAATACTTGAGTCACTTTTTTCTCTTATTGCCTCTTCCTCTTCAATAGCAAATGCCTTTCCCATGAATCTCTTAACCGGTCTTAATTGTCCATTTTCATCAAAACATTTTCTTTTTTTATTACAAGCATTACAAAAAAAATCTGGTCTCTCAGAAATAATTAAAAATTGCTGTTCAGGATCTGAAAAAAGTTGTTTTGGATATTCATAAGAATATTTAACAAAGGGGTCGTCTTTACTAGGAACATAATCAAGATATAATAAGTCTTCAGCATGTTCTAAAAACGTACCTTTTAATATAAATGCAATACTTTCAATATGATGCCCTCTTAATTCAATAGGTATTTTCATACTAGTTTAAAATATCAATAGTTTATAAATCTTATTATTGTTACTCCTTCTAAAGAACAACAAACAAAAGCTTTAAATACTCTTTAAGCCTAAAAAGAATATGGAAACAACATATGAACAACAACTTTATGCAGTAAAAATAGAGAATGTTAAAGGGAAAATAGGAGCAGTACATATTGTAGAAGAAAGAGGATGTATAAAATCTGGACAAGATTATCTTTCTGTACAAAAAGAACAAAATCCAATATTAATGATAAGTGGCAGAGAAAGAAGAAATATTGTATCTAAACTTGAAAGATTTAGAGTTCAAGGAAAAGAAATTCCGAGAAATAAAATGTTTATAATTACAATCCCCGGAGCATTAAAATGACAAGGCAAAAAAAGTTAAACATTGAATCAGCTTTAGTGTTAACAGGTTTAATATTTCTTACAGGTTTAAAACAATTTGACCTAATACAAGAAAACGAACTAAAACAACACAAACCATTAATTGAAAAAGTGCAAACTCAAAGAACTAATTATCTTGAAGCAAGACACACTGCTTTAAGTAAAGAATCTGAACAAAGAGAAAAATTTAATAGAGCATATTCAGAACATTTAAATGATGTTTATGGAGAAGATTAAAATGAGAAAAACACTAACAACTTTAGCAATTATAGGAAGTTTAGCAAATCCAAGTCTAGCTGGAGATGAATCTATAAAAGATTTGAAAGAATATGCAAATTATACTGCAAACTTTGAGGGAAGAAGACCAAAAGGTTATGATCCAAATCCTGATGATGGCAAGCCAGAGCCAACAATAGGTGTAGGACATTATTTAGGCAGACCAGATTCAAGAAAAACATTTTTAGAAACATTTCCAAATGTAAATTATAATGCAGTTTTATTAGGAAAACAAGAATTAACTAATGAACAAATAGATACATTATTCGCAGTAGATCTGCCAAAATATGTTAAGATAGCAAAATCATTTTTCCCAAAATTTGATTCGTATTCTTTAGATTTAAGAAAAGCTCTTGTAGATGGTTGTTACAGGGGAGATATTTCAGATAGCCCGAAAACAAGAAGCTTAATCATTGAAGGGAAATTTGTAGAAGCAGGAATAGAATATACCAATAGAGATGACTATAGACAAGCTCCGGCAAAAGGTCAAATGGGAATTGTTCACAGAATACAGAAAAATAGAGCAGCAATATTAAATGAATCAAAAAAATAATCCTATGTCAATTCTAAAAAATACAACTTTACTTATGCCTGTAAGAGATGAAATAATGAATCCAGCAGGAGGAATTAAAAGATGTTTAGAAGCACATCTTCCTTATGTTGAACAAGCAATCGTCGCTGATACTGGTTCTATTGATGGAACAAGACAAGTTTTAGAAGAAATTCAAAGAGAATATCCTAATTTAA
Organism: Candidatus Woesearchaeota archaeon; assembly: GCA_964361295.1. Lineage (GTDB taxonomy): Archaea > Nanobdellota > Nanobdellia > Pacearchaeales > GW2011-AR1 > JABHWZ01. The sequence continues at coordinate 16,162 of CAYIAD010000008.1, forward strand.
GAGTAATAGATATTCCTTGGAAAGGTTTTGCAAAAGCAAGAAATAGATTAATTAGGGAAGCATCAACAGAAAAATTATTATTTATAGATGCTGATGAACTAATTACAAATCAAGAGAAAAACACCGCAAAAGCATTTCAAGAACTTGCAGATTTTGTAGAACAAGAAGAATATGAAGGTTATGATTTTGATTTCTGGCATGTACCTATTCCAGGAGAATCTCCAGGAAGAGTAGGAGAAAACAATCCAAGATTATTTTTAAACAACGGAGTTGAATATGCAGGAAGAGTAAATGAATTTTTAGGAGAAAAATTAGGAACAACAAAAATTCCTCCAGCAGTTTATATAGCTCATTTTCTTCCGAGTACAGATGCAAAATTAGCAAAAGCATGGAATTGGTACGGAACAAAAAAATATCTGAAACAATCTCCATCAGATTCAGCAAAAGAACATGGCTGGAAAGAGTTTAATCCAAGAAGAAATGAATTTAACTAAGAAGAATAAAAAATTAGAATACAAATTTTTATAAATAAAGCAAAAGTTAGTAAATTAATGAAACAAAGTTTAGTTCAACGAGTTCATGAAACTTCAAAAAAAGCAGTTTTAATTGGAGCTATCTCTTTTTTTGGTTCGTTTTCTCCACTATTTATATATGAAACTTTTAATGAACCTTTTCAGATGGAAGTTTTAAGAGATGCTGAAGTAAAAATTAGTTTATTGCAAGAAAAAGCAAAAGAGGATAAACAAAAAACAATCCAAAAAATAAACTCTCTTAGACAACTTCAAAAAGAAATAGAAAATAATCCACAGATTAGAGAGTATAATAAAACAAGAAATTTCTTAATTTATGAAATCTTTTCACACTTTGGTCTTGCTAGTTTAGGAATAGCTTATCTGGGGCTTTTAGGGTATTCAAAGACAGATTCAAGATTAAATTAATTCTTCAACAAAAATTTATCTAAATTCTTTTTAGCTTCTATTTTTTTCTTTTGATGCTCTTTCAAAAATAAATTTATTTTATCAATTAAAATCTTCTTTAACTCTCCTGTTAATAACTCTCCACTTTTATATTTTTTTTCAATTTCTTTTAATTTCTTATCATCTTCCTCAAATAAAAATTTCAAATATTGAAAAGAAACATCAATTTCAGTATTTCCACCTTTTTTCCTATGCTCCTCTAAAGTTGCCTGTCCTCCTGAAAAAGCATATTTGTTAATCTTATTTTTTACCATTTTATCATCATCAGCAAGATAAATAACATTATTTCCAGAATCAGAAGAACTCATTTTTGCATCACCATATAAAGAGGGTAAAAATTTAGCATGCAAAGCACATGGCTTTTCAAAATCAAATTCTTGACTTACAGCAATATCTCTTGTTAATCTAATAAATGGATCTTGGTCAATTCCAACAGGAACAACAGACAAATGTTTTCCTCTATAAAATTGTGGGAATAAAATATGCGCTGCCTGCATAGCAGGGTAAAAACTCCACCCAATATTTTGATCAGGAGTTAAACCAAAACTTGCTTTGGCAGTAGAATAATTAATTTTCTTTGCGATTCTTGCTGCATATCTGTAAATATCTGTGTAAACAAAATCCTGAAAAATAAAAGTTTTTACTGGTTTAAATCCCAAAGCAATTAAATCTAAAATGTTATCTTCTCCAAATTTAATCGCCTCTTCAAAACTTAGTTTATCTTTTACATAGAATTTTTCATCATCTGAAATAGGAATGAAAACCTCACAATTAAAAATATCTTGTAAAGATTTAGCAACTAAAAAAGGAACTAAATGTCCAAGATGCATTTTTTCAGAAGGTCCTCTTCCAGTAATTACCGAAACTTTTTCCCCTTTTTCATAAGCCTCAATCCACTTATCAAAATCTCTATGTGAAAAATAAAGCTCTCTTCTAATTAAAGGATGAGCCTTTTCTAATTTTTTCTTAATCTTAGAATCAATTAAACTAGTCCCAAAATCCTTTACTAATTTATCATAATTAACCTCTCCTTTAACTTCCCAAGGAGTCACCGCATTTTTAACCATACAAAAATCAAGCAAAGGTTATTTTTAAAAGTTGTTACTCAACCTATATTTGTGCAATCAAGAGACATATGTCACTAGGCAAAACCGAAAATTAGTTCTCGTTT
>CAYIAD010000009.1:0-17437 GCA_964361295.1 Candidatus Woesearchaeota archaeon
TTAGAATAATAATATTTATATATCTAATTCTAAAAAGAAGTATATGCAAAAGAATATTGAGCGAAAGGTTTTGTTAAACCCTGGTCCTGCAACAACTTCTGAGGGTGTAAAATTGGCGCAGATTGTTCCTGATATTTGCCCTCGTGAAAGAGAATTTGGAGAAATAGCAAATAATGTAAGAAAAGAACTTGCTGGAATATGTGATAGAAATGACGAATATTCTTGTGTTTTATTTACGGGTAGTGGAACTGCGGCAATGGATTCTGTTTTAAGTTCAGTAGTTCATAATAAAAAAATATTAATTATTAATAATGGATATTATGGGGAGAGGTTTCTTCAAATTGCCAAGGCATATCAAATTCCTCACGAAGAATTAAAAGTTGATATGCTTGGAGAGGTGGATGTTTTAGAAGTTGAACAAATTTTAGAAAAAAGAAAAGATATTGGATATGTAGCAATGGTGCATCATGAAACCACGACTGGAATTTTAAATCCAACAAGAGAAATTGGAGAGCTATGCAAAAGAAATGAAAAAATTTTTATTGTTGATGCAGTTGCGAGTTTTGCTGGAATTCCTTTCTCTGCAAAAGAACATAATATTGATTATTTATTTTCAACTTCAAACAAATGTCTTCAGGCAATGCCAGGAATATGCTTTGTTATAGGAAAAAAAGAAGGAATAGAATCTCTAAAAGATAAACCTAAAAGAAATTATTATCTTGATCTTTATGAGCAATACAAATTTTTTGAAAAAACAGAAACAGGACAAGGAACTGGGGGAGGGCAATCACGATTTACTCCGGCAGTTCAAGTAATTTACACCATGGCTGAGGCTTTAAATGAGCTTCGGGAAGAGGGTGGAGTTGAAAAAAGATATAAAAGATATTCTGAAAGCTATGAGGTTCTTTTAGAGGGTTTGGAAAAATTGGGTTTTAGACCTACTCACCGACGGGAAATTCATTCTAAAATTTCTACTACTGTTTTTGAACCTGAAGGAAAAGATATTGATTTTAAAGAGCTTCATGATAAACTTTATGAAAAAGGATATATAATTTATCCTAACAGGGTAGAATATCATGGAAACCCTATAAAAGTTATAAGATTTGCAAATATGGGGGATATTAACAGGGAGGATATCTCTGGATTTTTGTCTGAATTAAATAGAATTATAAAAAAATGCGAACAATTATATTAGCGGCTGGATTAGGAAGCAGATTAAGAGATATTTGTGGAGATAGACCAAAACCTCTTTTTGAAATGCGGGGGAAAAGTTTGTTAGAGCACTCTTTGCATTCTTTGGCTCAAACAGGAATAAGAGAGAGTACAATTGTTATTGGATATAATGGAGAAATGATTCAAAAAAAAATTGGACAAGAATTTGAAGGAGTAAAAATAGACTATGCAGACAATCCAGATTATGCAACAACAGGAAGTATGCATTCTGTTTATTGTGCTCTTAAATTAAAAAAGCCAGAAGATTGTTTGATTTTAGATGGAGATTTAGTTTTTAATCCACGACTAACTACTCAATTAAGAGAAGATTATAGAAAAGATTTAGCACTTTTAGTAAATTGTTGTGGAAATGGGGATGAGACATTTACAATATTAGATAATGATGGAAAAATAAGTTATATGAAATTAAATAAAAAAGTTGATATAACTTCGATTAGAACAAGAGAAGATGTTTATGAATTTAATGGGATTTCAAAATTTTCTAAAGAGTTTATTTCTGAAATGGTTAAGTTTATCGATGGAGAAATGCGAAAGGGGGCGAACGATTTATATTATGAGGAATGTGCTTTACAGGTATCAAAGAAAATTCCTTGGTATGGATTAGTTGGAGATGGAAGAATGTTAGTAGAAATAGATAGAAAAGAAGATGTTGCAAGAGCAGAAAAAGTTTTAGATAGAATGAGTTCTTAAAAATTGGTCTGCGATTTGGATATCTTTATTGTTATGTATTTCTATCCATCCCCCATTTGTTTCATGAGAAATAATTTTTACTCCTTGGTCAATTAATTCTTGGATAATATCCTCTCCACTTGCACTATTCCAATCCTCTGCTTCATGAAATTTTCCGAGATGAGAAAAATTTATTTTTTCATAAACTTTTTTTAAAATTTCTGCTCCTCTTTTAGAAAATTTAGCCATTCCTATAAACTCATGAGTCATACTATCTCTAGGGATATTTTTTCCTATTTTTATAATTTCATCGTCGGTGTTTCTAAGCTTTTGGTAGATAATACTATTTCCATGTTTTGTAATAACTGCATCTAATTTTTTATCTACCTCGTGCTTATGATAGAGATAAGAATTATCCACCACCAAAACAATATCTTCTTTTCTGTTTATTATTTCTCTAATTAACCTTTCGTCAATTAACAAATCACCATTAATATAAATGAACCCCTTTTGCATTTTATTCTTTGCTTTCATCAAACTATGCAGCATTCCTTTGTGAGAATATTCTAAATTCTCGATATAATTTATTCCCGAGATATTGAACTTTTCTCTTTTATATCCAATAATTACATTAATATCGTTAAGTCCAAATTTTTTAAAAAGATTAATCTGATGTTCCAAAATTGTTTTCCCGTTTATTTTAATTAATGCTTTTGGAAGTTCTCCTACTATTTGTCTAATATTAAAATCGGTTTCTCCTGCGGCTGGAATAATCACCGACGGAGTTTCATCTAATAATAAATCCTTTTCTTTTATATCTAAAAATCCTACTTTTTCAAATAATTCTCTAACAGAAGAAATCATTGGCTCTGCTTCAAAACTTCTTTCATTTTGTAAGATTATTTTTCCAATATTCTCCATTGCTTTATAGGAAGCTCTTAAAAAATGATTTGCATAAATTACAACACTAAAACCTTGTTCAGTTAATTCTGATTCATAAATAGAATTATAAGTTGTTGGAACTGCAACGAGTGGGCGTTTAAGATTCATTTCTTTACAGAGAGATTCATATCTTTTTGCAAATTCAAAAATTTCTTGAGGAGATTCTGATTTTGAATGAATCATTATCCCATCGGCTCCAGCTTCTAAATACTTTCTGGCTCTAAAAATAGCGTCATCAACATTTTTTCCAGCGATTAAACTTTCAATTCTTGCGATAATCATAAAATCTTCTGAACTTTGAATTTGTTTTCCTAATCTAATTTTTTGCGCAAATTTATCCGGCTCTTCTTGAGCTTGATTTGTTCCTGATTCTAAAGAGTTTCTTTTTGGAAATATTTTATCTTCAATAATTATTGCAGAAACTCCCATTCGTTCTAATTTAGGAATCAAATATTCAAAATGATGTATGTCTCCTCCTGTATCTCCGTCGACAATAATCGGCTTGTCAGTAACTTCAAGAATTTCGGTTATTGTTTTTAATCTTGAATCAAAACTAATTATCTCTATATCTGGGTGTCCTTTTGAGGCTGAATCTGTTAAACTACTTTCCCAGAAAAAATCAAATTCGTTAATTTTATCAGAATCTTTTTTTTCAACCTTCAAGTCGTTTGCAATCAAGGCGCTAATAGCATTATGAACTTCTATTCCTCGAATAATTCTTTTTGACTGAAGAACTTCTTTTAGTTTAGCTCTTCTCTTTTCTGGAGAGATAATATGCTTTAGAGTCATACTATTTCTTAGATAAGTGATTTTTAAGTATTTATGTAGTTAAAATTTTATTTAAATTTTAATAGAGCAGATTTAACTGAAGATTTTTTTCTAAGATCAAGCATTCCTAAGAAGGGAATTTTTAGATGATATCTTACAATAAATACTCTTTTTAGACCCCTCAAAAGATATCTAAATTTTCCTGCTTTTAACCAAAAGAAGAATTTTTTTATTTTAAGTCTATAAAAACCATAGCTCCATAATTCTCTAATTGCTTTTTCAAGTTCTTGATTTGAGATTTCGCTTACATTATGCTTGGTCCATCTCATTTCTCCAAGCCAGTTTGCCCATTCCTGCAAAGTTTTTGGTTTTTCAATCTGTCCTTTATCTATGCAATAATCAAAAAGAATTGCTGGTTGAGGATTGTAAATTTTTACATTAGGTATATCTGGTTTTGCTTTTTTAATAAAATCTCTTGTCTCTTGCAAATCTTTTGATGTTTCAGTGGGTAAAGCAATCATAATGCTTGCGTCGCTGATAATTCCGTGTCTTTTGCAAGTTTGAATTGCATCATAATTTTGTTTAACCGTAGTTCCTTTATGTATTAAATCGAGTATTCTTTGACTTCCACTCTCTATTCCTATGTGCACTGAATAACAGCCGGCTTTTTTCAATTCCCTGCAAATATCGTCGGTTAAATCGCTTGCTCTTCCTCCTGCTAAGTCAAAATGAACTTTATATTTTTGCAAAAATTTAAGCATTTTTAGAGATTGCTCCCTGAATGCTAAAATATTATCATCCATAATAAAAAAAAACTTTCTATGATAATCTTCTATTACCCTTCTTAGAAATTCTGTAATTTGGGATTCATTATAAATTCTAAAAAAAGGGCGTCCATTAAATCGCTGAACTTTGCTCCAAGAACAAAATGTGCATTGATGGGGACATCCTCGGCTTAATACTACATAAAAATCAGTATATTTAGAGATGTCTACTAAATTATAATTTGGAAGTTTTAACTGGCTCATATCTAAGTAATGTCTTAATGGATTTAAATTTACATTTTTTAATTTTTTTAATTTTTTAGGGGATTTATCAAAAGTATCGCAAAATTCTAAAAATGCTTCTTCTCCCTCTCCTCTTAAAACATAATCTACATAGGGTTCATCTAAGAAACATTGAGGCTCTAAAGATGCGTGAGGACCACCCACAACTACAATTGATTTTGGACTTATTTTTTTAACTAACTTTCCCAAGTGAATTAAATCAATAAGCATGGGAGAACTCAAACTAGAAAAACCAATAATATCTGGTGAGAACTCTTTAACTGAATTTATTAGAGAATCATCATTTGAATTAATGTTTCTATCAAAAATTTTTACTTGGTGTTTATCTTCTATCGCAGTTCCAACATAGATAAGTCCTAAAGGAGGATGCGTGCTAGATTTTTTATCACTGCTCGTAGTATCTTCGCTTGGTTGTATTAATAGAACTTTTGCCATATTTAATGAATTGTCTATATTCAAACTACTAAATCTTTTTAAAGATAAAAAATTTCGATTTAAATAATTTTAGATACAAAATTATATAATTAAAATGAGAGTAGCAGTTGTTGGAGCAGGAATTTTTGGAAGTACTATTGCATGGACACTTGCAAAAGAGGGAATTGAAGTAGATTTATATGATGAAAAAAAAGATATTTTTTGCTGTGCATCTGGAATAAATCAATTTCGATTACATAGAGGATATCACTATCCAAGAAGCGATCCCACTATTGACTCTTGCAGAGAGGGGGAAAAAAAATTTAGACAAGTTTATGGAGATTCTGTAATTGACTCTCCTCATGAACACTATTATGCAATTGCTAGAAAAAATAGTTTTCTGAATGCAAAACAATGTTTTGATATTTGGAGTAGACATGGATTAAAATATAAAGAAACAGAATTAGAAACTCTTGACAAAAAAAATATTGAAAAATGTGTAGCAGTAGAAGAAGCAGTTTTTGACCCAAAAGCATTAAAAGAAATTTGCTTGGATAGAATTAAAGAATATGGTGTAAATTTAAATTTAGGGCAAAATGTTTCTCCCAGAGATTTAGAAGAGTATAATAAAATTGTGGTTGCTACTTATACTTTTAATAATCTCTTTACTGAAAAAAGTCCATCTAAAGAAAGAGATTATCAATTTGAATTAATAGAAAAGGTTGTGTTGAATCTTCCAGAAAGATTCAAGAATCAAAGCATAGTTGTAATTGATGGACCATTTACATGCATTGATCCATTTGGAAGAACAGAGCATACTCTTATGGGAAATGTTAGAGAGGCAATTCATTATAGAAATATAGGCAAATTTCCACAGATTCCTGAAGAATTTGGGAAATTGCTTAACCGAGGGGTAATCCCAAATCCCAATATAACAAACATTGATAGATTCTTAACAGCAGCAGAAGAATTTTTCCCAGGAATAAAAACAGATACAAAGCATATTGGTTCTATGTACACTATAAGAACAGTCCTTCCTCATAGAGAACATGATGATGCAAGGCCCACTTTAGTGGAAAAGATTGACGATAAAACTCTTGCTGTGTTTTCTGGAAAAATACCTACCTGTATAGATGCTGCAGAACAAATTTCAGAGATGATAAAGGATTAATTATTGCAACTTATACATTTCTTGCATAACTCTAGATTAAAAATTCCTTTTTTATTATTCTCTCTTATTTTTTTGTAAAATGGCTTATTCCATATCTGGATTAAATTTTCTTTTTTAACATCTCCTAAAACTACTTCCCCAAAATAATCTTGGCAACAAAGAACCATCTTTCCCTCATAATTAATAGTGATATTATACAAGCTTGAAGTACATCTTGGTTTTTGTTTTTGTTTGATATCTATTAATCCTGCTCTGTTTTCCAGATAGAGATTTTTTCTATAATTAAGGTATTTCTTAAATGAGGGATTTTTCTTCAAAAAACTAAATAATTTTAAAATAATTTCTGATGGTTTCTCATCGTGTTCTGTTACCTCAAAAATATTTACTCCATCTTTGATTAATTCTTTAAACTTTTCAATTGTTAGCAAATCTCCATTGGTATATAAAATAATTCTAGATTTTGGAAGTTTTTTTCTAATGTATCTAATAAAAGTTGGAAGCCGGTTATCTGCTAAAGGTTCATTAAAAAAATGAGGGGCAACTACTCCAGAATAATTTACCTTTGCTAAATCATCTATAATCTTATAGAATAATTCTTCTGGCATTAATTTAGTTGGACGCTTGAATTTTGTATTCGGGCAATACCAGCATTTTCTGTTGCAGATAGAACACGTCTCTATAAGAACAGATAAAAAAAAATCCGTGGGTTTCCCCCTCTTTAAATTACGCAGTTTATTCCTTAAATTTTCAAAGATAAATCTTGGGTAACTTCTTTGGATATATTTTTGGAAAAATAAATGTAAAGAAGATTTATTCAAAATGTAGTTGTAGGCCCTTAAAGGATGTGAAGGAATCATTTTAATCCAAATACCCCTCTATATATTTTTCTTTCCATTTTTCTTCAGAATAATTTTTTATTGCATATTGCCTTGCAACAGAAGATAACTTCTCTCTATGATTGGGAGATAGAGTAAAAAACTTTTGAATTGTTTTATTTACTGAAGGGAAACTTAATGAAACAATAAATAATGACTTTGATTTAATTAAATCAAATTGATTTGATACTAAGATTGGAATCCCACAAGCAACAGCTTCTATATTTGCGAATCCCATTCCTGCTCCTCCACGATTTATAAAAAATCCTAAATCAGAAGAATTATAATATGATGGCAATTCAGAAGAAGGTTTTTTTCCTAAAAGTTTTAAGTTTGGGCAGTTAAATTTTAATAAGTCCTTATCCAAAACCTCTCCAATAACTAAAAAGAGTATATCTTTATTTTTTTCTACAACTTTCTTAAGTATATCTGAACATTTAAGATAATTAACTCTTCCGACAAAAATTATCACTTTCTTTTCAGGAGGAATTTGTAATTTTTTTCTTGCTTCTATTTTATTCATCGGCTTATAAAAAGAGGTGTCTATTGGAGGGGGAAGATAATTGATTTTTCGCATTTTTGTCAAAAAGAAAATTGGGGCCCTTCTAAAATTATTTATATCATTCATAAGTACTTTGGTTGAAAAAAATACTAAGGGGTATAAAACAAATAATTTTAAGAGAAAGATAGATGAATACTTTAAAGATTCTGCAATTTTATACTGATTTAAAATATCTGATAAGAAATTTATCACATAATCTCTTTTTGAAAGAAGAGTTGCAAAAAGGATGGGGATACACCCAAAATAGTTTCCTATATTCACTAATCTATCAATTTTGTTCTCTCTACAAAACTTTCTTAATTTAGGTGATAAACTTAATGGAGAGTAATCCTCGACGATAATCTTTGTTCGCTTTAACCCTTCCCACTCAAAATGAGAATCCATTTTTTCTTCTCCAGAATATTTATTTGTTGTAAACAGAAACATTTTTACCTCCTTGGGGAAAATCTTTTCATAAAACCGCATTCTATTTAACCGATTAAATGCAAAACCAACTGAGAAAAAACAGATTCTTTTTTTCATAATTCGTTTATCTCCTGAGGTTTTTTAAGAATATGTGAGATTTTTTGTGAAAAAAATTGGTTTAGCGAAGCTATATCTTTTTTAGTAATTCCTTTAATTAAAAGCATAATTAAAAAATAAATGCTAGCCCCGAGAGTAATTTCTAGAATTCCAGAAAAAAGAGTCATATTCTTGATGTTGGAAAAAATAAAGTATAAAAATAAAACCATGATTATAGACGATATTCCTGGCTTAATTATTGACTTAAAAAAAAGAGGGGTTTTAAATTTTTTATTTGCGATAAATGATAGATATAACAAGAAAATCATTCGAGAAAAAAGTGTTGAAATTGCGGCTCCAGAAATTGCCCATACTTCTGAGAAATGAAGTAAATATTTTAAGATGAGTATCATTAAGACAAAATTAAAAATTGTTGTTGAAAAAATCGGTGTGATAAAAAAACTGGGTTTTTCTCTAGCAAAGAAAATTGATTTAATTATTCCAGAAAGAGGTCCAATAAAAATAAGAGGAGCTAAGAAGACTAATGGTAAAAATGCAGGCAAGTAAGTATAACCATACAAAAGCCGGATGAAATATTTCCCTAGCAAAATTAATCCAAAACAAAGAGGGATGCTTATCACTGAAAAAAATCTAACTACTTCTTCAAAAACTTTAGAAGTTTTGTTTTGGCTTAATTGGGTGAAAAATGGCAAGACAATCAGTTCTATAGATAATAAACTGGAAATTCCGTAGACAATTGTAAATGCTGCATTGTAATATCCTACATAAGCAGAAGTAAGAAAAAATCCTATCAAAATCATATCCATATTTCCAAAAAGTTTAGTTGACATGTTCCCTATAGCAGAATAAAACATAAAATTATGAATCTTCTTTTTGATTTTTTTATCTATACTTTTTGGAATTGCAGAGAATAGTTTCGGAGCAAGAGAGTTCATCAAATATCTTAAAAGAATTATAGTAATTATTGAAGCTAAAATTAAAGAGATAAATGCTCCATATAGATAATATTTAGATGTCAAAAATAAGAATATAAGAAGCAAAATAGAAATACGGGAGAATTGAAAAACAAATTCTTTTATGGAAAGATAATTCACTTTTTTGATTGAATAAAAAAAGTATTCGTAAAATTGTTCTAAAGATAATACAAAAAGGTAAAAGGAAAGTATAACTAAAGGTAAAAAAAGGTCTGGTTTTTTAAAAAGATAATTTGAAATTGGAAAAGAAAGGACCAGTAATAAAATAGAAAAAATCGTGCTGAACAAAATTTTTATTTTAAAAATATAATTATAATATCCTCGAGAAAGAGAAAAATCGCGAGATCCAAGAGAATGTGAGATATACCTAAGAAGAGCTTGATTCGCACCCATATCTGCGAATGTTAGGAGAATTAGAATTATTGACATAGATAGGCTATAAATTCCAAATCCTTCTGGAAGTAAAAATCGTGCAAGAAGAACTGCAAAAATCATCCCTCCGAGTTTTACTAAAACGCTTAGAATTCCGTTCCAAATTGAGTTTTTTATTAATTGCCTCTTAAGAGAGTTCTCCATTATTTTGATGAGAAAATTTCCTTTAAAGAGTTTATGGAGGCAGGAACAATAATGCTTATAAAATAATTTCTCGCAGAAGAAGGATGGAAAAAAATAAAAAATGGCTTTTTTGGTTTGGAGGAGCTCTATTAATTTTTGCTTTCTTTAGCACAAAAGTTAGCTTTCATGATACTGCAGAGTATATAACAATTGCAAAACATTTTGCTGGAATTAAAAATATTGATTTATTCACAGCACATTCTTTGTTATATCCGTCAGTGATTTCTTTTTTTCTTTTGGGGTGGAAAAGTTTAATTATGATAAAATTAGTAAATGTTTTATGGTTGTTTTTGATGGGGGCAACTTTACTTCTCTGGACTAAAAATGAAAAGGCATTTTTGTTGTTTATTTTTTCTCCTCTTGTATGGTATATAAGCATTCAAACTACTCCTATTCTTCCGGCAAGTTTTTTCTTTCTTTTGGCATTTTTGTTTTTTAATTCTCCGGACATAAAACAAGGAAAAATTTATTCTGGAATTGCCTTCGGAATCTCGTGTGCATTTTATACGCCATTGATTTTAGTAGCTTTTTTCTTTTTGTTAATATTTTTTTGGAAAGATAAATTCTATAATCTAATATTTTATATCCTAGCTATAGGAGTTGGATTTTTACCTAGGATGATTCTGGATTATTATCTATTTAAAATGCCGTTCTATTCTCTTCTAAGATATGCTGGAGCAAATGCAATTGTATCTTTGGGTCTGAATCCTGGAACATCTAATTTTCAAATTTTAAAAGGAATTCAGGGGGTCCTGATTATTTTTATAATTTCTCCTATGTTATTTAAGTTATACAAATTTGAATTTAGAAAATACAAAGAAATAACTCTTTTCTTAATTTGTGTTAGTTTAATTTTTTTAATTCGGGGTGCACTTTGGAAATACTTTTTAATCCTCTTACCTATTTTCTTAATCTTGCTTTCTCGAATTTTAACTGAAAAAGAGATTAAATTAAGTTGTATTCTATCAATAGTTTTAATAGGAATTTTAACTTGGGGGTTTTTTGTCCCCAGCAACGATGATTTAATTAAACAAGATTTGAACCAGATAATAGAAAAGTATAATCCAGAATTTATCTTGGGGGGGCCATTTGAATCTTTGGGTTTTGCAGTCTTTTCTAATTTAGACAGACCTTACTTTATCTGGTGGGAAGATTATGAAGCGAGTATAAAAAATAAAACAATTCTTAGAGAATATAAATTTAATTTTAATTCTATAATACCTTTAAATAACAAACTAATAATTTCTGGAGGGTTTGAAAGATTTGAAAACAAGAAATACGACGATAATTCGTTAATTTTGGTTACAGGAAAAGATTTTAAAGGTAAAGAAGATTTTAAGTTAAAGGAGTGTTATAATTTCCTTTGTGTTTATGAAAAAGAAAATCTTATCATTAATAATTCCAGCGCATAATGAAGAAGCATGTATTGAAGATACTCTTAGAAAATTTAATGGTGTTCTTTTAAAAGAAAAAATTCCTCATGAAATTTTAGTGATTAATGACAACAGCAACGATAAAACAGAAGAAATATTGATTGGCTTAGAAAAAGAAATTAAAGAATTAAGACATCTTAACAATACTCCTCCAAATGGATTTGGCTATGCTGTGGTAAAGGGGCTTGAAAATTTTAAGGGAGATTTTGTGTCAATTGTAATGGCAGATTTATCAGATAATCCTGAAGATCTTGTAAAATATTATCAAAAAATGGAAGATGGGTATGATTGTGTTTTTGGCTCGCGGTTTATTCGTGGCGGAAAGGTAATAGACTATCCCGTGCATAAATTAATTTTAAATAGAATTTTGAACAATCTTATTCGAGCATTATTTTGGATAAATTATAATGATACTACCAATGCATTTAAGATGTATCGCAAAGAAGTTATAGAAGGGGTTAAACCTTTTTTGAGCAAACATTTTAATTTGACAGTGGAAATTCCATTAAAGGCAATAGTAAGAGGATATTCTTATAGTGTTGTTCCAAATAGTTGGAAAAATAGAAAAACGGGGATTTCTAAATTAAAAATTAGAGAAATGGGGAGTAGATATTTTTTTATAATTCTTTATTGTTTATTGGAAAGGTGGCTTTCTCAGGGAGATTATCGACGTAAAATTAGTTCATAATTTTCATTAAACTTATTGCTGTCTTTATATTAACTTTAAATCGTTCAAAAGAAGTAATTCTAAAAATATGACTAATTATTTTTGATGGGCGAAGATAAAATTCTCTATAAGCTTTTTTTGACCAATTGAGTAAATCTTGTTCAGATAAAGATTGAAGTTTATGAACCGGAAAAGTATGAATTCCATATTGAGAGAAATCATAATTAGTAATTAAGTTTTCTGATTTTAATTGTTCAAAAATTTTTGTCCCTGGAAATGGTTTGAGTATATGAAATTTGGCAACATCAGGGTCAATCTCCTTTGCAAAATTAATTGTGTCTCTAATTGTCTTTTCAGTTTCACCATACAAACCAAACATAAAAAAACCCCATGTTTCAAAACCCATAGACTTTGCCAAAAAGTATGCTTTTCTAATCTGCTCCAAAGTAGTTCCTTTTTCTACATTATTCAGAACAATCTGGTTTCCAGATTCAACTCCAAAAGTTAGATTATAAACACCCATTTCTTTTAACCAGGATAAAATCTCTTTATCCACTTGATCGACTCTTAATCCATTTGGAAATGCAAATTTTAATCTTATTTTTCTGCGCATTAACTCATCCCTAATTTCTTTAACTCTCTGTTTTTTTAAAGTAAAATTATCATCCCAAAAATGAACCTCTTTTACAGAATAATTTTTAATTAAAAATTCTATTTCATCGACGACATTTTTTGCACTTCGGAATCTAACTTTTCTTGTAAAAATTAATTTAGTACAGCAATAAGTACAATTGTGGGGGCATCCACGAGAAGTCATTATTGGCATTACTGGACTTAACAAAGAATCTGGATAAGTGTATTTTTTATGCTTAAACAAATGTCTTGCTGGGAAAGGCAATTCATCCAAATTATTTATAAGTTCTCTAGAGGGGTTATGAACTATTTTTTTTTTATTCCTAAAAGAAATTCCATTTATTTTTGTTAAGGAAGATTTAGATTTAATAGCATTAATTAATTCTAAAATTGTTGTTTCCCCCTCGCCTCTAACTAAAAAATCCAAGTTATTACATTTTAAACAATCATCGGGATTAATTGTTGCGTGAATTCCTCCCAAAATTGTGATTGCATTTGAATTTTCTTTAATTAATTTAAAAATTTTTTCTGCTTCGGAAAATGTCGGGGTTGTGGCAGTTAAACCAACCACATTGTAAGTTTTAATTATAGAAATTAATTTAGAAACAGAAATTTCTTCTGCTCCTAAATCAAGTATTTTAACAAAATAATTTTCTCTTTCTAAAACTGCCCCAATATATGCAAGTCCAAGAGGGGGGTAATCTGGTGAGTTCATTTTTCCATATATTCTTTTTTGAGGAGGATTAATCAGTAAAATTTTCATTTTATTGGAAGAAAGAGATGTTTTAAAAATATTTAGATAATTAATCCCAAGTTTTTTCGTATTTTTTGAACTTAAAATAATCATGTATTACTGAAACTTTTTCCCATCTGTCGTGGCAGATTCTTTCATAAATGTAATCTAAGAATAAATGAAAAACAAAACCGATTAAAATGTAATAAAATATTTCGCTGAAAAAGTATCCTAAAATAGCGAGGAGGATTAAGATTTCTATTCCATGTAAAAACATAAATACCCCTTGGTGTTTGTTTCTTTCCTCTCTGGAAAGTTTCATCATATAAGAATGCCTTTCACAAAACCATCGGTGAGCTTTGAAAAGATTCCAATTTTTTTTTGCAAAAACATAATACAAATAATGATCCACATCAATTAAAACACTGGAAAGAAAAATAATTATTGCTCCTAAGAGAGTAATTTCTTGAAAAATCCAAAATAAGAAAAATGAAAATATTGCTCCAAAAAGTATATGATATTTAGGAAACATTTATTCCTCTATTTTTTCAATTATATCTGTGAATGCTGGACGGGTTATAAAAACGCCGATAGTAATTCCTATAATAGTTGTAATTGCGAATCCTTTGAATAATCCTGCTCCTGCCCATAAAAGAGGAATTAATGATACCAATGCTGTAAAATAAGTTCCGAGAATTATTTTGAATGCTCGTTTTAATTTTTCTTTTAGACTTAAAACATTTTTTAATTTTGATTCATCGATTACGATTATTTGGCTGTCTATTCCAGTTCCTACTCCTGCAATAATTCCTGCTATGCTTGGAAGGTCAAGATTCCATTCAATAAATGAAGCAATGCCCAAAATAATTAATACTTCGGAAACGCTGGTCATAATTAGAGCCAGAGAAGATTTTATTTTTTTGTATCTGAAAAATATAACGGTTGCCACTGCTAACAGCGAGGATAAACAAGCAAGTAAAATTATTTTTATAAAAGTATCTCCCAAAACAGGAGAGATTGTATCTAATTTTATAATCTCTAATTTGTAAGGCAGACTACCGGTAATTAAAATAGTTTGCAGTTTTTTCATTGATGCTTCTGCAGAATTATAAGCGTCTTCTTGAGTTAATCCGTTTCCAGAACCAGAAACCGAAATTTGTGTTGTTACGACTCCTTTGAGGCTATCGCTAATTAATAAGCTATCTTCAAGAGAATCATCAACATAAAGGTCTAATCTTTCTGAAAGGTAATTTCCATTTGGCGTAGAATTTATTAATAATCCATTTGTAATGTTTGCGTGTCGCTTGGCAGCCTCTTCGCTAAGGAAAACAGAAAATCGGAAATTGCAATAATAACTTCCACTTGTATCTGGAGTACATTCGTAAATTCCTGCACAAGTGGCATCATTTCTACATACAGAAGAAATATCTTTATCTCCTCCGACGAAAACTGTTTGGTTTCCAATATTTGCTTCGAATTTTCCTTGCTGTCCCACAAGTTCTTTTAAATCCTTTGGAGTTGCTCCTGCAATTTCTATTAACATAAAATTATTTCCAGACAAATCTGAAACTGGAAGAATCTTTATATCTACTATTCCATAAACATTTAAACGATTACGAACTATAGCTATCAAATCGCTTAGCTCATTTGAGGACAAATCTTTATCTGCAGCTTTAACTAATGCTCTTGAACCTCCCACTAAATCTAAACCCAACTTAATATTTGTTTTGGGCAATTCTGAAACGGTTATATCTGGCGAAGTATTATCAAATAAAATTACTTGTGATTCTGTTGTTTGAATAATTAACTTGACTTTTTCTTTGCTTACAAATTTTGAAGAAACAATCTTGGTAAAATCTTCTAAAGATTTAATCGGAATATTATCTACAGAAGTAATTATCTGATCTTGTCTTAATCCTTGTTCAAATGCTGTGGAGTTTTTTTCTACGCTTGTTATTAAAACTCCATGCTGTAAAATTTTTGGGGGAATTCCAAATATTGTTATTAAAGACAAAATCACTGCAAATATTAAAAACCAAATTTTAAATGTGAGTTTCATGTTTATCTAAATGCCATTTAAGTATAGATGCATTAGTAATCCAAGTATTGAATATATCAAATATAAGTCCGATAGTAAGTATAGAAAAGATTTGAGTTAAAACTGGAGAAAAAGAACGCACAACTAAAAGTGCAAAAAGTACTCCTAAAAAAGATGTTAAGGACATTGTCATTCCTGTTTTGAATGCAGAAAAAATTCGGTCATTTAGTGAACCTTCGGAACGTTTTAACATTCTTGTTGTTAGAAGAATATCTGTATCTACAGAATAACCAATTAACATAAGGAAGGCAACAATACTTGCACTTGAAACTTTTAACCCTAAAAGATCGACGACAATTAAAGTCATAAAAATATCTGCAAATGCTGAAATCATTACTGCAATAGATGGGACAAATGTTCTGAAGATTATAAACACGACGATACTCATAAAAATAAATGCGAGTAAAATTGCAAATAAAAGCTGTCTGTAAAAACTTTGGCTTAAAGTAGAACCTGTAAACTCGAAACTGGAATTATCCTCAGTAAGTTGATAATCTAAATATTTTTCTAAGATTTCTTTAACAATTTCTCCATTAGATGTTGTCTCAATTATTACTGCTTTTTGTTCATTTGTAGTTAAATCGTAAATTGAACGGATATTTAAATTTTCTAAGGATTTAGATAAATCTTGCTTTAAGAGAGTTACATCAAAGTTAGAATAAAGAGTAATTGTGGTTCCTCCGGTTAGAGAAATATCCTTGGAAATAAAATCTCCGTGAACCGAATAAAAATAATAAATATATCCGAAACCTAAAATTAAGATAATTGCTGGAATTAAAAGTAAATGTTTGTAAAATTTATCATGAAATTTTCCAAATTTGGTTTGTTCTTCCATTTAAATATAGAATAAAAGGTATTTTTAAAATTATGTAAATTATGTAAATTATGTGGATAAGGTCGGAAACAAGTTCTTCCCTAATTCGTCTAAGTGCAGTCAAATTAGAGGAAAGCTTGAAATCTCTCGTAGAACTCTCCCGGCACTAAGCTACAAGAGCCCAAATCTCGCCAGTTTGATAACTCTAGCATATCCACCAAAAATTAAATTAAATAGAATATAAAAATTTATAGAAAACTAAATGCCCCTTTTTGCAATAAAAGTATTGCTAAAATAATTACAATAAAACTATAGACATCTAGAAAAATCATTAAAATCAAAATTCCCCCACATAAAAAATCAATCCAACTTGCAAAATCTTTAAGCATACCAAATCCAGATTTTATCATTAAAATTATTCCAAAAAATAAAAGAAGTTTATAATTTGCATCTACTCCTAAAGAAAGCATCATTAATAGAGATGCAAAAATGTCTATTGCTCCAAAAATCTTAATCAGCATATTTTAAAACCTATGTCATCATTTAAAAATATATTGCCCGAATAGCTCAGCCTGGATAGAGCAGTGGGGTCCTAACCCAAAGGTCGAAGGTTCAAATCCTTTTTCGGGCGTATTAATTTTTTAAGGACTACAATAATTTTTAAGGTTGGAAACCATTAAGATCCATGCCATTTAAAGATAAAGAAAAAAGAAAGTTATATCGAAGAGAGTGGTATTCAAAAAATAAACAATCTGAAAAGAAATATGTTTCTAAAAGAAAGTTTAGAATAAGAAATTGGTTTGTAAATTATAGAAAAAGTTTGATTTGCTTTAAGTGTGGAGAGGATAATCCAGTTACAATTGATTTTCATCATAAAGATGAAAAAAAGATGAATATTACAAAAATGGTAAGCGAGGGATATTCTATCGCAAAGATAATCCAAGAAATGAGTAAATGTGAAGTTCTTTGTGCAAATTGTCATAGGAAGGTGCATATCAATAAATTTTAAAAACACAGTAATTCACCTAATTTCATGCGCTGGTAGTTCAGTGGTTAGAATCTCTGGCTTCCAAGATTAAGTATCATAATAAATACTAAAAACATTGAAGATACCAGATGACCCGGGTCCGAATCCCGGCCGGCGCATTCATCGATTAGTGCAATTACTTTAGGATTTGACTATCGCCACGCATACGGCTCTGTTGAAAATCTCTTAACTTATCAAATTTAAATTACTTGCAATTGTC
>CAYIAD010000010.1:0-16878 GCA_964361295.1 Candidatus Woesearchaeota archaeon
TTTTGGGCGATTTTCGGAGTTAAATCTATGCTCCCATCGTCAATACTAATTATTTCAAATTTTTTAGCTATTTTTAGTAAAATTCTATATGCAGTAAGGACTGTTTTTTCGAGATTTTTTTCTTCATTATATGCCGGAAAAAAGACAGAAATTTCATTGATTGATTTCATTTTTATTAATATCAAATTAGATATATAAAAATTTAGGTATAAAAAATCATCTTGAAATATTGAAAAGTTTGAAGGTATTGCAAGAAAAGACTAAATTATCTCCTAGAGATTTATTTTCTTCGATTAAATTAAACCAATCTCCTTCAACATAATAATAAAAGATAGTTTCGTTAGGATAGTAAAAGTCAATAATTAATTTAATCGTGGAATAATTACCAACGCGAATATTTGGCTTAAAAGTATAAAAATAAACTGGGGAGAAATGTTCAGTGACAATATAAGAAGCATTAGAAGATTGAATGAAATCCATTGTCTCAAAAAAACAAGTTTGTTCAGGGGAATCATAAGAATAAACCCAATTTAGAAATGGAGAAAAATTCATAAAAATAAAAAACGCGACTAGACTAACAAAAATTAGTTTTTTGTATTTTTTAAGTTTTAAGATACCGAAGGAAGTTAACAAACAAATTGGAGGCAAAAGAATCAGAAAATACCGTTCTTCTTTATGAGCCATTAAAGAGAGTGAAACAAAGAGGAGAAAAAACCAAGAAAAAACAAAAATAAAAGAATTCGCAGATTTTTTTCTAAATTTAAGAATTCCTAAAAAGATTAATGGAAGAGTTATCCAAAAATTTTTGAAAAGGTAACTAAAATACAAAAAGAAACTCCTTCCTCCCCATCGCATACTCGCTTCATTTGCCTGCACTAGAAATCCTAACCAAGATCCATAAGTAAAATAATTATAAACAAACCATGGACCAACTAAAACAAAAAAAGAGGTGATACTAATCCATAAGTTCTTCTCATATAAAAATTTTAAGTGTTTATATTTAAATAAAAGAGAGACAAAAAAAATAATAAAAAACCAGATCATAGAATATCTGGAAAGAAATCCAAAAGCAGAAAAAATTCCAAACAGAACTGCATTATATTTTTTAAGATTACCAAAAAATGCCTCCCAGAAAAAGTAACAAGAAAGAATCGCCCAAGTAACTAACAAAGTGTCTGTCAGAATTTTAGACCCCCAAAAAATATTCATGGGGATAATTGAGAAAAGAACTACCGAGTAAATAGCAGTTTCTTCATCAAACAATTTTTTTGACAAGAAGAAAAAAGCAATAACTCCAATAGAACTCAAAAAAGGGATGATCAAATTAAGAAAAAAAAATGTTCTTAGAGAATAAAGACACTAAAGATATCATAAAAGGTAAAAAGGGGGGTCTAAAACTAGCTAGAGGCCAATTAGGAGAAAAATCAGCAAACCCATGTAAAAAAGAATATTCTCCGTATAAAAGAATATTTCTTCCAAGATTAACATATATAGTCTCATCCCAGTATTTAATTGGGGAAAGAAATGCAAAGGAAACTCTCAATATAAAAGAAACTAAAAAGAGTGATACTAAAAAGTAAATCAAAGATTTTTTCATTTAATGTTTTTTTCTACATCCTTAAGAGAATCTAAAGTTTCAAATTTATATTTCTCATTAATTAGAATAGAAGGAGAAGAAGTAACATTATAATCTCGCATCATATAATTCAAAGATTCTAAATTTGTGTCTACGGCAATAGGAATTAATATCAGATTATCTTGATACTTACTTTTCAAATCCAAAAGAAAATTACTCATTGCTCCTTGAACTCCCTTAGTAGTCAACGACGGAGAATTATACCGATAAAAATAGACTGCAGTGTTTATTTTTTTACCACAATTTTTATTGCTCTTAATAGCTTCGCTCCATAACCTAACTCTCAATAAGTCATACCGTCTATGCAACTGAACTAAATCAAAAATTATTTTATTTGAGCTGTCTTCTTGTTCAAGCTTCAATGCCCCTTCATAAATCTTATCTGCAAAAAAAATCAGCTGCCGATGAGTTTCTGTGCAACTTAATCCAGAATCAAAAAACAAATTAGCAAGCATATCAAAATCAAATAAATCTGTCTCAAAATCAGAGTTAACTTGAGTTAAAGTATTAACTCTATTTGTTTCAAAAAAAACTCCAATTAAAAGACCTGTCCAAAATATCAACGAAGCTACAATAAACGCCTGCCAAAAAACATGTTTATTATTCATTTTACCACCGATTATCTCCCACAACAAATCTCCATATTGAACTAAACCAGACAGTAGGATATATTGAAAGATATATCAAAATATAAAATAACATATTAAAAAACCTTGCGATTGAAAGTTTTTCCTCGTATTTTGCTTTGTAAAGAATATAATTGTAGTAAATTATAGAACAAAAGAAAAGAATAGCCAGATAGAACAGCAAAACAGAGGGGGAGAGATTTATATTTTCAAAATGAATCAAAGAGGCATTTACTTCTAATGAATTAGTTACAACCTTTGTTCTAGTAATCACTGCTTTTGAAATTAAATAAACAGAAAACAAAAAAGCAAGAATACTAACAATTATACTTAAAGAAACAAATGGAAGAATAAATATCCCAAACATTCCTTTTTTAAAAAACATTGTTTTATATTTTACAATTGCCTGCAAACCTCCCAGCCCCCATCTTGTTCTCTGGCGAAACCAAACTTTAAACTTAGATGGAACAACAGTAGAAACTCTAGCATCAAGGCACATTGCAGTTTTGTAGCCGTGCGCCAGCAAATTCCAAGTAATATCAATATCTTCTGTAACTGTTTTTGTATCAAAACATTTTACCTCAACAACATACTTTTTCCTATACAAACTTAAAGGACCATTTGTAACATACACACTATCAACAAAATCTAAAAGTTTTCTTGCCCACCCAAGAATCATATACTCAATTGACTGGATTTTCGCGAAAAAATTTTCATCTTTATTTCTTACAGTTACAAAAGAGGTTACTGCTCCCATGAATTTGTCGTCGAAAAAACCAGTCAGCTTTTTTAAAGAACTCTTTGAAGGAAAACTATCTGAATCAACAACCGCAATCAACTCTCCATTCGCCATCTTAATTCCTTGATTCAAAGAATCAGCTTTTCCAGAATTGGGTTTGTCTAAAATTTTCAGAGAAGGATAAATCTTTTTTAACTTTTCTAATATCAAAAGAGTTCTATCTTTGCTTCCATCATTAATCGCAATCACCTCAAGTTTATCTTTAGGATAATCCAACTCCATAACATGTTTAATTGTCTCCCTTATGCTATCTTCCTCATTATAAGCAGGAACAAGAATTGTCACAAAATAATCTTTTTTTGGGGTAACATATTCAAAGAGTTTATTTTTATTTAGAATTGTAAGCATAACAAAAAAAACAAACATATAAAGTGAAAGAAACATTAAACTCAAATAAGTAAAAGTTGTAAAATCCATTATTCCTCACCTTCTTCTCTTTTTCTTTCAACAATCACCTCAACATCTTCTCCAAAACCAGTTGGATTATGATATTTTTTTTCCTGTTCGTCATCGTAGTTTCCCTTTGCCTCTTCTTTTTCAACTTCTTTTTCAGCTTTTTCTATTTCTTTCTCTAATTCATCATTTACAAAACCAGGAGCATCTTCATCCAAATCCATCCCCTTGCCATCTTCTCTCTCTTTAACATTAAAATATTCATAAAAACTTTCTCCCAAACTCAGCTCGTGGGTATGCCCTAATTTTTTCTTCCTAATTAATCCCAAATCTGCAAATTTTTTAATATGGTCATACGCCTTGTTTCCTCTAATTTTTATAATTACAGATTGTTTAATTGGTTGCTTGTAAGCAATAATTGCAAGTGTCTCTTGTTCAGCCTTGGTAAATTCAGCAGAACCAGTCGCGAGTTTATTTACTAAATAAGAAAACTCTCTTCGCAAATCCATTTTCCACTTACCGCCTTTTTCAACAATTTCAATCGCCGACTCTTTTTTATCATATCTTTCCTGAAGATTTTCAATTAATTCTCTAATTATAATTGGATTTAAATCAGTCAAAGAAACAAGCTCAGACATTCCTAAAAACCTACCTGATACAAACAAAACACCCTCGAGCTTTTTCAAATCATCCTTTTCTTTTAATGCATCAATTTCATCAAGTGTTCTAGCTGATACTTCTGGCATGTTTTAGAAAAGCAGAACGATGTTTTAAAGTTTATGATGATGAAACTATGTTGCTTGACATCACCTAAAATTTACATCCTATATCTTAATATTGCTCCAATTCCTTTCTTAGTTAAATTAAAAAACTGTTTACCTTCCTCTGTCTCTGTAGATACAATTTCCACCTTAGAAGAAATTTGTTCAGCCAAAGATTTTAATTCTCTTGCCAAAGTTTTATCTGCGTCTTTAGAAAGTACCAGCATTTCAACTGCTCCATACTGAAGTGCTTTTCTAATATCTTCTTCTTTGTAAACTGCTAAATCCTTGCTCTCCCCCAAAGTCGTAAAAAACTTTTCAAGAATTTTTTTCTCTTGCACAATCTCCTGACTTGCCAAGATTTCATGCGATCTTTCAACAAGCTCTTTTATCCCAGACTCATCACTTCCTCCAAGATCAACTCTTCCTATAATTTTTTTCTGCAAAATAGTCGGAAGATATTCCCCCTCGATAAACTCGTCTTTTGTAGGAATAGACCCGCCAATTAAAATTCCTTTAAGCTTAGGATTTTCATAAAAAATAGTTTTCATCTCAGCCGCAATTCTTTTGTAAAATTCTTTTGTTAGCCCTTCAGTAATTCTATGAAAGCGCTGACTCGATTGTCCTCCAGCCCTAACTTTTGAAGGAACACCAGAAGTCATTTTCTGAATAATTTCAATTCTCTTTCCCTCCAACATTCCAATAGTTGCCTCTTTTCTATCCATAACTAAAAGCCCAAAAATTTCCTGAACCTCCAACATCTCTTTAAGAGGTTCTAAAACAAATTCCTTATCACATCTATACATTCTATTTTTCATAGGCAAAGGTGGCTCTATATCCCATAACTGCAAATCATCCTGCCCTTCAACCTGCGAAACATTGCCAGAAAAAAGCGCCAAACCATTTTCAGGTGTCTGCTTCAAAGTTTTTAGATGCCTAACAATCTTATCCAAAGCATCTCCAACATTATTTCTCGTCGCTGTTGATTTAATATTTTTCGCAGTTGATTTTTCTGCCTCTAACTGCCTCTGCACAGCATTAACATCATAACCTGCTGGAATATAAACAGTAATCAACTCAGTATGTCTGCCCTTGTATCCACTAAGTTTTTCTAAAAGTTCTTCAAGTTCAAACTTAGTTACTTTAGTCATAATTATAAATACGAATGAGAGTTTATAAAATTAGTTAATTAATATTTTGGGGGTTGTAATCCTGCGGGACTTGAAATATCTACTTTAGATTCTTTTCCATACTTAATACAAAATGCTCCCGAAGCAGAGATGAAATCATATTTATAATCATTTATAATTATTTCAGAGTTAGGAGTAATAAATGTCTGAAAAGTAGAATTTAATGGAAGTTTATTCTGACTTTTCTCCTTTCTTATTAAAGATAAATCGCTTATTACTAAATTAAAATTGATTATATCCTTTTCATTAATTTTATCTGCTTCGGGCCATTTAGAAAGATGTATTGATTTAATCTTTTCATTTTTTCTAAAATACTCTTGATAGATTTCTTCTGTAACGAAAGGCATAATTGGAGCAATCATTTTTAATATATTCAAAAGAGAAGTGTATAAAGTATACTGAGCGGATTTTTTTGCATTTCCCTCTCCTCTATAGACTCTTTTTTTAACTAACTCAATATAATTATCGCAAAAATCCTGTAAAAAAAATTGCTCTACATCAGACTTTGCTTTAGAATACTCATAATCTTCAAAACTATTTGTAGTATTTTTAATCAACTTATTAATCTTACTCAAGAAGGATTCATCACTTTTTTCTAGTTTCTTAGGTTTTTTAAAATTATAATCTCCCAAATTCATAAAAACAAATTTAGTTGCATTTAGCAGTTTATTGGTAACTTTTTTACCAGTAACTAAATCTTTTTCTTGATAGTCCAAATCATTTCCAAGTTTAGAGCTAGCAGCCCAGAATCTTAATGCATCTGCCCCATATGAGTTTAAAACATCTTGTAGATTAATAACATTTCCCTTAGATTTAGACATTTTTTCTCCTCCTAAAGAAACATTTCCAGAGATAGAAATATTTGTCCAAGGAATCTTATTTTCGTGTAAATAAGAACGAACAATTGTGTAAAAAGCCCATGTTCTAATAATATCGTGGGCTTGAGGCCTTAAAGAATAAGGAAGCTGAATTTTATTATTTACCAAAAAAGAACCAATTTGAGGAGTAATAGAAGAAGTTGCCCAAGTATCTAAAACTTTATCTTCAGGAACAGCATTTTCTCCACATTGAGGACATTTCTTTTTTATCTGCAATGGATCAATAGGCAATTCTTTTTCATCTGCAGGAATTATTTTTTTACATTTTTTACACTCCCAAACAGGAATAGGAATTCCAAAATGTCTTTCTCTAGAAACACTCCAATCCCATTCTAAACCATTTACCCAATTTTCATATCTCTTAAACATAAACTCTGGATGCCAAATAATTTTCTTTGCTTGTTCAATAAATTTTTTCTTTTTATCTAAAATTCTTATAAACCATTGTTCTGTGGATATAAACTCAATAGGAGTTCCACATTTATCATGAACATTTACATTATGAGATATAGATTTCTGCTCAGTAATAAGATTTTTAGTTTTCAATTCTTCTAAAATTTTTTTCCTAGCTTCTTTTATTTTTAATCCTTCATAATTTTTAACTTTTAAAGTTCCATTTTTATTTAAGATTATTCTTGGAGAGAGTTTATATCTTCTAATTGCATCTACATCAAACTTATCCCCATAAGAACAAATCATCAAAATTCCAGTTCCTTTGTCAATCTCAGCAGATTCATCTTCTAAAATAGGAACTTCAAAATCAAATAAAGGAACTTTTGTTTTTTTTCCAACAAATTTTTTATATCTCTTATCATTAGGATTTACAAAAACAGCAACACATGCCCCTAAAAGTTCTGGTCTTGTTGTTGCAATTAATAAATCCTCTCCAGAGCATTTAAATTTTAAAGTAGAAAATAAAGAATCCATCTCTTTATCTTCTAATTCTGCTTGAGCAATTGAAGTCTGGCATTCAGGACACCAAATAGTAGGAAATTTTTCTTTGTAAGCAATTCCTTTTTTTAAAAGTTCTAGAAAGTATTTTTGGGAAAGTTTTCTAGTTTTATCGTCAATAGTAGAATAACTCAAATTAAAATCACAAGACATACCTAAGTTTTTCCAATCTTGAACAAAGGCAGGAGTTACTTCTTTTAAGGTTTTTAAGCATAACTTAATAAAATCTGCTCTTGACATATCTTTACTCTTTATATTATTTAATCTCTCTACTAATCTTTCAGTAGGTAAGCCATTATCATCAGTACCAAAAGGAAAAAAGGCAGTTCCTTCAAACATTCTTCTAAACCTTACTATAAAATCTTGCTGAGAGTATGAAAAAGCATGTCCTATATGCATTTTTCCAGAAACAGTTGGTGGAGGAGTATCAACAGAATAAATTTTAGTTTTTGAAAAATCGGTCTTATATATTTGTTCCTTTTCCCAAAAAGAATTCCATTTTTCTTCAATTTTTTTAAAATCTTCTTCCATGTTTAAATATGGTTTACACTATTTTTAAATTATTACTCTTTAGAATGAGTTACTTCTCTTTCTAAAACTCGTTTATAAATTTCAAGATACTTCTTAAGTTCATCTCTAATTGAATTTCTTACTGCAGAATCAATATAAATATAAACTGAATTTTCAATAGATTCAACAAAATATCGTCTAGCAAGATACGATTCTCCATAAAACTCCAGCACTTGTCCTAAATGCTCTTTAAAATCTATTCTAATCTGTTGATTCTCTCCTAAATCTTCATCGCAAAAATTCAGTCTAATAAAATGCCCACCATCAGAAATTGAAGAAATATCATAACCAATTTTTCCAGCTAGAGAATTAATATTATTTAATTTTCTTAGTCTATTATTTCTATCTAGAATTTTTCTTGGGTTTTGAGCATATCTTACTCTTCTCCTTTTATTAATCTCATCTTTATTTGCTTCTCTATATCTTCTATTATGTTCTAATCTTTTTGCTTTATTTCTTTTATAATATTCCGGACTATAAACCATCAAATCTCACACCCCCAAATCTTTAAAAAGATAATTATACTAAAAAACTTATGGCAGATAATAGCATAAATATCCCTTCTGGATTTGGAGGGCTAACAAGATACAACGAAGAATATAACAGCAAATTCAATTTAAAACCATCAGCAGTGATAATTTTTGTAGGTTTAATTATTCTATTAAGAGTCACTCTTCCTTTAATTTTTAAATAAAATGTTTCCAGGATTAGGCGGTTTAGACCCAAAAAAAATGCAAGGTTTAATGAAACAAATGGGAATATCTCAAAAAGAAATAAATGCTTCTAAAGTTATAATTGAAAAAACAGATGGAACTAAAATAATCATAGAAAATCCTTCTGTTACAAAAATGAAAGTTCAGGGAAATGAAATGTATCAAATAACCGGAGACGAAACAGAGGAAACATTATCTCCTGAAATCTCCGACGCTGATATTAAACAAGTAATGGAAAAAACAGGTTGCACAGAAAATCAAGCAAGAGAAGTTTTAGAGTCAGTTAATGGTGATTTAGCAGAAGCAATACTTGAACTATCAGAATAGTATCACTAATCCAAAATATACTCTGTAATTTTGTTTAAGCAATTCTAGAATTAAGTGAATGATTTTTCTAGCAGTTTTATAGTTCTCTCTAAGTTCTTAAAAAATAAAAAAAGAAATAGTAAAAATAAATTATTTAAAGAGCTGAGCAACAAATCCAGAGCAGATTATATATTTCACAGAATCTCCAATAGCTTTGCAAAACTCTTCTACAAATCTTTCTAATATAGCTTTATCCTCTATTCCTCTTCTCATCAAAAAACTAACTCTCTTTTCTTTAAATAATTTCTTATTTAATTTTACCACTTTTATTCAGTTCATTAATTACAAAACTACTTTTAAATTAGCATAAATCTATAAAAATGCTAATCTTATTCTAAATATATGGTGCCAGATATTCCAGAAGAAGAAGGAGAAATCGATTTTACTAAACCTATTGATGAACAAACTAATGAAAGAAATAACAAAAATTACAGGAGAAATTATCAAGATAATTCTGAAGATAATGGAAATCCAGAACCAAAAAGTATAGATAATCATAAGCACAAAAATGAAGAACTTTTAATCGAGGCGAAAAAATTCTTTGACTTTTATAAACGAGAAATGGGTGCATCTCTAAGAAAAGGAAACAAAGTTATTTTTTTAGATTTCAAAAAACTTACAGAATTTTCAAACCCTCTATCTGACGAAATTCTAGTAAATCCAGAAGAAACTCTTAGCTTAATTGAAGTAGCTGTTGAGGAATCTGGCTTAGTTTCAAATGTAAGAATCAGATTGCAAAATCTTCCAGATAGTCAAGGAGTCAAAATAAGAAACATTCGTTCTAAACATTTAGATGAAATGATTGTCATCGAAGGAATAATTAGACAAGCTTCAGATGTTCGTCCTCAAGTTGTAAACGCGAAATTTGAGTGTCCTAGTTGTGGAACAGTTATCTCGGTTTTGCAGATTGATAAAAAATTCAGAGAACCATCAAGATGTTCTTGCGGAAGACGAGGAGGATTCACATTAAAATCAAAAGAAATGGTTGACACTCAAAGATTAGTAGTAGAAGAATCTCCAGATTCTTTAACAGGTGGAGAACAACCAAAAAGAATAAATGTTTTTGTAAAAGAAGATTTAGTTGAACCACAAATGGAGGAAAAAACAACTCCAGGTTCAAGAATAAAAGTTATCGGAATTTTAAAAGAAGTTCCTGTTCCTCTTCCAACAGGCGGTTTATCGACGAGGTTTGAACTTGCAATTGATGCAAATAATTTAATTCCTCTTGAAGAAACTTTCGAAGAATTAGATATAACTGAAGAAGACGAAAAACAAATTCTCGAACTTTCAGTAGACCCAGAAATTTTTGAAAAATTATCTTCAAGCATAATTCCAAGCGTTTGGGGATATAAAGAAATAAAAAAATCTTTAGTTCTACAATTATTTGGGGGGGTTCAAAAAAAGAGAGCAGATGGTTCAAAAAACAGAGGAGATATTCACATATTATTAATTGGTGACCCCGGAGTTGCAAAATCAGTTACTCTTGGATTTATGGCAAATATTTCTCCAAAAGGGAGATATGTCGTCGGTAAATCAGCTTCAGGTGCAGGACTTACAGCAACAGTTGTGCGAGACGAATATTTAAGGGGTTGGTCTTTAGAAGCGGGAGCAATGGTTCTTTCAAATCATGGATTAGTTTGTATAGATGAATTAGAAAAGATGGACCCTCAAGATAGAAGTGCCATGCATGAAGCAATGGAACAGCAGACCGTAACTATTTCAAAAGCAAATGTTCAGGCAACTCTCAGAGCCGAGACATCAGTTCTTGCAGCAGCAAATCCAAAATTTGGAAGATTTGACCCTTACCAATCAATAGCCCAACAAATTGACTTACCACCGACGCTAATTAACCGATTTGATATTATTTTTACACTAAGAGATTTACCCGATAAAGAAATAGATACTAAAATTGCAACTCATGTTTTAGAAGAACATAGAACAAAAGAAGCAGAGATGACAATTCCAAGAGAGCTATTCAGAAAATATATTGCTTATGCAAAACAGAGAGTTCGTCCAGAACTTACAGACGAAGCAGTAATGACACTAAAAAAATTTTATGTTGAGCTAAGAAACAAGCCAGTTTCTTCCGACGCTGCTGTTCGTCCAATTCCTATTTCAGCAAGACAACTTACAGCATTAATAAGATTAGCAGAAGCATCTGCAAAAATAAAACTCAGTAAAAAAGTAACAAAAGACGATGCAATAATTGCAATTGAACTAATGAAATATTATCTAATGCAGGTTGGTTATGATTATGAATCAAAAACTTTTGATATAGACAGAATATCAACAGGAACAACCTCCTCTCAAAGAAATAAAATTATGCTTGTGAGAGACACAATAACAGAACTAGAAAGTAAACTCGGAAAACTTATTCCAGTTGAAGAAATTGAAAAAGCACTTGAAAACAAATTAAAACCAGATGAAATTGAAGAAGCAATCAACAAATTAAACTCATCTGGAGATATTTTCAAACCTCGACGAGGATATGTTCAGAAGATGTAAATAAAAAATGTCAGAAAAATATGATTTCAAAAAATCTCTACAAGTAAGCATAGCTAATTGTTTAGTAAGAAGAGTACAGTGTTGCTGTTTTAGTAAATTTTACAGCAAGGGAGAAGTTCCTCCAAGATGTTTATTAGAAGAATACAAAGACGAAAACAACCAGACATTTTTCAACGAAGAAGAATCCTTACAAATATGTCAATACAGAAATCCAAAACTAAAATCAAAATGCGAATATCCTGAAAACCCTCAAGCAAGAAATAAAAGATTACAAGAATTAGAGTCAGAAAACAAAAGATTAAAAAACGAGAACTGGAAATTAAGAACAGAACTAAAAGAAACAGTGCTTGAATTAAAATCATTATCAACCTCATAAAAACTTATAAACCATATACCAGTTTTAGATAAATAAAAGATGGTAGAAAAAGATTTCAAACGAAACATTGCATTCAAATACAGAATTGGAGATTTGCTAATTGGAAAACCTGTTTTTGACTCAAGCACTCAAAGATTCAGTTTTCTAGAATTAGGAAACAAAAAGATAATTCGAGTAAATATCATCGGAAACATCATCGACAAATATGAATCTCAAGGAGAGAAAAAATATGTTTTTTTTACAGCAGATGATGGTTCTGGGCAAATAAAATTAAAATCATTTGGAGACGACATAGAAAAATTCAATGGAATAAATTTGGGGCAAACAGTTACAGTCATAGGGGTTATGAGAAACTTCAACAACGAAACTTATATTGCTCCAGAAATAATTAAAGAACAAAACCCAAAATATCTTTTAATAAGAAAACTAGAACTAGAAAAACAAAGAACAGCAAACTCACCTCTGATTGAAAATAAATCCCAAGTTTTAGCAATAAAAGATCAAATCCTAGAAAAAATAAAAAATGCCGAAGCAGAAGGTGGAATTGAAATAGACAAAATAATTATGAATTTAAGGCAAACCTCTCCAGAAATAATCAACCAAGAAATAAAAAAACTCGTTGAAGAAGGGATTGTATTTGAACCTCGTCCTGGAAAATTGAGATATTTAGGTTAAGATTATTTACTTTTTCTGTTAAACCAATAAGCAACAAAGATTAAAGCAATTAATCCAATTAAAGAAACAATAAATCTCATCCAATTTTCAGAATATCTCCAATATTCAGTTATCCCAAATACAATTGCTCCAACTCCTCCAGCCATTAATCCAGCACCAACTACTTCTAATCCAAATAATAAAGCTCCAAGAGCAATGATAATTACTCCTAAAGGAATTGCTGTATAAAATGCTTTTTTAGAATAAATTTTATTTGCTTTTTCAAATTCTTGATTGCATTTAAAGTATAAATCACAATATCCTTCTTCAGAAACAGGTTTTGAACCATAATTAGCATTCCAAACTCCTCCAGCAGAATCACAATCAGCAGAGTTGTTAATATATGGTTGTCCAATCAAAGTATCATTACAAAAGTCAGTATATTCTGGCGTATGATAAACTGCATTAATTCCTGTTATTGCTACAATTATTGTAACAACAAAAATAGCAACTCCAAATACAATGTTCTTGAAACTCATATTTCTATTAAGAATAAAAACTTTATAAACTCTTTCATTTCTTTACCTTTATGGAAGAATATGAAAAATTGCTTAATGAAGCATACAAAAATGTTAAACAAGTAGAAGGAACAGGAGAAAGATTTGAGATTCCAAAAGCAGAAGGAAGATTCGAAGGCAAGAAAACAATTCTGACTAATTTCTCTCAAATTGCCTCTCATTTAAGAAGACCAATAGAACACTTTCAAAAATTCCTATTAAAAGAACTTGCAGTTGCTGGAATAAAAGATGCAGATAGATTAATATTAAATCAAAAAGTCCCCTCTGCAAAAATTAATTCAAAAATAGAACAATATGCAAAAGAATTTGTAATTTGCAAAGAGTGCGGAAAACCAGACACAGAAATAACAAAAGAAGCAAGAATGCATTTCTTACATTGTTTGGCATGCGGAGCTAAACAACCAATTAATTCTAAAATTTAAATTGTTTAGCGTAGCTGCGGAGCCGAGCAACTTTGATTTCAATGAATTACCAAAGGTAAATGTAAAACTTATAAATCAAGGTTGTGAGTAAAAACAACCAATTAATTCTAAAATATAAATATATCGGGAAAACTGATTAAGCAAATCCTTAAAAACCCCTTTTTCTTATAAAAATTAGAAATTCATAAGAATTTCAGATAATTAAAAAGGAGATAAAAATGACAACACAAGGATATTGCGTTAAATGTAAGGCAAAAGTAGATATCAAGGACCCAAAAGAAAGCACAACAGCTAAAGGCACAAAGATTGCAAAGGGAAAATGCCCTAGGTGTGGAACAACTGTGTGTAGAATGGGCGGAATCTGCAAATAAATCATTACTTTTTTAAACTAATTCTTATTTTTTATTTTATGTTAATCAAAATCCACAAATCTTGCAGAGAGGTTATTTCAATCTGCGATAAGGAATTATTAGGAAAATATTTTGAACAAGAAAACCTACAACTTGACATAAAAGAATCATTTTACAAAGGCGAAGAATTCTCTGAAAAAAAAGCAATTGAATTAATTAAAGACTTTACCAAAGAAGACGCAACTTTTAATATTGTAGGGAAAAAATCAGTTCAAACTTCGCTTAAAGCTGGAATAATAGAAAAAAAAGGAATCAAAGAAATTGCTGGAATTCCATATGCATTAGTTTTAATGTAAATACTTTTATAAAACCAAACTTCATCTGATTAAAATGGATAATAAAAAATTTCGAGATAGAAATCAAGAAGAAGAACAAGTTGTAACTCGGGCTAGACTTCCTAAAGGAAGAGAATTAATTGGAGTTATAGAACAACGACTAGGAGGAAATAAAATGATGGTAAATTGCACAGACGGAAAAACAAGAAACAGCCGTGTTCCAGGACGACTAAAACGCCAACTCTGGCTAAGACCAGGAGATGTTGTAATTGTAGAAAAATGGGAACTCGACGAAAACAAAGCAGACGTCATATTCAAATATCGTCCAAATCAAGTTGAATGGCTAAAAAGAAGCGGACATCTAAAAACAGAAAGCGAAGAGTTTTAAAAAACCTTAAAACCCCATTCTTCTTTTAACAAACCATGAAAACAATTTTATTAGAAAAAACAAAAAGAATTGAAAAAAATAAAACAAAGCTGGAGAAAGTTCTCAAAATTAAAATTTTTGTAAAAGAAAAAGAAGTTTCTATTGACGGACAAGCAGAAGACGAATACATTGCTGAAAAAGTTCTCGAGGCAATAAGTCTTGGTTTTCCACTTCCATCTGCATTAACAATTAAAACAGAAGATTATATGTTTGAAATAATTAATATAAAAGACCACACAAAAAGAGCAGACCTTGCAAGCATAAGAGCCAGAATTATAGGGAAGGGTGGAAAAACTCTCAAGACACTAACAGATTTAACAGAATGTTTTTTAGAGCTAAGCAAAAACAGCGTCGGTATAATTGGCTCTCCAGAAAATATTAAACCGACTCAAACAGCTTTAATCTCTTTAATTAAAGGTTCAAAACAATCAAATGTTTATTCTTATCTTGAAAAGCATCATCCAGAACCAATTTATGATTTAGGGCTGAAAGAAAAAAAATAATTTTAGTATATTTTTTATCTAATCTAAATAAAACCTCGTTTGAATTTTGTTAAGAATTCTTCAACTATTGTTTTCCTTAATTTAAAAAAGAAAACGACCCGGGCAGTCTCACCTCTTGATTTCTAAATTTTATATTTACCTTAGGGATTAATTGAAATCAAAAAGTTCGCTCGAACCTAGGTTCTCATCTTGAAGAAACGACCCGGGCAGGACTCGAACCTACGACATCATGATTAACAGTCATGCGCTCTACCAATTGCTCCCCTTCTTCGCTTTTTTAGGGCGATAGAAAAGTCTGAGCTACCGGGTCTCATACTTCTTAAAATTAAATTCCTTTTAAAGTTTGCTTTTCACTATTTTTATAAACCCCAAATACTTTATTAAATCATGCAATTAGACAGAGTAAATCAAAGATTTTCACTAGTCAATTCCAGGGAGGGAAGATGGAATTAACTAAAGCAATTCAAGAAAGATACAGCTGTAAGAATTTTTCTTCTAAAAAACCAAACTGGAGAACAATAATTGAATGTATTGACTCTGCAAGATTTGCTCCAATGGCAGGAAATACTTTTTCTCTCAAGTTCATTTTAATAGACGATTCAGAAAAAATACAAAAATTAGCAGAAGCATCTCAACAATCTTTTATTAAAAACGCACACTTTGTCGTCGCTGTTTTAACCCACTCTTTTCTTACAGAAAACGCATTTGAAGAAAGAGGAAAAAAATACCTCCAACAACAAGCAGGCGCTGCAATACAAAATATTCTTTTAAAAATTACAGAAGCAGGACTATCAACATGCTGGGTTGGACATTTTGTCGACGAGCAAGTCAAAGAAATACTCGGAGTTCCAGAATCAATAGAAATTGAAGCCCTACTTCCAATTGGTTATGAACTTAAAAAATCAAAAACACGAAAAGCAAAAATAAACTTAGACGCAGTTTTATATTTCAATAAATACAAAAATAAAAATATGATGAATATAAAAAAGATAGATGTATAAAAATATAATCTTAATTCATCTCCAAATCTTTTAAGAATATAAAAAATCCCCTAGTTAAAATAAAAAAATAAATTGTGCGCCTTTCAGCGCACATAAAATAAAAATTAAAAATTTATCTCCACATTTCAATGCCTAATTCAGACATTTCTCTTGAAGCTTGCCTTCTCATTCTTGTATCTTCAACTTTTCCTAAAACATAAGGAGACTGAACACCAGTCATAATTGTTATTACTCGAACTTTACCAGTAAATTCTTTACTGATTCTTGCTCCAATAATAACCTGTGCTTCAGAACTTAAGTTTTCAGAAACAGTTCTTCCGATAACATCGAATTCTTCAAGCTTCAAATCAGGACCGCAAGTCACATGAATTAGTGCACCAGTAGCACCGGTGTAATCCACATCAAGTAGAGGATGAGTCAGTGCTTGTTTCACTGCTTCAGTAACTTTATCCTGAGTATCTGCTTCGCCAATCCCAATAACTGCAACTCCGCCATTTTTCATAATAGCTGAAACATCTGCATAATCCAAATTAATTAAACTTGGAAGAGTAATTGTTTCAACAATTCCTTTAATCATAGTAGAGACAAGTTCATTAGCGACGGCAAAAGCCTGTTCAATAGGCAACTGTCCTGCAATATCAACTAATCGGTTGTTGTCAAGAACAATGCAAGTATCTGAAACTTCTCTTAATTCTTGCAATCCGAATTCTGCTTTATCAACTCTTGCTTTTTCAGATTCAAACGGCATAGTAACAACAGCGATAACCACTGCTCCAGTTTCCTTAGCTAATTGAGCTACAACAGGAGCTGAACCAGTTCCAGTTCCACCACCCATTCCAGCAAG
>CAYIAD010000011.1:0-14836 GCA_964361295.1 Candidatus Woesearchaeota archaeon
CTCGCTGAAAGCGAGACTATCTATTTTCCTAAGGAAAATCAAGCGCGCTTCCGTCGGGTGGGTGGTAATAAGATTAAATTAATTTTCCGAAGAGTTTTCTCCGAAGAGAAAATTGAATATAATTGATGTTAGGTGACCTCGCCCTCGAGTGAGCTCGAGGAAAAAGCTTTAGCTTTTTCACTCCTGATGAACTCAGAGCGGAGAGGCTTGTCTTAATTCAAATATAAAAAAGACAAGAGTTTTTTCAGAAAGCGTGGGTGGTCGGGGGCGGAAGGCGGGACTTCCAAGAGTTCGAAATAAAAAAGAAATTGTTGTGATCTCGTTAGGGGGTTGTGGGCGATAGTGTAGTCATTTGCTAGTAGTCCTAAATAGAAAGATTTATAAATGGTACTCTCTTACAAAAACTACAATGGAATTAACTAAGTTTAGAGCAATACGAACTGTAGCAGATGTTTCTGGCTTATCAGAAGGAGAAGTAGTAGATTTTCAGTATCAAGATGGAAGAAATGCAAAAGGAGTTTTTATTCGACAAGGTATCGTGGATGATTCAGAAAGTCATAAGAGACCTCGTTTAGATGTTCTTGTGTATGATGGAAAACAATTTTGGATGGCTAATGTCAAGGAGAGATTTCTGAGAAGAGGAGTTGTTAATTGTGATGGTGCTTGGGCCGTAAAACCAGAAGATAGAGGATATGTTGAAAAATATCAAAGGCTCTTACGAGATTAAATCTTTTGTTCTTAGCCCACAACCCCCATATTTTCAGAGAAAAATATTTTTTAATTAGACAACAATTTCTTTTCT
Source organism: Candidatus Woesearchaeota archaeon (assembly GCA_964361295.1). GTDB lineage: Archaea > Nanobdellota > Nanobdellia > Pacearchaeales > GW2011-AR1 > JABHWZ01. The sequence goes on from CAYIAD010000011.1 coordinate 803, forward strand.
AACCAGGGGAGCTTGCTGAAAAAATTTCACCTAACAAACTTTTTGCGAAAAGCATTAAATTTAAACTCATTAAAACCTCAGAAGTTTAAATTTTAACTTTCGTTAGAAAGTTTTTTGTCTTTATTTTTAAATTACAAAACATCTTTTTAAAGAATAAATTCTAGAATAAATAATGAATCCTTCAGAAGAAATGTCAAGAGAACTTCAAAGAAGAAGATATTCTAATCAGACAATTAAAACATATATTGGATGTCTTGAAAGATTTCTAAACTATTCAAAAAAAGATATTCGTAAGATTACTAAAAAAGATGTGAGAGAGTATTTGGAAAAGATGTCAGATAAAAACAAAGCAGGAAATACAATGAATGTTGCACTTATGGCTCTGAAATTTTATTTTGAGCAAATACAAAAAAGAAAAATGTGGATAGATATCAAATACTCAAAAACTCCAAGAAGGATTTCAAGATTTTTAACAAAAGAAGAAACTAAAAGATTGATTGACTCTATTAAAAATCCTAAACATGCTTTAATGATTGTGCTTATGTATTCTGCTGGATTAAGAGTGAGTGAATTAGTTAATCTAAAGTTCAAAGATTTAAATTTAGAACAAGGATATGGTTTTGTTAGAAATGGAAAAGGAAGAAAAGATAGAATTTTTGTTATTGCTAAAAATTTAAATCTAAGTTTGAAGATATTAAAACAATCTTCAGAAAATCCAGAGGATTTTGTTTTTAAAAGTGATAGAAACAGAAAGTATTCAATTAGAACGATTCAAGTAATTGTTAAAAATGCTGCTAAAAAAGCGAAAATTGAAAATTGGGGAGAAATTCATCCACATACTTTAAGACATTCATTTGCAACTCATTTAATTGAGAATAATTATTCTCTAACAGATGTCCAAGCATCTTTAGGGCATAAATCTCCAGAAACAACAATGATTTATGTTCATCTTGCCTCTCCAAATATGATTAATATTAAAAGTCCGTTAGATAGTTTATAAAATATTCATAAAACAAAAGGTTTATATATTTCATGTATATATGATATTTATACTAAATAAATGTTATATAAAATGGTACAAGCAATGATTGAAATTCCTAATGAAGCTAATCACATTTTGAATATAATTAAAGCTAGATATAATTTAAAAACTAAAAGTGAGGCTATTGCTAAAATAGTTATAGAATGTGGAGCAAACATTTTAGAACCTGAATTAAGACCAGAATATTTAGAAAAATTAGAAAAAATAAGGAAGAAGAAATATATTAAGTATAACTCTATTGAAGAGTTAAGAAATAAAATAGAAAAGAGGTAATATGCATAATTGGAAGATAAATGAAGAGCTTCAAATTATTCTTGAAAAGTTAGCTCGAAAAGACAAATCTCTTTATGAGCAAGTAATAAATAAAATTAATGAAATAATCAATTCTTGTGATATTGAGCATTATAAAAATTTAAGATATAATATGAAAGACTCAAAGAGAATTCATATTAGTCATTTTGTTTTGATATTTCAATATAATCAACTAACAGATACAATTAATTTTGATGATTTTGATCATCACGATAAAATTTACAAGAGTTAGAGATATAAAAAATAAGAAAAAAACAAAAAATAATAAATTATCTTATTTTATAGACAGCTGAAACACTAGCAGAGATATCTTGACTTGAAGGTGTTATGCTTGTTGCTGTTGCTTTTTCTGCTGAAGACATAGCTACTCCACCTGCATTATCATAAGCTCTCCAAGGATAATAATTAAAGTTGTCAACAGAAGTTGAAACTAAATTTCCTAATTTTTTATCAAATCCTTGTGCTACTGATTCTGCTTTTATTCTAGCATCTTGTGCAGCAAGTTTTAATGCTTCTGCCTTGTAAGAGTTTTGCTTTTCTTGGCTTAGTTCAAAATTAATATAACTAATTCCAACACCTGCATTAACTCCTGCGTCAATTAAATCTCCTATTTTAGAAGATTCTGTTGCTGGCATTTCAACTCTAATTGAGTGAGTTGCAACATATCCTTTTTGTCTTTGAGCTCCATTTACCCAATCATATTCTGGATAAACATTGAAATTCTGTGTCTGAATATCTTTTCTTTCAAAACCAAGTTTAATTATTTCAGTTGTTAGCTTATCTACTAAGTCAACATTTTTTTGTGTTGCTTCTGCACTTGTATCTCCTTTTGTTTCTACATTAAAATAAACACTAACTAAATCAGGCATTGCATTTACTTGTGCTATCCCATTTACAGTTATTGTATTGCTTGAAGAAGGAATAAGTGCGTAATATCCTAGCAAAGCTAAAACTAATACTCCTGCAACAATTATAGATGTTATTTTAACAGATTTTTCCATTTTTACCTCCTTTCATTGATTTAAAATATTGATAAACAAATATGGAAAATATAGCTATTAAAGAACCTGCTAAAAACCATAATTCTGGTTGTGAATTTAAAAGAGTTGTATTTGAAGAGATTAAACTCAGAGCTGATTCTGAAGCAACAGACATTACTGCATCTTTTGAATATCCTGCATTTGTAATTATTTGTTCTTGAGAAGAACTATATATTTTAACTAAAACAAATCCTATTCCAGAAACAACTATTGCTGGAAGAATAGATTTTAATTTTTCAAAACTTGATTGTTTAGGAGATATAATTATTGATTTGTTTGAAAGAGCATACATAGCTATTTTTTTACCTTTAGAGCTCCAGAAAAAGTCTTTTGTTTTTTCTATTAAATTTGCTTTTAATAATTTATTAAGATTATACTCAATTGTGTTTAATGGTAAGTGAAGTGCATCTGAGATATCTTTTTCACTTGCTGATTTTTGCTCTGCTAAATAATTGATTATTTTCTTGCAGGTTTTATCTCCTAATATTTTTCCAAGTGCATTTGCTGAATCATCTTCAAGAGACAATAACAGATAGTTTTTTTCCATGATTTATTTAAGAAGAAGATATTTATAAATCCCTCGAAGAGTTCAATGGTTTTTGAAGCTATTAGAAGAATATATAAATTCTAATCTCTTGGATAAATAAAGGAGAGTGATAGCATGGCATGTAGTTGTTGTGGAAAAGTAAAAAAGAAAGTAAGCAAGAAAAAAGTATCAAAGAAAAAGAGAAGATAAAATTTAAGATATTAATATGAGAAAAGAAGAATTAAGAAAAAAGCTAGGAGAATATGCATTTAATGTTAGGATTAAACTTAATCCAGATAAGAAAGTTATTGATGGAGTTTTAGTCGGGCTTGAAAAAAGAAAAGAAAAATTTGGGGAACATTATTGCCCGTGCAGAGTTGTTACAGGAGATAAAGAAAAAGACAAAGAAATAATTTGTCCGTGTGTTTTTCACCGAGGGGAAATAGAACTTCGGGGGCATTGCAAATGCAATTTGTTTGTTAAATAAAGTAGTTTTGAATTGAAATAATACTTATAAACTGAAATTTTTTAGAGAATTTATGAGAGAAATTTTATGGGTTGTTTTTGCAAGATTAAATCGAGGAAGTCAAACTCCAAACGTAGAATATAGATGTTCTTACAAATGGAAAAAACCTGGGCCTGAAGAAATCTGTATAAATCCGTATGAATTAGGAGTAAGAATTAAAAAATTGAATATCCATAAACAAGGTCTTGAAAATTCCTCCATTCAAATAATTTATACAGAGGGAAAAAATCTTTTAGAGGAAAGAGCTTTAAATCCAGAAGAATGGGAAATGATGATGAGAGGAATAGAAAGAACAGATTAATAAATTTAATAAACAAATGAAAAAGAGAAATTTGATTAATCAAGTAGAAGATAGGCATAGAGTTTATGTTGAAATGTTTTGCAAACTAATGGATCAAAAATTAATAAGAATAATACCTCAAAGTATGGATTTTGATGATGTTCATTATGCTTTTTCAGAATATATAACAGAGGGAACATACGATATTAGATGGATATTTGCAACATTAGAAGAACTTTAAAACTATCTTCTTCTTCAGTAAGATATGGATAAATTAGAAGCAAAACTTGAAAGCAAGTTCAAGCAAACCCTGAATAAGATAAAAATAAGTAAAAAATCAAAGATAATTGTAGCATTGTCTGGTGGAAAAGATTCTTCAGTTGTTGCTTATTTGCTTAAGAGATTTGGATATGATATAGAGGGGTTTCATATTGATTTGAAAATTGGAAAATATAGTGAAGAGTGTTTAAAGAAAGTTGAAGAACTTTGTGAGATGTTAAATATTAGATTGCATCTTTATGATGTTAAAAAAGAAATGGGAAGTGGAATGTGTTATTTAAGAAGTGCAATTCAAGAAAAACATAAAGGAGAGATAAAAAACTGCGCTATTTGTGGAGTTATTAAAAAATGGATATTAAACAAAGCAGTAAGAGGATTAAAAGCAGATTATATTGCTACAGGGCATAATCTCGACGACGAAGCTCAGACTTTTTTAATTAATATTCTTAAAGGAAGTCCTGAACTAAGTGCAAACTCAGGAGCAATTACAAAAAATCTAAGTGATAAGAAGTTTATTCCTAGAATAAAGCCATTATTTTATATTGCTGAAAAAGATATTAAAAGCTATTCTAAAAAGAAAAAACTTCCTGTAAATTATGAAAAATGCCCGTGTGCCTTGGACTCTTATAGAATACAAGTTAGAAAGTTTTTGGAAAAAACCTCTACAAAACAAAAAGAAAATATAATTAATAATTTAGAGAGAGTTTCAAGTAAAATAAAGAAGATAAATATTTCTGTATTAAAGTATTGTGAGAGATGTGGGGAACCATCAAGAGGAAATATTTGTAGGAAATGTCGGCTAATGGATATCTGCTGAGTTTATTCTATTTCACCTAAAAGTGATGATAAAGATTTAAATACTAAATATTTCTAAAAACTCAGTTAATACAATAGATAGTAAATAAAAACATATTAACATACAATATATTGTACTATGGATTGTCCATATTGTTCAAATACTAAATTCAAAGTAACAGATAAAAGAGACTCTCCTGCGGGAATAAGGAGAAGAAGAGAGTGCCTTAAATGTAAAAATAGATTCACAACTTATGAAAAAATAGACAAAGGAGATATTTGGGTGATAAAAAAAGATGGTTCAAGACAAAAATTCAGCAGAGATAAATTAGAAGCAGGAATAAACAGAGCATTTGAAAAGCGTCCTGTTTCACACGAAGCAATAGAACAAATGATAAACGAGATTGAAGAACAAATTCGCAAAAAAGGAAAAAAAGAAATTCCAAGTTCTTCTGTAGGAGAAATTGTTATGAAAAAAATAAAAAAATTAGATAATGTTGCTTATATTAGATTTGCATCTGTTTACAAAGATTTCCAAGATGTTGGAGATTTTAAAGCAGCTATGAAAGAGGTGAGAGAATGACACTTTCGGTAGAGAGATATTTTACAAAAGATAAAGGAGAAAAAAGTGTTTATGATATGTTTGATTGGGGAAAAAGTGATGTTGATATAGTTGACGACGATAACAATTTATTATTTAGACAAACAGGTGTTGAATTTCCTGTTACATGGAGTCCTCTTGGAAAAAAAATGAGTGCATCAAAATATTTCTTTGGAGAAAATGGAAAGCCAGAAAGAGAATATTCTGAAAGACAGGTTACATCAAGGGTTGCAGATACAATTGGTTCTTGGGCAGTAAGAAGGGGCTATATTCCAGAAGCAGATGTAGAAACATTCAGAGACGAATTAGCTTTTCTATCTCTTGATCAAAGAATGGCATTTAATTCTCCTGTTTGGTTTAATGTTGGGACTCATTTAATTGCTGGTGAAGGAGGAAGAGATTTCAAGGGGTCTTATGTAATTGATGAAAAAGGTAGTGCAATTCCTATACCTATGGGTAAAGAGAGAGTTTATCCCCAAACAGCTGCATGTTTTATACAATCTGTTGAAGATACAATGGAAAGTATTATGAGATTAGCAACAAATGAAGCAATGCTATTTAAATATGGTTCTGGAACAGGAACAAATCTCTCTACATTAAGATCTTCAAGAGAAAAACTTTCTGGAGGAGGAAAACCTTCTGGTCCTCTTGCTTATTGGGCATTTTATGATAAAGTTGCTGGAATTGTAAAATCTGGTGGAAAAACAAGAAGAGCTGCTAAAATGGATATTCTAGATATTTCTCATCCAGATATTTTAGAGTTTATTGAATCTAAAATGAGAGAAGAAGAAAAAGCTAGAATATTATTAGATGCTGGAATTGAATGGAAAGAGGCAAAAGAAACAGTAGGTTATCAAAACACAAATATTTCTGCTAGAGCACCTGATGAATTTATGGAAGCAGTTCAGAATGGAAAAGAATGGAGAACTCATGCTGTTCACAATCCTGAATTAGATGATGCTAAAAATCTAGATGGAAGTTGGGTTATCCCAAGATATGATACTAAAAAATTATTAAGAAAAATTGCAGAAGCAACTCATTTTTGTGGAGATCCTGGAATGCAATTTGATGATATAATAAATAGATGGCATACTTGTCCTAATTCAGGCAAAATAAAAGCATCAAATCCTTGCTCAGAATATATGTCTATAGATGATAGTGCTTGTAATCTTGCTTCACATAATTTAATGAGATATCTAAGAATTGCAAGAGATAATTTTGGTGCGTCTTTTGATTTAGAATCATTTGGAAAGGCAATAAGATTAACTGCTTTTGCACAAGATATGTTAATAGATAATTCTAGTTATCCTACAAGAGAAATTGCTGAAAATGCTCATAAGCTTAGGCCATTAGGAATGGGATATGCTAATTTAGGTTCTCTAGTAATGTCTTTAGGTTTGCCCTATGACTCTCCTGAAGCTCGGGCTGTTGCTGGAGCAGTTACTGCATTTATGACTGGAAAAGTTTATGAAACCTCTACTGAAATGGCAGAAAAATTAGGAGCATTTGAAGAGTATGAAAAAAATAAAGATCCAATGATGAGGGTAATGAAGATGCATAGAGCTGCACTTACAAGAATTGATAGGACAAAGATTCCAGCAGGTTTGGAAAACATTCTTGATGAAGCTGAAAAAACATGGGATAGAGTTATTGAAAGAGGACAAAAATATGGTTTTAGAAATGCTCAAGCAAGTGTTTTAGCTCCAACAGGAACAATTGGATTTAGAATGGATTGTGATACAAAAGGAGTTGAACCAGAGATGGGACTAGTCCAGACAAAACTAATGTCTGATGGGGGAAAATTAAGATTAGTGAATGGAAATTTAAGTCCAGTATTAAGAAGACTGGGTTATCAAGAAGAAGAAGTTAGGGAAATTGAAGAGTATGTATCAGGGCATATAGAAGTTAAAGGTATGCCTCATATAAAAGAGAAAGATATTGAGTCTGTTAAAAAGATAAAACATAAAAAAACTAAGTTAGGTGGATCTGAGGAAGAATTAGGGAAACTGGGATATACTTCAGAACAAGTAGAAGAAATGATTGATTATAGTGATGGGCATGAGACAATTGAAGGAGCACCACATATTCAAGAAAAACATATTTCAATCTTTGATTGTGCAAATAAACCTTCTTGGGCAAAAAGAACAATTTCTCCAATGGGCCATTTAGAAATGATGGCTGCTGTTCAACCATTTTTATCTGGAGCAATATCAAAAACAGTTAATCTTCCAGAAGAAATAACTGTAGAGGAAATAGAAAAAGTATACATGAGTGCTTGGAAATTAGGATTAAAAGCAGTTGCATTATACAGAGATAATAGTAAAAGCTACCAACCTTTAAGTTTCTCAAAAAAAGAAAAATTAGAAGAAAAAGCATTAGCTGGACCAGTAAGAAGAAAACTCCCAAGTAGAAGAAGTGCAGTAATTCAAAAGTTCAATATAGATAATCATGAAGGATATGTTACTTTTGGGTTATATAAAGATGGAACTCCGGGTGAAATGTTTATAAATATGAGTAAAGAGGGAAGTACTCTCGGAGGATTAATGGATAGTGTTGGAATCTTAACCTCAATGGCTTTGCAATATGGAGTTCCAATAGAAGCATTAGTAAAAAAATTTAGGCATCAAAAATTCGAGCCTTATGGATTAGTTTGGGATGACGACAGAATAAAAACAGCTAGTTCAATAACAGATTATATTGCTCAATTCATGGAAAAACAATTTTTAGGAAAAGAAAAAACTTCAGATGAAGAGCAGAAACCACAAATTGAAGAAAAATCTGATGAAAAAGCAAAAGTTCATAAAAAACTTTCAGAAAAAGAACTTGGAGGAATGTGTCCTATATGTGGTTCTCAAATGATAAAAAGAGGCCATTGCAAAGAAATGTGCACTTGTGGATATGAAAGTCAAAATGGATGTGGTGGATAAAATATATTTCTTAATATAATCATATTTATAAAAACAGAATTTCTATCTTTAAAATGCCTATAAAATTTGGTGATAAAAGTTATTCTACAGATGAAGAGTTACAAGTAGTAAATTTGGGTTTTTGGCCTAGTGTTAATATTACTAATCCAAAATTAAGAGAGTATTTTAAAAATGAATTTGGAAGAGATTTTTTAGGAGGAGATGAACTTGTTGCTTATGCACAAACACTTGTTTCAAGAGGAATGAATTTTAATGATTTAGGAAAGGATATTTTACAAGATATTAATAATCCAGAAAATCCAAATTTTAAAGATGTTATATTTAATAAAACTTCTAGTGGAATAGGAAGAGGACATTCTTTAGGAGGATTATCTGGAGTTGTTCTTGGACTTCATGGAACAAAAATGATTGATTCAGGTTTAACTGGATTATGTGCTTCAAGATCTTTAGCAACAAGCAGTAGAAGAAGAGAGACTAAAGATAGTGAGATTGTAATTCCTGCAAGTCTTGGAAACAAACCAGATTTATTAAAAGAATATATGCAAATTTCTGAAGATGCATTATCTTCTGCTGAAGATTTCAAAACAAGATTTGGAAAATTAGGAGGAGTTGAAACTTTTAATAAAGTTATTCCTTATAATAATCCTGCTGATTTATTTATTGTTCTTCCTTTAGATACAATGGCTACTCTTTATTCAGAAGTAAGAGCAGATAGAACAAATCCAAATGGAAGATTTTTACCAAAAGAAGTTGGTCAGTTAGTAGATAAATTTAGAGAAATAGCTGAAAGCGTGGGACAAGGTACAATGTTCAAACAAAGAGTGCAAGTTCCTAGAGATACCTATCTTCATTATAGTGTTTTCAAAGATCCAAGCTCTCCTAATTATGCTCTTGAGATTGGAGAAAATAGAGAGATGAGTACAGAACCAAAAGTAGTTAGATGTCATGTTGATTCTACAATGGGATTTAGAGAAAGTTTAGATAAGATAAAAAGATTAATACAAGAAACTAGAAATGTGCAAGATCCAAAAGAGTTGCATGGAAGAGCTTTAGAAAATATGAGTGCTTTGAGAGAGTTTGTTAATGAATACAACGATGCTGTTAGTTTGAGTATTGCAGATACTCTTTCTTGGAGAGTTTGGTCTGAACAAAAAAGACATGCTACTTTAAGGCAAAATGTTGAGTCAGTATATTCTGCAGCAGATAGAGCATACAGAGGATTAAAACCTCTTTGGGAAGGAATATCCAAAGCTGCTCAAACAAATAATGTAGAAGCAATTGGAAAAATACTTCCTGAGTTAGATAAGCACATTATTATTGATGACAGATTAAAGAAAAGTCCAGAATTATTAATCCCTTATGTTTATCATACTGCGAGACAATTAATGTTTTATGGAAAAATGATTGATAAAGGATTTGAACAAAGAGATGCTCTTTATATTACTCCTAAAAATATAAGAGTAAGAACTCTTGAAAAATATGATTTAGCAAATTTAGTTGATTTAGAATTTCCATTAAGATTATGCAGTACTTGTGAGCCTGAAAGAAAAGCAAGTTCATGGAAAAAAAGAGAGGCAATGTTAGGTGTTATTCAAGAATTAGAATGTCTTTTACAGCCAAAGTGCAATCTTGGATATTGCACTGAAGGAAAATTCTGCGGAAGAATAACAGATATGAGAAAATATGGACAAGATTTACATCAAGCAACAAAGAATGTGATGTTAGGAAGAACTGCTTAATCCAATAATTTTATAAACGCTTTCTTTATCTTTTAATTATGGTAGAGGAATTAACTAACGGAGAATTTGAAGAATTTATAAAAAAAGGAAATGTGCTAATTGATTTTTTTGCTGACTGGTGCATGCCGTGTGTTATGATGGCACCTATTGTCGACGAGCTTGAAGAAAAATTTAAAGGAAAAATTAAGTTTGGAAAAGTAAATGTAGAAGATAATCAAAAAATAGCACAAAAATATGAGGTTAGTTCTATACCAAATATGGTTTTATTAAAAGATGGTAAAGTTATAGATAGGTTTATTGGTTCAATGAGTGCTGAGGAATTAGAAGATAAATTGAGAGAGCATTTATAATTTTGTAAAATTATTGGAAATTTGTAGAACGAGAATTCTTAAAAAGCATAGAGATAAAATTTTTGTATGAAAAGATATGAAGAAATTGGAGAAGCGTTTTTGTTTTTAATGAGAAATTGTGGGAGAGCAGAAAGAAGAGAAATTTATTATCAAGCAGATACTACTAATCGGATAAAAAGGTATATTATTGAAAAATTGTAAATACAAAGATTTTTTAAACTAATTATTTGTAATTTTATTATTCGTTATAAACGAGATGGCCTCGTAGCTCAGCCTGGCTAGAGCACTAGACTTTTAATCTAGTTGTCGCGGGTTCAAATCCCGTCGGGGTCATTTATAATATTGAACAAAGTGAAATATTATTTCGAGTGTTTGCTAAAACCCAATTATTTCTTTTCAAATTCCGAGCAACTTTGATTTCAATTTATTCTGAAAGTAAATGTAAAATTTAGAAATCGGGGTTGGGAGTAGTCGGGGTCATTTATAATATTGAACAAAGTGAAATAAAAAACATTTAGAATTTTTCTTTAAAAATTATTCAAATTATATTAATTTTTATTTTATTAACTACTTGAATTTAAATACTTCAATAGCACGACGTTTATATGAGTTTGCTCTCTTCGAATCTTCTGGAGGGTTTGACCAGTTTTTAGGATCTTCGTCGAGATCATTCAAATTACTAAGTAATTCTATATCTGCCCGCTTTTTTATTTGAATTTTTTCTCTTTCATTTGTTAAAGAATCAGCAAAAGAATAATTCATATCGTGATCTCTGCAAATCTCGTCGAGAGAATCAACTGGTTCTAGATTTCCAATTGCTCCATTATTTTCACTAGGTCTTTGTCCTCCACACCAATCTGGACCATACCAATTTCCATATGTGCCTAAACCCTTTTGAGCATCTTGTGCAGAAGAACGGATAATTTCAACCACATCTAAATCTGGCGATTTTTTCATTGTATCTCTTTTTTGTTCTTTAAGAATTTTGTCTTCAATATCTAAGCGCAACTCTGGGTCTGTTCGAGTAATTCGCTGAGTGCCTTGTGCTTTTTTTCTTGCTTCTCCCTCTTTTAAAGCTCTTTGAATTTCGTCAGAACTTCTTATTTTCTGTGCAAAAGTCGGCATTTGAGAAATAGAAAAATATGCAGATACAACAACTGCACATATACCAAGATATGATCTTAAATTATATTTTATCATCTCATTTAGTTTTAATTTTTATTCTAATTATATTACAAATAGGACATTTATAAATTTTTGTTAAGAGCATTAAATCCCATAAAAGATTGTGCTGGAAAACCAAAAAGTTTAAAAGGCAATTTTCACAATCTTTTATTATTGAAAAGTTGTTAAAGTCTAATCTAAGTGTTGAGACTACAACTCTCATTATTTAAAATGCATATTCTTCAACCCAAACACATAAAGATTAACGAAAAGGAAGCTGAAGAATTTTTAAAGAAAATAAATGTTTCTAAATCTCAATTGCCAAAAATTTATGCTAGTGATCCGGCTCTTCCTCAAGGTTGCATTGTCGGAGATTTAATTAAAATCGAGAGAAAAGACAAAGATAAAAATGTCTTTTATTACAGGGTGGTTGTTTAATGGTAGTGGATAATGCTCATATTGTTGTAAAAAGATATTTAAAAGAACATTCTTTAGTGGAATCTAATATTGTGTCGTTTAATGAATTTATTGAACATAGAATGCAAGAAATAGTTTCTGAAATTTCTGAGACAATAAACAATGAAGATTTTGAAATTACCCTAGGTAAAATTGAAGTTGGAAGACCGCATATTATTGAAGCTGATGGAAGCACTTCGCTAATAACTCCTTCTGATGCAAGATTAAGAAACCTTACATATTCTGCTCCAATTAAAATGGAACTTACGGTTAAAAAAGATGATCAAATAGATTCTGAAATAGTTGAGATTGGAAGAATTCCGATTATGGTAAAAAGCAAAGTTTGCAATACATATGGAATGACTCAAGAAAAATTAATTGAAAATTATAATGACCCGATGGATACTGGAGGATATTTTATTATTAATGGAAATGAAAGAGTTATGGTTATGGCTGAAGACCTTGCTGAAAACCAGTCGTTCATAGAATCTAACAAAAAGGGCGGACTTATCTTGAGATTGTTCTCGCTAAAAGGAACTTATAGAATTCCGGTTACAATTTCTGAAAGCAAGGAAGGAATTTTAGAAACAACATTCAGCAGATTTAGAGATTTGCCTGCAGTTGTCGTCTTGAAAGCGCTTGGATTAACAAAAGAATCTGACATTGCAAAGTTTATTGGAAAAGAAACAGACAGCGTCATTGTTAATCTTTATGAATTTGTTAATATCGCAAATGTTGAAGATGCTATGTTATCCATAGCTGAAAAAACAAATTTACAGGGAACAAAAAAAGAAATTCTTGACAGAGTAAAACAAAGATTAGATTCTTATTTATTTCCTCATATAGGAACAAAAAAAGAAGATAGAATTAAAAAAGCTGTGACATTGTGCAAACTTATCAAACAATATTTGCTAGCAAAAGAAAATCCAAATTTAATGACAGATAAAGATCATTATGCAAATAAAAGAGTTAGACTTTCTGGAGATTTACTTGCAACTTTATTTAGAGTTAATCTTGGAATTTTAATAAGAGATGTTCAATACTCTTTACAAAAATCGTCGAAGAGAAAAAAATTTTATTCAATAAAAACTATTGCAAAGTCGACTTTATTTTCTCACAGAATTGAATCTGCAATTGCAACTGGTTCTTGGACAGGAGAGAGAAAAGGAGTTACTCAGAATATGAGCAAGACAAATTATCTTGACACAATTTCACAATTGCAAAGAGTAGCGTCGATGTTACCTGCAGATCAGGAAAATTTTATGGCAAGAACTTTGCATCCAACTCATTATGGAAGATTCTGTCCAATTGAAACTCCAGAAGGAACTGAAATTGGACTTAGAAAAAATCTTGCTATTTTATCAAAAATTTCTACAAGAGTAAATCTTGATGAAGATAAATTTTTAAAAGAATTAGAAGGTGATGGATTAAGCTTAGAAGGAGTAGAAGGGCAAGAAGTTTTCTTAAATGGAAGATTTATTGGGGCTGTAAAAAATCCTTTAGAATTTATCTCTAGAATAAGAGAAAAAAGAAGAAGTGGAGAACTTCCAGTTCAACTTAATATAACAAATAACGATGGGCTTCAAGCAGTTTTTATTTCTACTGAACCTGGAAGAGCTTTGAGACCTTTGATAATTGTAGATAATGGCAGTCCAAGATTAAAAAATGAAAATCTTCTTCAATTAGAACAAGGAGAAATGACTTGGAATGATTTAATAAAAAAAGGAATTATTGAATACATCGACGCTGCTGAAGAAGAAAATTCTTTGGTTGCACTTTTTGAAGGAGAGCTTACAGACAAACATACTCATTTAGAAATTGATTCTATGGATTTATTTGGTGTTGTTACTTCTTTAGTTCCGTATGGAAATCATGATCAGAGTTCAAGATTAAACAGAGGTTCAAAAACTCAAAAGCAAGCACTTGGATTATATGCTGCAAATTATCATTGCAGATTAGACACAGATGTTTCTATTTTACAATATCCACAAAAGCCA
>CAYIAD010000012.1:0-14332 GCA_964361295.1 Candidatus Woesearchaeota archaeon
AATCAATGTTCCCAGAGTTAAGTAATTTTCTCTGGGTACTTTTTCAACAGAGCCCTTAAATAAGTTTATCAAGATAATTGATATTTTCCAGTTTTAGGATTGAATTCATAAATTACTACTTCTTCTCGTTTACTAGACCAAAAAAATTTTTGATGAATAATAGTTCCAATCATTAAATCATAACCATCTCTTACAAAATTTTTAAATCCCTCTCGAATAAGTTCTGTTCTTGTTTTTTCATCAATTACTTTTTTATCTATGGTGTTCATTTTTTTGGGTGAAATTTAGGTGTATCTTTATATTGTCTTATTGTAAGAGTTAAATTTTTATTAATTGTTTCAATTCTATATTTTTGAGAAGATAATCTACCTTCTAATCTAGCACCGACAATATCATCTTCAGAAATATCATACTGCTCATAAGCTCTTTGGGATTTATATTCAATTCCCATTATTTATTAAGGTATAGGATATATTTAAGGTTTTTGATAGGATTAAGCTACTACTGGAGTTTCTACTGCTTTTTCAGGAGCTTTGTTTTGCTCTGGAAAAATTTCTGAAAGATGTTTAGAACCTTCTTTTATAACTTTTAAATTAATCTGAATTACTGCAGGAGAGATAATTTTCCCTCGAACTGTTTTTCTAAGTCTAAGACCCTTTGGCCTTTTTTTAGTTCTTATTCTTTTGCCCTCGTGTTTTGGCCTTTTTTTCATTCCTTTTCCATAAGTTAAAAGAACTTTTTTTAGAGTTGCTCCATCAACAGTTTCTATTAAAGGGAATCCTGCTTTATCTGATGCTCCTGAAATTTCAAATTCATAACCTGCTAAATTCAGAGATATTTCTTCTCCTAAAATTGTTTGTTTTATCTCTTTTCCTTCTAAAGCCGGAGATTCAGATTCTAATTTGTAAGTTTTTCCGTTTTTAGTTCCTATGTTAAATTTGAAAGCCATATTAGATAATAAAAAGTCTGGTTTTTAAAGGTTTTGTGAAGAAAATTTAATTGTAGTATCTCTATTAATGTTACCTCGTGATTTTAAGTTGTTCATGTTTTTATTCCTTTCGTTGTTTTTCTAGGTAACATTATTTCGGGATATACAAAATTTATAAATTGTAGAAAACTATATATACTAGAGTTCTTCTAAATCTAAGAGGCGATGGCTTTCAGATGCCTCAATCTGAAACTTTAAATGATTCAGACAAATACAAAAACAGCTGAAAGAAAAGGAAGTTCTATTAAAGAAGCTTATTTAAAACATATTTCTGAAGATCCGGATTTCTATCTTGATTCATTAAATGGAGTTGAGAATACTCTTCGAGAAACTCGTAAACTTTTTCCTAAGCTAGAAGAGAAAGATTTGCGTGAACCAGTAGAAGATTTAGTTTATGCTATTAGACTTACTCAAGAACAAAAATCTGGTAATGGATTAATTCAGAAACTAAGACAAATAGATTTTTCTAGTTTTTCAAAAGAAGTTGCGGGATTATATCATATTAGGCAACATCCTCTTTCAGATAAATATGGAAGATTAATAATAGATGCTTTAAAAGATAAACAAGTTCTTGACACTTTAGATAAAGTTGCTTCTGAAATTGGAACAACTCCTCAGGTTCTTGAGAAAGTTTTTACAAGACTTTTTGCAGGAAAACAAGTAGAAATTGGTGAGAGTTACAGAGCAGCGACTTTACTTAGCAGACTACATTTCAGCTAATTTTTTAAACTCTCATAATTCTAATTTTTTATGTACTGGCATATATTACTTACTGAAAAATGCAATTCTGAATGTAAATATTGTTATGAAAAATCAATGAAAGAATTTGACAATGGACTAGATAAAAAGTTTAAATTTGATTTTACTGAACCTTGTTCTTCTGAAATTAATCTAGATAAATTAAAGAAATTTTTATCTCAGGATAAAACTCCAGTAGTGGTTTTTTATGGAGGAGAGCCATTATTAAATATTTCTAAATTAAAGGAGATTATGGATAAACTGGGTGATTCAGTCGGATATTGTATGCAGACAAATGGTAAATTGTTGAACGAATTGGCGTCGGAATATATGAATAATTTTTCGAGAATACTTGTTTCTATTGATGGAAATAGAGAGAGAACTGATTTTAATAGAGGAAAAGGAACTTATGATAAAGTTATTAAAAATATTAAGTTAATTAGAGAAAAAGGATTTAAGGGAGAGATTGTTGCAAGGATGACTATTTCTCAAGAGTTTCCAGATTTATTTGAGCAGGTTAAAAATGTTTTAGATTTAAATTTGTTTGATTCTGTGCATTGGCAGTTGGATGCTGGATTTTATAAAAATGATTTTGACGAGGAGAAAATTAAGAATTTTTTTAAAAATTATAATTTGTCTGTTAATAAATTAGTTAACTTTTGTGTTGAAGAGATTAAAAAAGGGAGGGTTTTGAAAGTGTATCCTTTTTTTGGAATTGCAAATAGATTATTGGGGAAAGACAAAGAAACTCGAATTCAGTGCGGGGCAGGTTATGCGGGTTATGCAGTTACTACAAATGGGAAAATTGCAGGGTGTCCTATTTTAAATAATATTAAAGATTTTTATTGTGGGAATTTAGATTCTAAAAAGTTGAAAGAGATTAAAATTGAAGAGTGTGATGGCTGTGAAGTTCGGGAAATTTGTGGAGGAAGATGTTTATATTGGAGAAAGGCAAAACTCTGGCCTGAGAAAGGAGATAAAATGATTTGCGATTCAATTAAATTTTTAATTAAAGAGTTGAAGAAGAATTTGCCGTCGCTGGAGAGTGTTGATTTAGAATATGAAAAATATTTTGGGCCAGAGATTATTCCTTAATTTAAACTGACATATAAGATACAAGCAAGAATTACAATTGCTGCTAGGATGTTTCTTAGTTCTAATTTTTCTTTTAGAAATATACTAGCCAAAGCATAGACGAAAACAGGACCCAATAGAATCATTAAAGTTGTAAATACTACTCCTAATTGAAGATAACCCCAATAAACAACGATTCTATATAAAACCCATAGAGCTCCGATAAAGAAAATTTGCGAACTTATTTTTGTGTTTAGTTTTGAAAAATTTGGTCTAAAAATAATTAAACTAATTATAAAAATAAATAAGCATCTTAAAAAATAAAAAGATAGAGGGGAATAAAACTCTAAAATAAGACGGGAAATTATTAGTTCTAATGCAAAGAAAAAACTTCCTGCAATTGCTGCTAGGAAATATTTATTAAAATTAAGGTGATGTTTTTTTATGTGCGAGAATACAAGAGCCAGCGAAGCAATAATTGCTGGGATAATTATTTCTAAATTTCTTTCATATAATCCAGTAAAAAATAAACTAAATAATACAGCAAGGAGAATTGTGAAAAGTGGTTCTAAAATTAGAGCTGGTTCTAAGTTTGAAACCTTTTCCCATTTTAAAGCAAAAAACATAAAATAATTTGCTAACAGCGAAGATAAAATAACTCCTCCGAATATCAAAAGGTTTTTTGGCTCGAGAGCATTTACATCAAATTTCCAGAAAAAGAAAAGCAGGGGAATCATTACTAAAACTGCTGATAAAAAAGCAGATGTTTGAAAGATTTTTATGTCAATATTTTTTTTTCTAAGAACAAACTTTTCCCAGATAGTAATAATTGCGAGAGTCAATGCACCTAGGATTGGAATAAAGTAAATCATTTTAATCTCTTTTATAATATTGTTAATTGAAGTTAGTTTAAAAGAGTTTTTATGCGCTGTCCGGGAATTGAACCCGGCTCACTTCCTTTTTGCAACACAAAACCTTCCATAAAAGGAGGGTAGTGCGGTAGGGAAACTTGGTTCCCTTCGCTTGGCAAGGAAATATTCTACCGATTAACTAACAGCGCCTAGATAACTAAGTTTTAGAGGGTTTAAAAAATTAATTAAGAAAATTTTAAAAGGCAGTAATTTCTTATGTTTATATGGTCCATTAGTCTAGCGGTAAAACCGTTCGTTTACACCGAACAGTCCGAGGTTCAACTCCTCGATGGACCATATTGCCGAACCTCGTCCTCCTATACTCCGGATGAGATTCTCCATTTGAATCTGGAATTCTCATAGAGATAAACTTATTCTATAAGTCTACTCGAAGAGATTCTTCATTTGAATCTGGAATTCTCATAGAGGTTCAACTCCTCGATGGAACATACTTTTTATTTTAATTAAAAGGAAATTGATCATCACAATAATATTTATAATCTAGTTTTTTAGAAATATTTTATGGGAAGACGACGCGGAAGAGATTATATCCGAAATTTATCGCAAAGAGAAGATTATGTTAGATTAGTAAAAGCAGTAAAAAGTGGAAGAAGAAAAGATGCAGGAATTCAAGCAGATCTCCTTTTAGGTTTAATTGCAGGGCACAATAGAATCTTAAGAAAACATGTAGACAGGGCTATAAGAAGAGTATTAAAACCAGAAAGAATAATTTATGTGAGAAGACAAGAAGCATACGCTGAAATTGGAAGAGGACAGATAAATCAGATTTATAAATATCTGCCTGAGTTATCTGATTATATATAAGAAAGATTTATTAGTAGAAATTAATTATTTATTTTAATTAAGTCCATGGGGATAGGAAACTAACCTTATGTTATATTACAATGAGTTCTAAAAATAAAAAACTTGCTATTTTCAAAACATTTATAAGCCAAAATGACATTTTCTAATTATGAAATCAGAAGATACAAATATCTCAACTTCAGAAATTCCGGGTATGAATTTGGATAACAAGTATCATGATAAAAAAGAAATTATTCCTGATTCTGGAGAAATTCAAAAAGAAGTTGAAAAAACTAAGGGAGAGATAGATAAATTAAAATCTTGGATTGTTAAAAAATATCCTTTTACAATTGCATTAGGACTTTTACCTCCTCAATCATTAAAGATGTTTATTGAAGAGGAAGAAATTCCAAAAGAAACTGAAAAATATTTGCATGCTTATATGATTATCCCAGAAGATAAATTCAAAGAAATTCCTAAGATAAAATCAGAAATTGTAAAACAAATTGAGTCTTTAAATTTCAAACAAAAAGTATGGCTTCAGATTAAAACTCCTGTAGATATTTGGGAAGCTTGCCTTGATTCTAAATTTGATTTAACTTATGCTATTGCTATGTCTATGCCTATTTATGATAAAGGATTCTTGGGTGCTTTGAGATTCTCTCAAATACATCGTTCTTTAGTTTTGCAAAAGTTTGAGAAATATGTTGTTTCTTATGTTGTTGTTGGAAGTTTTATTAGAGGAGAGGCAACTGCAACTTCAGATGTAGATGTAGCGGTTATTATTAATGATACCGATGTTAAAAGAATGCCAAGATTAGAATTAAAAGAGAGATTAAGAGGAATTATACAACAATATGTTGCAGAGGCTGCTGCTTTGGCGGGTGTTAAAAATACTCTTCATATTCAGACTTATTTATTAACTGATTTTTGGGAATCTGTAAAAGATGCTTCTCCTGTTATTTTTACTTTTATTAGAGATGGTATTCCTCTTTATGATAGAGGAACATTTATGCCTTGGAAAGCTTTATTGAAAATGGGTAAATTAAAACCCTCTCCAGAGTCAATTGACATGTTTATGAAATCAGCAGATAAAACAAGTGAGATGGTTGATAGAAGAATGATTGATGCTATGATTGATATTTATTATGGTGTTTTAAATCCAAGTCAAGCATTAATTATGCTTGCTGGAAATGCTCCTCCAACTCATAAAGAAACAATAGCAAAAATGGAAGAGATTTTTGTGAAGAAAGAAAAACTTTTGAAAAAATCAGAAATGGCTATTTTAGAAAAAGCTGTTAAATCATTTAAAGAATATGAACATGATTTAAAATATAAAATTTCTGGAAAAGAAATTGATGAGATGTTAAAAGAAACAGAAGTTTATCTTAAGAGATTAAAAGGATTAAGAGAACAAATTGAAAAAAGAGAAGATGAAAAAACAATTGAAGGGATTTATGAAAATGTGTTTAAACTATTAGAGCCTCTTGTAGGAAAGAAATCACAGGAAAAAACAATTGAAGAGTTTGAAAAAGTATTTGTTAAAAAAGGATTATTCTCTCCTTTATCTTCAAGAATTTTAAATAATATTGTATCTGCTAGAAAAGAGTTTAAAAAAGGAAAATTAAATTCAAGAAAAGTTGATGAAGCAAGAAGAGATGCTTCTATTTTAATTAATGAGTTAATTGAATACAATCAGAGATGTGAGTTGAATTCTAAGAAAAAAGAATAGTTTTTAGAAAAGTTTAAAAACTATAGTGGCTATAGATACTATAGGATGGCAATTACAACAATACAATTAAGTCAAGAAATGAAAGAAAAACTAGCCTCATTTGGTTCAAAGAGTGAAACTTATGAGCAAATTCTACAAAGAGTTTATGATCTTGCTGTGCAAACTCAATTAAGGGAGTTTTTAATGTCTTCTGAAGGATGTGTTAGTGCAAAAGATGCTTTAGAGAGGGCCAGAAAAAAGTGGCGAAAGTAATCTTTTCTTCTAATCTTGAAGATGAAATTAATAAAAAATTTGGTGGAGAATCAGTTGAAGTTTTTGAATTATTATATTCTTTAGAAGAAAATCCCAATAAAGGAAAATTTTTAGCAAATGCAGGAGGATTAGTTATTAAAGAACTGAGGTATAAATCTTTTAGATTTTATTTCATTACAGAAGGTTTTAAATTAAAATGTTTTGATGAGAAAGAATTAACCGATTTGCTCATTAAGTTTGTTAGAATGTCAGATAAAAAAAATCAACAAAAAACAATTGAAGAAATCAAACATATATTAAGAACAATTGGTTCAAGAGGATTTGAGTAAGCAAGAGAGAATAATTATTTTGGAAAGTTAGTAATGTGTAAAGAATTCTTGGAGGGTTTATCTTAACTACAAAGGTAAAATATTATAATTATCTGTGAATATCATAATCTAGTGGAGTTCTTATTAGATAATAACTATTTATTCTTTAAGAAATAGGTATCACCTCTTTTTCAAATCTAGTTCTATTATTAGTTATGGTAATAAGATAAATTTCATCGGGGTTTTAGAGATAATAACTCCTTAACCTTTTATATAATACTCAAATATCTTTTTATACTATCATTTTATTCTTTAAGTTAATAATGAATTTATCTAGTAATAATATAAACCTAACAAAGTTCTCCACGCATTATTAACACCTCTTACTTATGCTGTTTGTGGTCTATTACCTCTAAATGCTTCTCTCCCAAACATAAAATCAATTTGTTTTAAACCAGTAAATGTTCCAGCAGGGGTACATAATGCTAATAATCCACCATAATTTTCTTTTGGAGATAGTTCTAATCTATAAGGAATTCCAGATTCGTCCATAATCTCTCTGGCTTTTTCTGTTTCTTTATCATAACTTCCATATAAAACAAATCTTGTGCAACTCATATCAACTTATAACTTTACTATTTTTTAAACATTTAGATACAATTTACAAACTCACATTAGCTTTCCATTAAAATCATTTGGTATCATATAAGAACTCTGCTAGGTTATGATGATTGCCTAACTTTGCAATTAAGTTGAACACTAAATGATTTGAAAAGAGGTGATACCCTATTCACCATATTTCTCTCAATTGATAACCAGCAATTTAATAGTTTTAAAAAATTATTCTCAAGATTATCTTCTCAAGTTCGGATCGTTAAAGAAAGTGAGTTGAAACATGGTTCTATTGAACAGAAACTGAGTTTTATTATAGATACTTTATTAAATATTGAAAGGAGAAAATGTAAAGAAGGCAAGACCCGTCAAACCTACTAACCATGTCAAGCATGGGATTCGTCAGGGTCAGCTTCTTATGTAATAATTAAATACTTAAAGTATATAAAACTTTTGATAAAATGAAATACTTGTTTATCTTAGGAAGAAATCCTAAGTTATCTATTGCAGAGGTTTTTGCTTATTTAAAGAGAAATAGAATTCAAGTTAAGGAGCATTATCTTATAAGAAATGCTTTACTAGTTGATGTAAGTGAAACAATTGAAGCAGGAGCAGTTGAAGATTTAGGAGGAGTTATCTCTATTGGAGTTGTTTTGTCTTCTGGAAATGTTAAAGAGATTATTAAAGAAATGGATAAAAAAGAGATTTATTTTGGAGAGAGCAATAAATTAAATTATGTAATATGGGAGTTTTCCGACGCTGTTGATGATATTCGGAGTTATCTTAAACAAAGATTTAAGCAGGAAAAATTAAAAGCAACTGAGAAAAAATTGACTGGGGTTTTGGAAAGTCAGGAAGGAGAGAATTTTGAGAGTCTTCATTCTAAATTAATTAATGAACAGTATTTTGTTTTTGAAATTCCTTCTAAGGATATCTATCTTGGAAAAATTATACAAAATTGCAATTATTCTGAGATTGAAAAAAGAGATATGCAAAAGCCAGTTAGAAGAGAAGAACTTGCTATTTCTCCTAGATTAGCTAAGATTATGATTAATCTTTCTGAAATTCCAGAACAAGGAATTTTAGTTGATTGTTTTTGTGGAATTGGAGTTATTTTAGAAGAAGCTTTATTACAAAATCTAAAAGTTATCGGAGTAGATAATAACAAAGATGCAATTAAAGGAGCAAGGGAAAATTTAAATTGGTTTAAATTTACTGAGAATAATTACAAATTAATTAATGATGATTCTATAAAAGTTCAGCTTAGAGATTATGCTGATGTTTTAGTTTCAGAGCCAGATTTGGGCTTGACTTTGAAAAAGATTCCAACTAAAGAACAGGTGAAATTTCAGTTGAAAAAATTTGAAGATTTAATGATTTTAGTTTTGAATAATCTAAAGAATAGAATTAAAGGAAAAATAGTATTTAGCTCTCCTTTAATTCAAACATTTAGTAAAAGAGTTGGATGTGAGATTGATAGAATTCTTGATAAAACCGGTTTAAGATTAGTTAAAGGTTTTCCAATTGATGAATATAGAGAGAGTCAGATTGTTGGTAGGAGAATATTTGTTTTGGAGAGATAAAAGGGGGTTAATATTTATCTGAATATCTCTTAAAACATCTATATACTACTCCTATTGTAGTATTATTTTATTAACAATTGGTAATTAGATTCGTAAAGTAATGAGTAGCTAATTGGTTGAGTTATAGTTAAACTTATTCTTAAGAAATGTTTTTATACTCAAAGTAATTAACTTAATTTATCAAAGAGGAAAATGGTATCAGCTTTAATTAATGACATCTTAATTATATTCGGCATATCTGCTGTAAGCTTGTTTTTATGTTCTCTTCTTAAAATACCCTCGATAATTGGATTATTATTTGCAGGATTAATTGCAGGAACAAATGGATTTGGATGGATAACAAATAGCACAAGTATCCAGGCTTTTGCAGATATTGGAATTATACTTCTTCTTTTTACAATCGGTGTTCAGTTTTCACTAAGAGAAATGTTAGAGAATAAAAAATCCGCGATTCTTGGTGGAATTTTACAGGTTGGTTTAACAATCTTAGTTAGTTTTTTAATTGCTAAGCAAATGGGGTTAAGCATTGAGAGTTCTATTTTTATTGGATTTATTATTTCTATGAGTTCAACAGCGATAGTATTTAATATTTTGCAAAAAAATCTTTCAGTAAATAGTCCTCATGGGAAAATCACTTTAGGAATTCTTATTTTCCAAGATATTGTAGTTGTTTTAATGTTGCTTTTTACACCTCTTTTAGCTGGAGGAACTCAAAATATTTTAAATTCTCTTTTAATATTTTTTATTAAGGGGATGTTTATTTTAGTTTTAGTTTTTGCTGGTTCAAAATGGATTGTTCCTGCTGTTTTATTCCAAGTTACAAAAACAAAAAGCAGAGAATTATTTTTATTAAGTGTTGTATTGTTATGTTTTGCAGTAGCTTGGTTAACTTCTTCTATAGGATTATCAGTAAGTTTAGGTGCTTTTTTAGCTGGATTGATTGTATCTGAATCAATTTATGGAGATGAGGCTTTGGGAGAGATTACTCCATTCAGAGATATTTTTGCAAGTTTCTTTTTTATTTCAATAGGAATGCTGTTGGATATTCAGGTTGCGATTCAGCATCCTTGGATTATTATTTTAGCAACATTAGGAATATTATCATTAAAATCTATAATTGCAGGAATAACCACTTTAATAATCGGATTCCCTTTGAGAAGTGCTGTTTTAGTTGGATTTAGTTTAAGTCAGATAGGAGAGTTCTCTTTTATTTTAGCGATGGTTGGAATTGCTAATGGATTATTAACTAATGATTTTTATCAGATATTTTTAGCTGTTTCTATTTTAACTATGGCTGTTACTCCTCTTATGATGAGTTTATCTTCTAAGATTGCTGATAAATTTCCCCAACTAAAACACGAGATTATTAAAAAAGAAAATAAGAAAAATCATCTTATTGTAATCGGATATGGTTTTAATGGAAGGAATTTAATTAAAGCGGCAAAATTAGCAAAAATACCTTATGCAATACTTGAGATAAATTCAGAAACAGTTTATAATGAAAAGAAAAGAAAAGAGCCAATTTATTATGGAGATGCTACTAAAGAAAATGTTTTAGAAAGCTTGAATGTAAAAGATGCCAAGGTTATTGTAATTGCAATTTCTGACCCTGTTGCTACAAGAAGAATTGTTAAACTTGTTAGAGAGCTTAATCCTAAAGCATATATTATTGCTAGAACTCTTTATATAAAAGAAATGAATCCTTTACTTAAACTTGGTGCTAATGCAGTTATTCCTGAAGAATTCGAAACCTCAATTGAGATATTTAATAGAGTTATGTCTAAATTTTCAATATCTCAATCAAAAATAGACAAGTTTATTTTTAAGACAAGAGAAGATAATTATAAGGTTTTTGGAAAGTGAAATTTGAGAGTTGAAGAATGAACTATTAGATTATTATCTCTTAAAACATCTATATACTACTCCTTTCGTCGTATTATTTATTAATAACTAGTAATTGATTCGCGAAGTTATGAGCGAGTAGTTAGGGAATTTATTCTTAAACATTATTTGTGAGTGTCCCGCCCATGTCTTTTTAGGTAAGTTTTTAAATCTCTAAACTAGATATTTTTCTATGTCTGAAAAATAAAACAGAGATGAATTTTTAGAAACAGCAGTAGATTTTTGGAGAGATAGAGAGTTAATGTTTGATTATAAGAAAAGTTATATTCCCTGTTCTTGCATTAATGATTTAAAATTAAAGTATTCTCCTACAAGAGAATTTGGAGAAGAAGCAAGAGAAATAATCTCTTCTGCAAGGGTGTATTATGATTTGAGAAAAAGAGGATGTTGTGATAGTGAGGCATTATGCGGAGTTATTGATACTTATCCGGATATGAAAAAATATATTTCCAAAGCAATAAGATTTTCTTTTAGAGATATATTAGATTTATTTAAGTTAAGAAGTTGTTATAAATCCTCATAAAATCATTAGGAAAAATGGGAAGAACGATTTTACTTTGACATAATTTACAAACTAAGAAACCTTTAAAAACTAATTTTCTAATTAAATAAACATGACAACTGGAAAAGTTTTGCAATTTAGGCGTGGAAGACATGTAATTAAACCTCGGCATTTTATTATAGAAGTTGAGGGAGTGAATTCAAGAGAAAAAGCTGAAAAGCTCGTCGGTAAAGAGGTTACTTGGAAATCACCTGCTGGAAAAATTCTTGTTGGAAAAGTTTCTGGAGCTCATGGAAATAAAGGGGCTATTCGGGCAATTTTTGAGATTGGCTTGCCAGGACAGGCGCTTACAACAAAAGTGGAAGTGAAATAAGAAAATGAAAATAATTGTTTGCTGGATATATAGAAACATGCAGGAGGTTTTTATATGGTAACATTAAGAAAAGCAAATGCTTATTCTAAGAGATATGTTGTTCCATTTACAAGAGTCAGCAGAAGAAGACAAAAATCTTATATAAAAGTAGTTCCTCCTCAGAAAATTGCGAAATTCACAATGGGCAATGAAAAACTTGTTAGAGAAAAGAAACTATCCCATAAATTAACTCTTATCAGCGAGGAGAATTGCCAGATTCGGCATAATGCTCTTGAAGCTTGTAGACAGTATCTTAACAGGCAACTTGATGTTCAACTTGTAGGGGTGTATGTTTTGAAAGTTGTTCCTTATCCTCATCATATTCAAAGAGAGAATAAAATGCTGACTGGTGCAGGGGCTGATCGTATGCAAACTGGAATGCAGTTATCTTTTGGAAAATCTGTTGGAAAATCTGCGATAATGAAACCTGGTAGCAAAATTTTTGAGATGCGATTAGCCGACGACAAAGCAGTTCAAATTGCAAGAAAATTATACAAGGAAATTGGACCTAAACTTCCTTGCAAGAAAAAGGCAATATATGAAAAGGTTGTTTAATTGTTACTATTTCTAGATAACAACAAATTAGAAACATTTATAAACTTTAGATTTTTGCAATACTTATGACAGAAGCAAAAGATTGGTCAGATGTAAGAAAGTATTTTGAAGGAATAGCTGCTGCTAAATATGCTGGTGAAGCCCAAGATGGAAAAGGAAGAGTTGATATTTCCAAAGTGGGTGTTGCAAAAAAATGTCTTGATAATCTTATAAAAAACTTAGACAGCGACGGAAAACTCTGGGTTTCTTCTATGATTGGAGCTGATGAGAAGCCGTATAATCTTAAATCTCATGTAGAAGATATTTTAAATGCATCAAAAACTGCTGCATCAATTTATCAAGATAAAACAAAGAAATTAAAAGCAATTGATTTTGCAGGATTATTTTCTGAATCATTTGATTATTACTTTGACAGCGAAGATAAAAAGAAAAAAGCAACAGAAGTTTTGGAAGATGCTGGAGATGATGGTCGTGAAAGTATTATGAAAAAAATGAGAAAGGCAAAACCTATTTTTGAAAATCCAGATGATTATAGCGAAGATGAAAGGAAGAATGCTGAAAAAACTATGAAGAAATATTCTCCTGTGATTAGATTAATTGAAAAATTGGAGTTATATGCTATAAGAAAAATTACTGATAAGCAGGATAAAGATACTGATAAAAGTGAAGCACTTGAATTAATCGGATGGGAAGAGAAAGCCGCTTAATTAGAATTTGAATCAATAATTTCTTTTACAATTTTTGCCATTACACTTAAAAATTCTTCTGCTTTTGCTTGCCATTCGTCAATTTCAACGCCTTTTAAATTTGTTATTTCTCTATGAGCTATTTTTTTGTGAAGAATTAAAAGATCCTGATACCAAGTTACATATTTAGAATTTAGTTTTTCTGCGTTTACAAAATTTTCTTTTAAATCTGCTGGGATGTGTTCTGGCGACGGAGGAGTTACATTTGCGGCGATTAAAGCTGCGTGAGCAGAATCAACCATTGCCCAGTATAAACCTTCAATTGAATTTAACTCTGCTATTTTGCTGTTTTGAATATGCATTGGCGCTCTTTGCAG
The DNA here is from genome assembly GCA_964361295.1 of Candidatus Woesearchaeota archaeon. Taxonomy (GTDB): domain Archaea; phylum Nanobdellota; class Nanobdellia; order Pacearchaeales; family GW2011-AR1; genus JABHWZ01. The sequence goes on from CAYIAD010000012.1 coordinate 13,437, forward strand.
AGAGGTGTAAATTGCTTCTGGAGTTGGGCGTATTTTTCCTTTTAGTAATAAATATTTTAGTGGTTCAAAAAATCCTGCTAAATCAATTAAAGATTCTCCATATCTTAAGACATTAATTATAACTGGGTCTCCGCGCATTAAGTCCTCCCACCAAGTGCTGAGTTTTATTGTGTTAATGTGTATGCTTTTTTTGTAAGGATTTCCTCTGAGAATTTTGTCAAGTTCTTCTCTGTACCATGCAATCATTTCCTGGTCCCAGTTTATTGAAACATCGTCGATAATCATAATTATATCTATATCTGAATTTGGAGTCATTGTGTTTTTGACTGTTGAGCCAAAAAGAACTATTGATTTAAGTGTCTTGTCAAATTTTTGGTAAGCTTTAACTGCAAAGTCCATTGCTATTTCTGTTTCTGATTTTAATTGCAAAGTAGGGACTTTAGATAATTTGAATTCTGGTTTTTTAGATTTCTCTTTTTTCTTTTTCATATTGTCCTCTTTTATATATATTACAAAATATAGTTTTTAAATTATTCCATAGGATTTCCACTTACTCTGCTTCCTTGAGCTCCTGGAATTTGTCCTCCTAGTTCTGACGGCAATCTTGAAAATCCTGCGCCAAAAGTTTGGTAATTAATTTGTGGGAGCATCATACCAAATCCTCCTGAATAACCCTCGTAAAATGAGCCAGTTTGATTCCAGTAAGGACTTGCAACTCCAGAAAAAATTGGAGAGCCCATTGCTTCTAAACTTGGTTGAAATGGTGGGGCCTTTCCCTGTTCTGAAAAATGTTGCCACCAACTCATTGCTTCAATAATTTTTTTTCCTTTGTAGCCCTCTTTTCCAAGTTTTTGCATAATTTCTTTTATTGGAACATTGCCCATTCCCATTGGCAG
>CAYIAD010000013.1:0-14311 GCA_964361295.1 Candidatus Woesearchaeota archaeon
AATCTCTTATGAAAAATTTTTAGAAATCTTTCAAGGTTGGAATGCTTATGCTGAATGGGCAAATAGTTATAATCTACTGAAGAGAGTTAGTTCGAGGTTTCATAATCCGTAACATCTTTTACATTTGCCCAATAAAAACCCGCTTTTCTTAGCATACAAGCAAGACAAGTTCCACAATGTTTATCTGAGATATAACAACTATGAGTATCTTTAAAATACACCCCTAATTTTTCTCCTAATTTAACTATATCTTCTTTGTCTTTATTAATTAATGGAGCAATAATTTTAAATTTTCCATTGCAAGATAATCTGCTTAATGAGTTTATTTCTTTAACAAACTCTTTTGTTGTATCTGGATAACTCTCCTTGCCCTCGCACTTAAACCCAACAAAAATATCAAATTTTTCTTTATTCTTAATAAACAAAGATTCTGCTAAAGCAAGAGCATAAGTTAAGAATATTGTATTTCTGCATGGAACATAAAATTTTTCACTCTCTTTTTTAGTATCTCTTAAATCTTTAACTTCATTTACTTTTCCTTCGCAGTTTATTAACGAGGTAGAAATTTCCCCCAACCAGTTTAATTCAATCTCTTTGAAATTTGCGTCCAGCTCTTTGGCACAGAATTGAGAACATCCTCTTTCTTTGTTTAAACTCTTTTGCCCATAATTAAAAAACAAAATAATTATTTTGCTATAATTTAATTTCTTTTTAACATAATGACTTGCAGTTACGCTATCAATTCCTCCTGAACAGAGAACAATTGCTTTTTTCATATTTAGTTTTTCTCAATAAACTTTATAAATTTAGACTATCCAAGATAAATATGAAAAAACAAGCAAAAGACATTAAACAAGGTGAAAAACTAAACATTTTCGGAAAACTCGGAGTTGTAGAGAAAGTTGAAATTTCAGATATGGGAAAACAAGGAAAAAAAAAGGTGAGGATTGAAGTAAATGTAGAAGGAAATAAAAGTATTATGATAAGACCCGAAGATTATCCCTTAGATATTTTAGAATGATAGACGTCTTAATTAATTCTTATAATGAACCAAAATCCACTCTTCGTTCAGTAACAACTTTTTTAGAGCAGTATTCTGGAGATGATTTAAGAGTTACTGTAATTGACCCATTTCCAGAAGTAGAAAATTTTTTGAGAAAAAACATAAAAGATAAAAGATTCAACTTTTTTTTAGACCCTGGAGAAGGAAAAAGTTATTCATTAAATTTGATATTCCAAGAATTAGGCTCCAATAATAAAGATGACCTTTTCATTTCTACTGACGGAGATGTCTTTGTTTCTGACAATGCGATTTCCGAAATTTTAAAAACATTTGAGGACAAAACTATTGGTGCACTGACAGCAAGGCCAGTTTCAATTGATTCAAGAAACACAAAATATGGTTATTGGTCGCATCTGGTTTTTGATGGTATTCATCAGACAAGAAAAAAACTTTCAGAGGAACAAAAATTTTTCGAATGTTCTGGATATTTATTTGCAATTAGAAAAGGAGTAATTTTTGATTTCCCATTAGAAACATCTGAGGATAGCATAATTCCATATTTATTTTGGAAGAATAGTTATAAAATAAAATATCTGTCCGAAGTAGAAGTTTATGTAAAAAATCCAGATAATTGGAAGGACTGGCTGAATCAGAAAATAAGAAATATTAAAGGGCATGAAAACTTGAATAAAATTGCTCCAGATATGCCAAGAACAAAAACTTTTCTAAACGAAATTAAACACGGATGGCATTACCTATTTACTTTTCCAAAAAATCTAAAAGAATTTTATTGGACAATTCAATTATATTTTGCAAGAATATATCTCTATCAAAAAGCGTTTCAGGATATAAAACAAAACCAAAAATATTCTGACGGATGGAGAGAAAATCCAACTGAATCCACAAAAACTTTAGATTAATTTTTTAATTTCTTTTTTTAATTCATCTATGCTTGTAACTATTTTTGTAGCACCAAGAATTATCGCACTAATTTCTTCAATAGATTCTTCAATTTTTCTATCTGTTTTTATTCCAATTACAGGAATTCCTTTTGCATGCGCATAACCCATTTCCCAGGCTGTTCCAGCTCCGACATTAAACCCATTTAAATTAGCGACGACTAATTTACAATTTTTAAAACCTGCAATATCTTTTTTTGCAATTTCACCAAAACCTTTCCCCTCTTTCCAAAGTCCTGCATCCCGATGAGGTAAAAAAGTATCTAACCCCATTTCTTTGCATATCAAATCAATTTTTTCTACAGCTCTTCTTTCTTCTTCATTGCAGAGAGGTCCTGCAACATATACTTTAAACTTTCCTTTCATAAGCCTTAAATAACCACCCAGATTTTAAACTTTATGGAAAAAATAGTTATCATCAAACTTGGTGCTCTTGGAGATGTAGTTCGTACTCTTTCAATTTTATTAGGAATAAAAGAAAAATATCCCGATTCAGAAATAACTTGGGTAACAAAAGAACCCTCTCATTCAATTATAAAATCTAGCCCTTATGTTTCAAAAGTCTTAAATTTACCTTTAGAAAATTTTGAAGAATTTGATATACTTTATAATTTTGATACTGATGCCGAGGCAACACATTTAGCACAAAAAATTTCAGCAAAAGAAAAAAAAGGTTTTTACTCTCAAAATAATTTCCTTTTTCCATTTAATCCTTCTGCAGAATATTATCTAAGCACAATTTTCGACGATGAACTGAAAAAATCTAATAAAAAAACCTATCAGGAAATGATGTTTGAAGTAGCAGAACTTCCATATAAAAAGCAACACCATCCAATTTTTTTAACTGAATTAGAAAAAGAATATGCTCAAAAATTTATAGAAGAAAATAATCTTTCTAAAGAAAATTTAATAGGAATACATATAGGCGCCTCTTCAAGATGGCCCTCAAAAAAATGGCATTTAGACAATTTAAAAAAATTTATTCAATTGTCGTCGGAAAAAGGATACAAAATACTTCTGTTTGGAGGTCCAAATGAATTTGATGAATTAGAGCCCATTTATCAAGAATTAAAGCAAAAAGGCATGCAGATTTATAGGCAAGATCCAAATAATTCTATTCTAGAATTTGCCTCACTCGTTAATCTTTGCGATAAAATTATCTGCGGAGATACTCTTGCTTTGCACATTTCTCTCGCTTTCAAAAAACCAACAATTGGACTTTTCTTTTGCACCACCCCAAATGAGATTGAAGATTACGGGATTTTGAAAAAAATAATCTCTCCTATATTGAAGAATTTTTTCCCTGAAAAAATGAATGAATATTCTGAGGATTTAGTAAAGTCCATCTCTCCTGAAAAAGTTTTGAAAGCCTTGGAAAATAGGCAATAAAAAACAATAAAAACCCATTTTACTAATTAATTCTATGGAAAATATCGTCGAGAAATCTTTTGATAGAAAAACAAAAATTTTAAACTGGTTTAAGAGCCCATACAACTTGCTGTTTACTTTGCTTTTACTTCTAGGAATTGTTGTTAGAATTTATTTCTTTATGCAAACAGTTAATCAACCCATTTGGTATGATGAAGCAGAATATATGTCTGGAGGAATGCACTTTGCATATGACTTTCCTTATCAAATCAGCATAAAAAGACCAATCCTTTTTCATTTTTTAATATCCCTTCTTATGAGATTAGATTTTACAGAGACAATGATAAAATTTACTCTTTCAACTCTTCCAGGAATTTTAATTATATGGATTACATTTTTATTAGTTAAAGAAATGTACGACGAGAAAACAGCATTAATTTCTTCTTTTATGATGGCTTTTTTTTGGATGATTTTGTTTTATTCAATGCGAGTTATGACAGATCAGATAGGATTATTCTTTGGAATTTTTGCATTCTATTGTTTTTGGAAAGGTTATTTTAAAAAACAATACCCTAAACTTATCTGGTTAATTGGACCGTTAGTATCTCTGGCATTATTAACAAGATTAATCAGTGTCATCTTCGGATTAATCATTTTAGTTTTCTTAATTTTTACAGAACATTTAAAATTTATAAAAAATAAAAATCTTTGGATATCTTTTTTATTAGCTGGTTTAGTTCTGGCTCCGTTCCTGATTTGGAATTATTCTTATCATGGGCAATGGTTAGGATTTATAGCAAGTAATGTGGGAGGGGAAGGGCAGGGAGGTTCTTCATCATACCCCATTGGATGGAATCTTCTTAATTTTGTTCCTCACTTTTTAGAAAAAATATTTTATATTTTCTTTTTTATCGGACTTTTAACTTTTTTTAATATGTTCTTGCAATTAGATTATATTTTTAAAAACAAAGATAATAAACATTCTGCAGATTTTTTTATATTTTTGACTCTTATTTTTGTGCTTGCCTTTTTTATTTTTTATTTCAGAGTAGCAGAAGATAGGTGGATGATTGCAATGGCATTGCCTTTATTCGTAATTGCATCTAAAGGGATATTATTTATTTCTAATCTTATAGAAAAATATTCAAGTAAAACTATTGCGGTATTATTTATCATCGCTGTTTTAATAGGAGGAGTTTATTTTCATCTAAAATTTACTGACGATTTAATTGAAAGTAAAAAAGAGAGTTATCTTCAAGTAAAACAAGCAGGAATATGGATAAAAGAAAATTCTGCTCCAGAAGATATTGTTTTCACAAATTCAATAACCCAAAATATTTATTATTCTCAACGAGAAACTTATGTTTTAGGTAAAAATGAAACCACTTTTTTAGAAAAAGTTGCAGAAAAAAAACCAAGATACCTTATAGTTTCTTCTTTTGAGCAATATCCTGATTGGGCTTTGAATCCTTCAGAAGAACTTGCCTCTAAAATATCTCCTGTGCAGGCATTTTTCTTTGATGCCCAAAAAAAACAACCAGCTGCAATTATATACAAGTTCAAATAATATACTTATTCTACATAAATATTTATAAGTATTTTTTCGGTTTGTCTTTTATGAAGAATTTGATTATTGGTGGTGCAGGTTTTATAGGTACAAATGCTACAGAATACTTTGTGCGTAAAGGAGAAGAAGTGGTTGTTTTCGATAATCTATCGCGACGAGGTTGCACGGCAAATTTAGATTTTCTAAAAACAGCATATCCAGAAAAAGTTAAATTTGTTTATCTTGATATAAGAGATTCAAATGATGTTTTAGAAAAATTTTCTCCTCATTTAAAAGATTCCAAATTAGTTTTGCATCTTGCGGCTCAAGTTGCAGTTACAACTTCTGTGACAAATCCTCGAGAAGATTTTAAAATAAATGCAGAAGGAACATTTAATCTTCTTGAAGCTTTAAGAAAACACAATATAACAACCGGAGAAAATCCTTCATTTATTTACGCTTCAACAAATAAGGTTTATGGAAAAATGGATCATCTACCCATAGTAAAAAAAGAAACTCAATATGACTATAAATCTCTGCCAAAAGGAATTTCTGAAGAAACTCCTTTGGATTTTTACAGCCCATATGGTTGTTCAAAAGGAACAGGAGACCAGTATGTTAGAGATTATGCAAGAATTTACGGATTAGACACCGTCGTCGCAAGACAATCGTGTATTTATGGGCCACATCAATTTGGAGTTGAAGATCAGGGGTGGTTAGCATGGTTTGCAATTTGCAATGCATTAGATAAACAAACAACAATTTATGGCGACGGAAAACAAGTTCGCGATGCTTTATTTGTCAAAGATTTAGTGCGGGCTTATGATATGATTGCTGAAAATATTCCTTCTACAAGAGGGCAAGTTTACAATCTCGGAGGAGGGGTAGCAAATAAACTTTCGGTTTTAGATCTTGTTTCAAAAATAGAAAATATCTCTAGGAAAAAAATGAATCCTATTTTTGGAGATTGGAGGCCAGGAGACCAAAAGGTTTGTATAATGGATATAAGCAAAGCAAAAAGAGATTTTGGATGGGAACCTCAAGTCAATTTAGACGAGGGTATTGTTATAATGTATAATTGGATTTCTCACCACGACCATCAAATAAAATCTTTTTTAGGAATATGAAAATTTCTTTAATTTATGAATTCTTGTCTGAACAAGGAGGATTAGAAAGAGAAATAATTAATCACGCAAATTTTTTAAAACAAGAAGGACATGAAGTAGAGGTTTTGACTTGTCATTTTGATAAAAAAATTTTAGAGTTACTTCCATTCAAAGGAATAAAAATAAAGACAATCTCTAAATTTCAAACAAACATAGAATCTCTTGATTTAATTCTCTGTTTTCTAGGTTTTACCACAATTAACCAAGAGAATCCAGACCTTTTTTTAAGTTACAGTTTTCCTTCTAATCTTCTTATTAAGAATAAAAAAACAAAAAAAGTTTTTTATATGAATCATTATCCTCATTTTTTGTATTTAAATTTCAAAGAAAAAATAGAGTGGGCAACATCCACTCAGGGGATTAAACGATGGATTGCAGTAGCACTTTCTTTATTTCTAGGAAATTTTCTAAAAAACTTAGACCGAAAATTAGTAACCCAAAATAATCTAATTTTTTCTAATAGTTCTTTTACTAAAAAAAAATTAGATAAAATTTATGGAATTAACTCAATTTTAAGTTATCCTCCAATTGATCCCGTTTTTATTCCTTCAAAAAGAAAATTTCAGAATAAATTTATCTTTAGTTCCAGTAGAATTATTCCAGATAAGAAATATGAATGGTTAATTGAATCTTTAACTCATTGCGAAAATAAATTACCTCTTTATATTGCAGGTTCAGTCAATAATGATTACAAAAAAAAATTATTAAATTTAGCAAAGTCCAAAAAAGTTGAACTAAAATTTCTTGGGAGAATTTCTACAAATGAGATAGTAAAGCATTATTCTAATGCAGAAGTTTTTGCATTTTCAACTCCTCAAGAGGATTTTGGATTAGTTCCAGTTGAGAGTTTAGCATGTGGAACTCCTTGTATTGTTTGGGGAGATGGAGCAGGACCAACAGAACAAATTATCGACGGAGAAAATGGTTTTTTGGCCAATCCTTATGACTTAAAAGATTTCGCAATTAAAATAGATAAATGCTTAAATACCCATCTAAAATTAAAGAATAGAAAGAAAATTCTGGATTCTTCTAGAAAATTTTCTTTTAATGAAGTTAAAAAAGGATTTATTGAAGAAATTCAAAAATTAAGATGATATCCAATGAAGAATTTTATGCCAGAAAAAAAGTTTTAGTCACAGGAGGAGCAGGTTGTATTGGAAGTCATTTAGCTCAGAGATTGTCTTCATTAGAAGCAGAAGTAACAATTTTAGATAATTTAATGAGGCATGATGAAGCAGTGAGAAATCTAGAAGAGATAAAAATAAAAGATTTTTTGAATGTAGATATTTTAAATAATAACATTTTAAGTTATCTTATTAAAGATGGCTATGAAATGATTTTTCATCTTGCTGCATTGCCAAGTCATCGTCTTGCTTTAGAAAGACCAAGAGATTATGCTCTCACAGACATAATGGGCACAGTGAATATTTTAGAATCTGCAAGGTTGTCTAAGAAAAAACCAACAGTGATTTTTGCTTCTTCAAATAAAGTTTATGGAAAACAAGAACCCCCATTTAGAGAAGATAAATCTTGTTTACCAGAAGGGCCATATGGACAGGCAAAATTATGTTCAGAAGAGTGGTGCATGCAATATTCTAAATATTATGGATTAAATACCCCCATTGTAAGGTATCATCATGTCCTTGGTCCAAGAACTCAACCAGACAGAGAAATTTCTATTTTCACAGAAAGAATTCTTAACCGAGAATCTCCAATTGTCCATGGTAAATTTATCGACGGCAAATTTGTTTCATGCTCAGCCGATTATACAGATGTTAATGATGCTGTAGAAGGAACTTTGCTTGCCGGACAGATTAAAGGATTCGATACTTTTAATTTAGCAACAGGAATTCAAACTCCAGTGGAAGAAATAGCAAGATTAGTAATGGATTACACAGGAAATCAATCGGAGATTATTCATAAAGAAATGCTCTCTCACGAAACTCTAGTTCATCTTTCAGATATCTCAAAAGCTAAAAAAATTTTAGGATTTAATCCAACAAGAACAGTTCAAGATTCTGTTAGAGATTATATAAACTGGAGAATGAAAGTCGGTCCTAGAGAGTTGGCAATTTATAAATAATCAAAAAAAGTCCATACTCAAAGCCATTTTTATATCTTCAAAAATTCTTTTATCTTTAATGCTGGTTTTTAATCTTTTCCAAAGGAATTTAGGATTCAGATAAACAGCCCGATAAAATCTTTTATAATAATCTTCAATTTCTCTCCAGCTTAATAATGGGTGATCATAAATTGTAGATGGTGTTGAATAAAATTTGAATTTTTCCCAGTCTTTAGTTTTTATTTTTCCATCTTTGTCCAAATCTTCAAACATTTCAGTTGCTGGAAGAGGAATAGTAATGCTGATTTTAGCCAAATCCAATTCTAATTTTTTAGCAAAATTAATTGTATCTTGCATTTCTTTTTTTGTCTCTCCAGGGAGTCCTATCATAAAATATCCAGCAACTTCCAATCCTGCTTTTTTAGCCCATTCTACTGCTCTAACCACTTGTTCTAATTTTATCCCTTTTTTTATATTATCAATTATCTTTTGATTGCCTGATTCTATTCCAAAATAAACTCTGTAACAACCAGCCATTTTCATTTTTTTCAGCAATTCAAAATCTACTCTATCAACTCTAATCCCTGTAATCGTGCTCCAGAGAATTTTTACATTCTCTTGGATAAGCAAATCGCATATTTTTTTTGCTCTTTCAATATCTGTAGTAAATCCATCGTCAGTAAGATGAATCTCTTTATATCCGAGCTCTTTTATTTTTTTAAATTCCTCTACCACTCTCTCAGGAGATTTAACTCGGAAAGTTTTACCAAAACAACTTTTGTTGCAATAGACACATCCAAAAACACACCCCCTTGAAGTCTCAACCCATGCAACAGGATTTTTTTTGGCGATAGCATACGGAACTAAGTATTTATTTTTTTCATATAGATGATATGCTGGAAAAGGTAATTCGTCTAAATTTTTAATAAACTCTCTTCGACGATTTACTTTAATTTTCCCATTTTCTAGATAGGCAATTCCTTTTATTTTTGCTAAACTTTTTTCATTAACAATTTCTTGAATTATAAAATCCCCCTCCCCAATTACCGAAATATCTGCCGAAGTTTCTCTTAAAGAGGATTCTGGAAAAGAAGATGCATGAGGTCCGCCACAAATTACCTTAATATTAGGGGATTCTTTTTTTACTAATTTGCATATTTTTTCAGCTTCTTTAATAAGAGGAGTAACAAAACTAATCCCCACAAAATCCGGTTTGAACTCTTTTAATTCTTTTACAAATTTTTCTGTAGTGTAAATGTTTAAATCAAAAATTTTCACAATATGCTTTTTTTCTAATAAGCTTGCAGCAATACATGCTATTCCCAATGGAGGAGTAGATGGAGCAACGCCCTTTAAACTCGTCTTTTCATAAATTTTTTCAAATGGTAGATTTACTAACAAAATCTTTTTTATTTTCATGGTATTAATTTAAATTTATGTTTGAAAATCAAAAGAATCATCCCCAAACCGATTATAATAGTCCTTTTCATATCCCCTGTAGCAGAAGATTGTCCGACTCTTCTAAGATAATTTACTGGAATTTCAATAAATTTAATTTTATTTCTTATGACCTGCAACATCATATCCGGGTTAAATTCCATACCTGTAATAACAAATTTTCTTTTTATCTTTTCATAAGCTTGTCTAGAGATTAATCGATAAGTGCATCCAACATCAGAAAGAAAATTTGTTCCAAATAAAAATTCTACCATTTTACCGACGGCAAAATTCCCCCATTTTAAAAACCAACCCATATTTGCACCCTCTCCAATAAGAATAGAGGTTGTTCTTGTCCCAAATACAACATCGAAATCATCTGAATATGCAAGAAATTTTACTACATCTTTGGGATCAAAAGTCCCATCTGGTTCGGTCATAATAATCAAATCTCCTACTGCCTCTTTCATGGCCCGTCTATATCCCCACCCAAATCCCTGTCTAGGCTCCAAAAAATATTTTGCCTTTGTTTTAAAAATTTCTTCTTTTGTTCCTTTAGAGGCATTATTATCTACGGCGATAACTTCATCAACATATCCTGTAGCAAAAAATCCATCAATAGATTCTTTTATGGAATCTTTCTCATTATATGTTGAAAAAACAACAGAGACTTTTTTACCTTTCCACATAAATCTAGCCCTTTTTTCTGCTTTAAATAATATTATGTTTTAAATTATATACATGAAATTGCCCTATTTTTTTTTCATATTTTATTTCTGAGAGAGGATGATATAGCACTACATAACTTACAATTTTTTTTAATTCTTCTTCATTAGGATGAGGTTTATATAACCCAGAATATATTCCTGTTGGCCAGAAAAATTCATTATCCATTTCACGATTTTTTAAACTTTCTAAAAAATATCTTTTCAAGTAATCTGCAGTTAGATTTAAGGGGGGCTTTGTGTCTTCATTAATGTAAAATCTTCTATCAGAATAATATCCAATTGCTTTAGGACTAATGATTATATCCTCGCTGTTTGTGTTTTCTTTTAAATAATTAGCAACATCTTTTATATTTGATTCATAAGTTACAAGCTTAATATCAAAATAAATAGAATAACTTAATAAAAGAGAAAGAAGTAAAATAAATTTTATCTTTTTTCTATCTGCTTTAAATAAAAATCCTAAGAATATCGGAAAAATTCCTAATAGATTAAATAAAAAATCAGGAATATTTGTTGCCTTAATCAATCCATTGCTTTCATAAGAAGTTAATTGAGGATTTAGCAAGAATAATGTGTTTATTGATAAAACAAGTCCAATTAAGAATACAAGAGTATATTTTTCATTGATTTTTATTTGTTCAAGATTTTCCCAAATAAAAATTCCAATTAAAATGCAAATCCCCGGAAGTGCAGTAAGAAAATATCTAGGATATCCAAAAGCAGGTCTTGGAAGAAGCAAAAAAAACAAGAAAATTGACCAAGAGTAAAACAATAAAATTTTTATGTAACTCTCTTTTTTAGAAAAAAAGCTTTTAAGCCCCCAGATAAATAAAATCACCAAAGGGAGTGTAAAAAGTCTTATTATCTGAGCAATATTTAAACCAAAACTAAGGAGATAAACTTTTAAATTAGAAAATTGTTCTTCTCCAAGTTGAACATTATGACTAATAAAAGAAAAAAAATTACCGGGTTCAATGATTAAGCTATAAACTGCCCATATAATCAAAAAGGCAATTCCTCCAGAAATACCGACGAGAAAATAGCTTTTAATCTGTTTTTTTAATTCTGGATTAAAATAATAATAAATTAAAACTGCAAGATATGATAGAATCATCATAGGATATCTATTTGCTATCCCAAAAAAGAAAAAAACAAAGGATAAAATGAGCAAGTATATTTTTTGTTTATAAGAATATAATGTTATAAAAAAGAAAAATCCAAATACAAAAAACATAGACAGGACATCAATATCAATTATTATCGAAGAAGAAAGGGTATAATAATTTGTAAGAAAAATTGCACTTGAAATTAATCCAATTATCTTTGAATTTTTATTTTGTATTAATTTTGAACAAAAGAAATATATTAAAATAGCAGTAAGAATCGAAAAGATTATATTGATACTTCTTGCAGGAATTTCACCCTGCCAAAATTTAAAGATAAAGCCCATTAAAAAAATGTATGTGGGAGGATGCCAAAGTGCGACTTCAACTGGTTGTTGTTCAGAGTGATAAAAAACAGGATGAGAATTATTTGCAATTGCTTCTGCAGGTTTTACAAAATCTGTTTCCTCTCCGCTAAAATCTGAATTTATCAAAGCTACTCTAAACAAAATCCCCAAAATTATTAAAATAATCATTAAAAGTTTAATTTTATTTTTCATTTTACAACCCTTAATTTAAATAAAACTTCTGAACAAGGAAGCATCCAACAGAAAAACCTTTCATATATCGACGGAGTAAAATTAATAAAGGGATTAATAAAAAAATTCAAGAATGGAAATGCTAAACGAGTAAAGTTCAATTCTCTCCACGTAATTTCTATGAACTTTAATTCATTTTCTTTTTCATAAGTATTATTTCTAACTTGGTAATAATCAAAACTAAAATAAGAAAAAAAAGTTCTGTGCGTAGGATCTCTGTAAGTGACTCCACAGCTAAAATGAGGAACTCTTATCTTAATAATTCCCCTATTCTTGCAGATTCTTTTTATTTCCAATAGTGTTTTTTCAAACTCTTTTACATGTTCTAATAAATGTGAAGCCGAAACCTCATCAAATTCATTGTCTTTAAATGGCCACGGAAATTTGCTCAAATCATGAACTACATCTACTCCTGGTTGTTTAATAAAATCCAGATTAACATAACCTTTTTTGATTTTATCTCCGCATCCAAGATTTAATCTTTTCATTTTTTGTTTATCAAATTGTCTCCGATTTTTGCAATAAATTTTATAGGTTCAAAAATCCTTTGGAATGGAGAGTAAATTATTCTTAATCTTAAAATTGCTAAAAACATTTGTATTGGGGTTCTTACTTTGGTAATTGTTGAACCTTCTTTTTCTTCCCAGACAGTTGGAAGTTCTTTAATTTTAAATTTATTTTTTTTGCATAAATAAAGCAGATTGATGTCAAAAGCCCATTGAGTGATATTTAATTCATAAGCAACTTTTTCAACAACTCTCTTTCTAAAAATTTTTGCCCCGCATTGAGTGTCTGAAAAAGGAAACATAAAAAAGAACCTCGAAATAAGATTAAATCCTTTTCCTAAAATTTTACGGCTAAAAGTTAAACCTTTTATTTTAGCTCTGGAATTGTATCGGCTTGCAATTATTCCGTCGGAGTTTCCTATATTTTTTATTAAATCAAAAAATGCTTCTGGACCCGTTGCTATATCTGCATCTACAAAACCAATTAAATCAAAATCTTTTTTTATAGCCCATTTAAATCCCTCAATAATTGCAAATCCTTTCCCCCCGGGTTTTAAATTTAAGTAATTTATTTCTTTATATTTTTTAGAAATATTTTTTACAACTTCTTCAGTTTTATCTTTAGTATTATTTATTACCACAAGAATCTGATATTGAAAATCCTTATTTTTGAGATTAGTAAAAAATGCCCCATATTCCTCAAGAGTTTTTCCAATCCTTTTTTCTTCATTATAAGCAGGAATTACAATGCAAATCTTCATCTCTTAATCACAAAAAAACTGCCTATAAACATTATTATATTCGAACACATAAATGCTAGGATATACTGAAAGATTGTCTCATGAAAAAACATAAACAGGATAATTTCTAGAATTGGAAAACACAATAAAAACCAGATTCTTCTTAACCGATTTGTGGATAAACAATAGTTAAAAACAAGATTACTCAAAGATAAAAAGCTTAATGCTATTGCAGAATAAACTAAGTAAGGAGCAATTTCTAAATACTGATTTCCATAAAGAATTTTTACAATAAGTTCAGGAAAGAGATAATAGATTAAAATTCCGATTAAACAAAGTCCTCCTATAAGAAAAATAGATTTTTTAAAAATACCCCCAGAACTTTCGTTTTTTTCATGCTTTTCGCTCGTCAAAGGAAACATGGCTTTGCTAACTCCAAGAGTTCCAAAATAAATCATTTTTCCTAACATGGACAATACAGAGTATTTCCCAGCTAAATCTTCTGAAAAAAATCTTCTAGCCAAAAATATATCCAAACTAAACATTATCAATACTACAAACATAGACACAAAATAAGCTATGCTTTCAAATTTTAAATTCTTTAAATCTACTGACTTTCCTTTTGAAGAAAAGATATCATTGCTAAAATAAAGCGAGATTATGAAAACTATAAATGAACTAACTAAAACCCCCCCAATCGCACCAAGTTCTTGAAACCCAATTATAACAAATGCTATTGCTAAAAATAATTTTAAACCAGATTCTAAAATCATGCTGGTTCCAAGTAAAAAAAGTTTTTTTCTTCCCTGCAAAACCCCTCTGCTGATTGGGAGAAAAAAAGCAGTAAAAATAAGTACATTTGTCAAGAATATTAATCCGTAATTTACTTTAACAATCCCAGAGAACCAAATACTGAATATTTCAAGTAAGACAAAAATTACTCCTCCTATTTTGAATCCACTTTTTAAAAGATAAGTAATTAAAAATTTAATTTTGGATTTTTCATCTTTAATATTAAACCTCGAAGTATACTTTGTAACTACGGACTGAATAGCTTCTGATGAGATCGGAAGAGCGTCGTGTAGGGAAAGAGT
>CAYIAD010000014.1:0-14119 GCA_964361295.1 Candidatus Woesearchaeota archaeon
CTGAAATTACTTTGATTTTTTGCCTTCGGCATCGTTGCACTAAAAATCAATCCCTCCAAGTATTCGGGAGAATAGAACAGGAATTTAACGGTTCCGAAACCTTGCAGGTTTCTCCACCCAAATTTATTTTTCGAGGGTCTCGGCTGTGGGTTGCCTCAGCCTCGCCCATCTCTGAAAAATAAACTTCTTTAAATCGCGATGTTAGGCGTAATTCAGAATTCGGCAGTCCCACGACCACCCACCCCTAAAAACGAGCGCGCGCAAAAAGTAAACTTAATAAATACCATAAATTTAATTTAGAATATGGGAATAAAAGAGACAAAACTTACTCACAAAATTTATAGTGAAAATGTCTTAAGAGAATGGAAGCGATTGGCCAAAGACCCTTTTCATAGATTAGAGTTTGACACAACATTAAAATACCTTAAGAAATATCTCCCCAAAAATGGAGTTATTCTTGATGCAGGTGGAGGTCCTGGGAGATATTCAATAGAGTTGGCAAAAATGGGTTATAATGTTGTCCTCTTGGATTTAGTTCCTGAGCATTTAGAATTTGCCAAGAAGAAAATAAAACAGGCAAAAGTTCAAGATAAAATCAAAAACATTGTTGAGGGAACAATAACCGACTTATCAAATTTTAGGAGTAGTTCTTTTAACGCTGTTTTGTGTCTTGGTGGCGCACTCTCGCATGTTCACCCTGAAAAAGACAGAAAAAAAGCTATTTCAGAATTGGTGAGAGTTGCAAAAAAGAATGCGCCAATTTTTGTTTCAGTTATGGGCAAGCTCGGAACATTAACCTGTTTTCATAGATGGGTACATGAAGTCAAAGACACAAAACATTTTAAGAAATTTTATTTAAATGGAGATGATTATCAATGGCATGGCGGAAAAGCATATGCGCATTTTTTTGAGCTGGATGAACTAAAATCTTTGTTTAGCAACAAAGCCAAATTCTTGGAGAGTGTTGGATTAGAGGGATTAGCAACACCTGCTCAGGAACAAATTAATAAAATGGCCAAAAAAGAGCCAATCGCTTGGAAAAACTGGTTAGAAATGCACAATGCTCTTTGTAATAATCCAATGGTTGCAGAATTTAGTTTGCATTTTATGGTAATAGAAAGAAAAAAATAAGCGCGCTCCCACCACCGCCGAATTCTGAACTCAAAATTTCTTTCAGAAATTTTGCCAAGCCTTGCAGGCTCTCACTTCGTTCGGGACGCCTAACAGCGCTTATCTGGAAAATCCTTGCAGGATTTTCCAAAATTTTTTCTTTGAAGAAAAAACTCTCGAGGTCACTCCGTTCCGCTCGAGCCCTTCGGGTTGTTTAAGCCCGATGTTAATTGCAATTGAAAAAGGGCAAATCCAGAAATCTAACTTGATTCAAATTGTCTATAACAATTTTGCTTGAATGAATCAAACACATGATTTTCACAAACACTTGAATCTTCAAGAACCTTTGCGACTTCACTAATACATCTTTCCCTACTATCAATTCTTTGCGTTAGGTACATAACCCCAGGTTCTTTAATCCATTTAATCTTGAAACAGAATGAAACATCTTTTGTAGAAATTGCTTTATAATAATTCAGTTCATCATTCTTTCTTTCAAATTTGTAATTGATTTGAAAATATACTACAATAATTATTAACAATAGAATTATTATAAGGATTGAATAAATTAATTTCTTGTGTTTCATATTACTTATGTATGTGTTTGATTCTTTATAAGATTTGCCCTTTTTCAACTTCTTCGGCTTCGCCTCGACCACGTTGCACTCTCGCCTATCGGCTCGGGGCAATTAACAGGAATTTAACGGAAACCTCGTTGCACCTCACTACACCCAAATTCAATTTCAGCTCAGAAAAAACTTCTCTTAATCGCGATGTTGTTCAATTTCCTCCTCAGCGTCGGTAAACCTCAAATTCCTCTATAATCTAATTCATTATTCACAACAGCAACTGTCTGAGAGGCAAAATACATTTTATCTCCTACTGAAACTGGTTTTGCAATTTGTTTTAATCTTCTTAATTCTTTTTTCGGCAAACCTTCATGATCACCTAGGATAAAAACGCAATTTCCAGAAATTTCTGTTTTTCTAATATCTTCTCCATTTTTATCCAAGATAAAAATTTCATTCCCCTCTTCAGCCAACTCTTCTGCGACTTTCAACAAACTTTTTTTCTCAACAAAACATCCAGGAAAAACTTCATGTTTTTCTCCTTCTCTATGTTTATACAAAATTTTCTTTAACAAAGTTCCAACATCTTTTTTGCTCACAACTGTCTCATCCTTAACCTGAATCTCAATATGCTTTGGAGGATCTGGCATACCATAAAAAATAAAATGAAACTTTAAATCTTTTCTAAAATCATGAGAAAGGAAAACACCCTGAATAAAACTATGAATTGCAATATCTATTCTTCCAGCTCTCATTAAATTCCCATCTGAAAGTGCCTTTCCCGATGTAACTGCTGAACTTGAAAAATAAATTATATGTCTCATCTTTTTAAAAAGAAAGAACAATACTTAAATTTATCTCACCGGTTGCATAACAAATTCTGGTTTTGCAAAGATTTCTTTTTCTTTAGATAATTTGTAAATTCCTATAAAACTTTCTCCTTCAAAAGCTGCGAAAATTTCACCTGAAATTTTAATTTGTTTAGCTAAATCCTCTTTTCTAAAAATTTTCCCAGTATATAATCTTTCAACAGCTTCTTTTTTTACTTGGATAATTGGCATAATTTTCTTAATGGCTTCTTCCCCAGGAATAATAATCTTTCTTAATTCCTCCTCGCTGTTTGAAGCTTTTTCCAAATCATAAAGATTTACGAAATTCTCATCTTCTTCTGAAAATATTCCTGCTTTGATTCTTCTTAATTCTAACATATGCGCTCCAATCCCCATTTCTTTTCCTAAATCATCAATTAATTTTCTAATATAAGTTCCACCTTGACATTTTACTATAAACAAAAAATCATTTCCCCCTTTTTCCAAAAGTTCAAACTCATAAATTTCTCTTTCTCTTTCCTGCCTTTTTACTCTTGAACGAACAGGGGGGGTTTGTTTTATTTTTCCAAGAAATTTCTCGTCGATGATTTTCTGAATTTCTTTTAATTCTTTATCCTCGTGAATTCTCATAATTCCAATATAAGTTTTGTCATGAGAAATAAAAAATCCAGTTAATTTACAAGCCCGGTTTAAAGCAACAGGTAGAACTCCAGTTACTTTTGGGTCAAGAGTTCCAAAATGCGACGATTTTCTCAGCCCCAAAATTTGCCCAACTTTCGCAACAACATCAAAGCTCGTCGGTCCACTAGGTTTATCAATATTTAAAATTCCAAATTCTAAAAGTTCTGAAAGAGGTTTTTGCATATTTCTATCAATCCAACACCTTTAAAAAATGTATCTTCTTAATAAAATCATGGTAGAAACAAAGCATCTTACAATAATGTTTACAGATATTAAAGGTTTTACCTCTAGAACTTCTTTAAGTTCAAGGCAACAGCTTGAAAAAATTCTTGATGTTCACGAGCAACTGCTTTCACCAATTTTTAAAAAATTCAAAGGAACAATTATTAAAACAATCGGCGATGCATTTTTAGTAACTTTTAATTCTCCAACCGACGCTGTTTTATGCGGAATGCAAGTTCAAAAAGAGTTGACAAAATACAACGAATCTGTTTCTGAATCAGAAAGAATGGAAGTTAGAATAGCAATAAATTCAGGAGAAGTCGCTGTAAAAAATAATGATGTCTTCGGAGAGCCAGTTAATATCGCTGCACGATTAGAGGGAATTGCAGAAGCAGGAGATATTTATTTTACAGAAGCAGTTTATCTCTCAATGAATAAAGCTGAAATTCCAACAGCAGAAGTTGGCTACCGGCATTTCAAGGGAATTCCAGAAGAAATAAAAGTTTACAAAGTTATAGGAGATTGGGGAAAGAAATCATTTTTTTCTAAAGACAAATTAATCATTAGGGAAGAGCGAGTGGAAAAAAAAGGCTGGTGGCCAAGAATAAAAAAAATCCTAAAATGGTTAGCAATTGCATTTGTTATCTTATTCATAATAGGAATTCTCTCAAACAAAGATAAAAATAAATCTGAAGATGAAACTCAAAAAGTTCTTGGAGAGATAAATAAACTTACTCAAGATATAAGACAAGCATTTATCGACGACAATCCTCAAGCAATCAAAGATAAAATACAGAATTTAAGAAACATAAATAATCAGAGGAATAATCCTCAATTAGAAAATCTCATTTCTCAACTACAGCAAAAGTTTGATGAAAGATATGCAAGAGCAAACAAAAGATAATTAGATTTTTCCTTTCAAATATTTCTTTCTAATCTCTTCAGGAAATTTTTCTATAGAATATCTTAGCATTGTTCTCGGCATTGTTTTATATTTGCTGTTCAAAAATATTTCTAAAACCCCAATATTTTTCTTCCCAATTTCTTTTAACATCCAACCAACTGCTTTTTGAATTAAATCCTGTTCGTCATTAATTAAAATATCTGCAATTGAAATCGCCTCCCCAAAATTTCTTTTTCTAATAAATTCAAAAGTGGAAACAATTGCAATTCTTCTTTCCCAAAGATTACTGCTTTTAGCAAGCTCCCTTAAAATTCCATTATTTTCTATAGACAAAAATCCCCCCACAATTTTCGGGGCACTTAAATCAACTAAATCCCAGTTATTTATATTCGCTGTATTCTTTAGATAAAATTCAAAAATCTGCCTTTGTTTTAATTTATCTTTTTTTGCTTTTTTAAATTTGCTAATTAACATCAATAAAGCAACCAATCTCTCCTCGTGAATTTTAGAATTCAATAGCTCTTGAATCTCTTTAAAATCCAAGTCATATTTTTTTGCAACTGCTCTCTGAATCGGAACTTTTATTCCAAAAAAAATATCTCCCTCGCCATACTCTCCTTTTCCCGTTTTAAAAAATCTTTGAAGACTTTTCGCTTGATTTTCGTCTCTTAAACTTTGAAGTTCTTTTCTTAAATCAAATAGCATAATGTAATAATTAAATATAGTTTTAAAAATTATGTGGTTCTTGCTTTCTAATAACATTTTTTATATCTATTCTGGAGGCAATATATTTTCTGCTCTTGCTAACCCTTTTTCTATAATCTCTCTTTGAAGATTAGAAGATTTTTTTAAAGAGGTGTAAAGAATTATATACTCCATCAAAAATTTTTTTTGCACTTCCCCTCTATATCTCTCGCTTACTTTAAACTCCCCAGAAAAAATATTTTTTAATTCATGATAATCTGCGTCTAATTCTCCAAGATGATAATAAACAGTTTTATCTATTAAACCAGAATGAATTCCCTTTAGAACACTATTTTTGTCTTTAAGTTTTAATCCATTTGCATATTGTCTCGTATGTTGATTTTCATGGTTCGCAATTATGCATTCTAAATCATTTGCTGTAAGATATAAAAATCTCAGATCCTCAAAAAATTGTCTTCCAACAAATATCTTTGTTTTTCTATTTGTTTCAGATAATTCCAAAATCTCTGGAGTTTTTGCATCATAGTTTCCCCCTTTGAATAATTTTTCATATTCTTTAATAGACTCCTCCACTATTAACTCATCTTTTTCAAGTGCTTTTATTTCTGTTCTAATAAAAGCAATAATTTTTGATCCATCTTTATCATAAACCACACCCAAACACCAAGGCATTTCTCTTCCTTGCAAAATATCTTCTAGATATCTCTGCCTTTGATTAGAGTCTTTAATCTCTGATGGAGAGGGGAAAGAAATTTGATAATTGATTATAGGAATTTTTCTTTTTTCACAATTTTCTAATTTGGAATAATAAACTCCTGTAGCTAAGATTAGAGGTATACTTAAATAAAGAACTAATTTTTTATAAAATAATCTTTTATTTTTTTCTTCTGGCTCTATCTGACTCACCGCTTTAATATCTCTATTTCGTTTTTTATTTGACATATTAAAGTTAATTCAAAAATTATTTATTGTAAAATCTATTTTTGCAACGCAGTTCTTTGCGGGTGTTTTGGTCTTTTGTCTAACTTTGTTTCATGCTTTTCTTGAGTATGCTTTGATTTTTCAAATTGTTCTCCTGCTTCAACAACTGCTTCTTTCTTTTCTTTTTCTTCTTCAACTTTTTTTTCATCTTTTTCTTCAACTGGTTTTTCTGCTTTCTTTTTAGAAGATTTTTCTGCCCCTTGCTTTTCTATTCTTTCTTTTCTTTCTTTTTTGAATTTCAATTTTGTTGGAAGTTCAACCAACTCAACTCTTACAATTTCACCCTCTCCAACTCCTTCTTTTATCGCCTTAACCTTAACTTTATGAACTGGATTTTTAATTCCCCTCGACCAAATATACTCATTAAGATATCTGTCTAATTTAATTTTATTCAAATCTCTGTCATAAACTTTCATATGCCGAACCAAAAATTCTTTAATTGTCTTGATTGATTTTGGAGTTTTTTTATAACCTGGAACATGCATTCTTCTAGCTCTAAGTGGAATGACATACTCTCTTTCAAGAATTTCTTTTTTAGTTTCTTTAGTTGCCATGTTTTATAATTATCCCATATGTGATTTTCTCATCTTACGAGGAGTAATCTTTAATTTAGTTCGTCTCCAAGAACGCTTAATTTTTGTCGTCGCAGAAGGATGAATTTTTTTCCCAACCCCGAATTTTTTTAATACAACCCAAATTGGAGCCCATCTTGTCTGTCTTCCTTTAACGGCAAGTTTTACTTTTTTTGAATAATTTTTAATTCCCATTTTATATCTCTCCTCTAACTGGTTTTAATTCTGCTCCTTCTCTGCAAATTTTATAAAGAAAATTCTGACTAGCATCCCTTAATTTTTCCTTTTGCTCTTCTGTTAAATCTAGCCAATTATCATCTTCTAAATGAGTTAAAATCATTACGGATTTTCCACTTAATTTTCCAGGTCTTAATTCATAACGAATCATTTTATCTCCTCCAAAAATTCTTTCCCCTTTTTTGTCATTTGTCTTCCGGGTTTTTTGCTTCTTACTCCTCTAACTATTTTTGCGATTTCAGTAAATCCAGCAGCATCGGCTTGTTGAAGAATAACCCGAATTATTTTTCCAGATGATTTTTTAAATCTCTCTGGTTTAAATCCCCGATTTTTTTTACTTCCATAATATGTTCTTAATCTGCTAACTCCAACAATTCCTGTTTTGTAAATTTGTCTAAGAATAGAAGCACTTCTTTTATGCCAAAAATTAAGATCATCTATTGGTCTTTCTTTTGCAGGTCCCGATTTTACAAACTGCGCCCATTCTGGTTCTTTAAATTCTGGAATCTGTTTCAAAGCTTCAGCTAATTTTAAATTATATTCTTGAGCATTTAGTTCATATACTGGATTTATTTTTTCCATTTGATTTGGTCTTGCCTCTCGGCAATAGAACAGCTGAGCTGTTTAACCTATATTTGTACTAAACTTTTATTTTATAAATCTTCCTATACTCTCACTTCTACTCTCAAGCCACAACATTTATCTATTTCTCCACTTTTTCACTTTAATCGCAAAACCAATTGTTCGAGCAGTGTAATTTTTTCCAAGTTTTTCTAAAAGTTCTTTTTCATATTTTTTCATGCTTTCCTTATTCTCCCTAGCTGATTTTAAAACCTGAACTTTTACATCTTTATGCTTTAGAAAATGCGATTTCAAAGTTTCTATAAAATTTTCAGTAATCCCATTTTTTCCTAGCTGAACTTTTGATAACATATTTTTCAATAGGTTTTTATATTGATAAACCTTTGGAGTGCTATGGAAAAAGGAAAGTTACCCATTTATATTTACATCTTAATTTTATCACTCTTTACTTTATTATTTGTTATAAAGCAGAATTATGAGTTTCTTCTTTATACTTTTGTTTTAGGAATTTTTATTTTTGCAATAGCAAAGACAGATAAAATATTCAATTACTCAAATATCGCAAAATGGGGTTTATCTCTATGGTTATTTCTTCATCTTTCAGGAGGAAGTTTTTATATTGGACAAACAAAGTTATATGATTTGGTTTTAATAAAAATAATTGGAGAACCCTATAATATTCTGAAATATGACCAATTAATTCATTTTTATTGTTATGTTGTTATAACATTATTATTCTTCCCAATAATTTTAAGTTTTTGCAAAAAAAATCCAAATAAATTTTTATTAGGATTAACTTTAACTCTAACTGGTTTAGGAATAGGAGCAATAAATGAAATAATTGAATTTTCAACAGTTGCTTTATTTGGAGCTACTGGTGTTGGAAATTATACTAATAATGCTTTAGATTTAGTATTTAATTTATTAGGAGCATTTAGTGCAACAATTATTTCTCTGAGAAAAGTGTAAAAGAAGTTTACTTTTCCAAAATTTACAATCTCTTAATATCTGCTTTTTTTATTTTAATAACATCAAATTTCTTTACTCCAAAAGTTCCTTCTTTCATCCCTTTGTTTTTGTAAATATATTTTGCTTTAAACACATGAATTTCTACATCACTTTGATTGTCTCTCCAGTCCTGACTGTGTTTTGCGCAAAATATCGCAGCGTCGAGAATATCCTGAGTTCCTGCCTTCCCTTTTATGTTCACAAAAGGACTTCCTGGCTTTGCAGTATGCAGGACAATTTCATTTGGTTCTGTCTGAGCAATAATCTCTTCATTATTTTTTGAATTCTTTCCTCCAAGAACCATTGTGCCTGTACTTGTAAAAAATTCTCTAAATTGTTTTTTTTCCATCTCAAACCAAGAAACTAGGGCTTTTTATTATTTGCTGTTCTCCAAAAATCTATTTACAATCTTTAAACTCTTCTTTTGATTCGGCCAAGTTAATTTTTTATATGCTGTTTTAAAATCCATCCATTTATGCGTCGAGTGTTCTTTTTTGTCCAACTTTACTTTTCCAACTTTAACCTCTCCAGCAAATAGAGTATAAGTCTGTCCAATATATTCTGGTCTATCTGGAAGTTTTTTAGAATATAAATATTTTCCAGAAATATTAAATCTTTTTAGCTTAATTATTTTTAATCCTGTCTCTTCTTTTGCTTCTCTCTTCGCTGTTTCTTCTTTGCTTTCTCCATCTTCTATTTTTCCCTTGCAAAATTCCCAACCTTTCCAATGAAGTTTTCTTTTTAGAATTAGATATTTTATTTTTTCTTTTAATTTTGCATAAACTACAACAAAAACTGCTGGACGATATTTCATTTTAGTTCTTTATCCATTTCATAATGAACTATTTTAAACCCCAACTTTTCATATAAACGAGTTGCATTTTTATTATGGATATTAACCCCCAATCTGACTTTTTTAGCTTTCTTACGCTTTATAATTTTAATAAACTCTTTGACGAGTCTAGACGCAAATCTCTTTCTTCTGAATTGAGTTCTAACAAAAAGATCATCGATATAACCAAAATTTTGATGATCACTGATTATCAGACTTCCCACCAAATATCCTGCGATTTTTTTGTCTTCTTCAATAAACAGCAAAAATTTCTTTTGAGAGGAAAGTAACTCATATAGCTCTTTTTTTATTTGAGAATCTGTTAAGTTTATTTTCTTCCCAACAATCTTAGAATATTCTTTTAAACTTTCTTTTTTTATGTTAATATATTCATTTAAATCTTTTTTTCTAACCTTTCTAATTTTCATTTTCTTTTCCAAAATACTAAAGCTTTTCTTAACTCTTTTCTATTCCTGGAATATTCTTCTAAACTTTGATGATTCATAACAGCATCAACAGCCTGCCTCGCAGCCATTGCTCCCGCTCTAGTTCCATCTGGATGTCCGTGAATTCCCCCGCCCATTTGAATAACTAAATCTTTTCCTAAATTTTTTATTAAAAACGGAATATGTCCAGGATAAAGTCCACCCGAAGAAACTCCTAAAACCGGCTTTATATTTTTCCAGTCCTGCTCTAATCTGTCTTTTGTCTCTTTAACTTTTTTATTTTCCATTTCTTCTTGAATTTCTTTAATGTGTTTTATATTTCCCTCTAATTTTCCAATTCCAGTTCCAATATGAATCTGGTCAACTCCAATTAATTTTGCAAAATCTGCCAAAACAAGCATGTCAATTCCTTGATCAGGACTTCTGTCAAATGCAGCATGCATTGCCCGATGTGCATGAATCGCCATCTTAAAATTCGCCTCCCTCAAAGTTTGCAACGCAGCCCAACCCGAAGTAAGAATATCAATCATAATATATTTTCCGCCCTGTTTCTCGACGAGCTCTGCCCGCTTAATCATTTCTTTTGTCTCAGCAGTAACATTAACCAAATAACCTTTTTTCTCTCCAGTTTCTTTTTCTGCTTTATCTGCCATCTTCAAAGTTTTAGAAAGTCGTTTTTCAAAATTATTAAATTTCTGCGATGACAAATTTTCATCATCCTTAACAATATCACAACCTCCAACCCATGACTCATACGCTGACTCTGAGTGATGCTTTTCGTTCAAACCCAATTTTGGTTTTATAATTGTTCCAACAAGTGGACGATTTTTTACTTTCATAAACTCCCGAATTCCCTGAATTCCGTATTTCGGTCCTTTAAAACTTCTCAAAATTGATTTAGGAAAACTAACATCTTCAAGTCGAATAGAATCAACTGCTTTCATTCCAAAAATATTTCCCGCAATTGACGACAGAATATTTGGAACATTATCATACTCAAAAAGTTCTTGAGGATAAGCAATCTTAATCAAATGCCCTCCAATGTGAAAAACTTTTGCTTTTAATTTATTTACATAATCCATTCTTTTAACAGCAGTCCATGTTCCTATGCTAGATTCAAGCGCAACAGTATTTGCTGCCTCTTCAATGCTCAACCCCTCTGTTGGATGAATTTTAAATAAACAAACTAAATCATTTCCTTTAGGACGATATCTCAAATCTATAAACTCAAATTTTTCACCCATTTTATCTTATTAAACAAAATTCTAACTTTATAAATTTTTCATAAGATTTATATTCTCAATTTGGCTATTTAATTTATGAAACAACCATATATAAGGAAATACCAAACTATTGCAGGATTTGATGTCTGGATTGTTAATGGAGCTTATATAAGGGAAAACATCGATGACGATTTCACAAATTACAGCCATCATTATAAGTTTAATTTTATACCAGAAAATGAATTGTGGATAGACAAAAATTCTAAAGAGGGGGAAATTCCTTTTTACATTGATAGCATGATTTATTTGATTCAATCTGTGAAATCTGGGAAAACTTACGAAGAATCAATTAAGATTTCAGATAAAGTAGAAAAACGCGAACGTGCTAAAGATAAACTTATGAGAAATTTTTACAGGCACAAAAAGCAAGATGTTATGCATTTGATACACAAAAAACTTTTAAAAAATTACAGCAAAAAAATAAATATCTGGGTGGTAAATGGAGAAGCTGTGCGAGATTTGTTTTTTCTGGATTTTACTGAGGGGGGGCACGATAAAGTTTATCCATTTATTCCAAGAAATGAAATTTGGATTGACGATGATGTTTCTCCAAAAGAACGAGATTTAATCTTGCTTCATGAAGTTGTAGAAAGAAATTTAATGTGTCATGGATGGCAATATGATCCAGCAGATAATCGTTCCTTAATAAAAAAAGTGGATAAATCTCTTAAAATTTATAAATCAGCTCATCAACGTGCTCTTGAAGTAGAGCATTTTTGCCACAAACATACAAAAAGATTAAAACCAACTTTAGTTAAGGAAATAAATAAATTAAAAATTATCTGATTTTTATTCTGCTCCCATTTTCGCCGTCTTCAACAACATAGCCCAAATCTTTTATTTTATCTCTTAGCTCATCCGACTTTTTCCAATTTTTTTTCTTTCTTGCTTCCTCTCTCTCTTTAACTAATTTTAAAATTTCTGAAGGAATTTTTATTTTTTCTTTTTTAAGAAGTTTTAATCCGAAAATATCATCCATTTTTTTAATTAATTCTAATTTAGATTTTCCTGAAACTTTTTCATCTTTTAATAATTTTTGTAAAACTTGTATTGCATTAGGCATATTCAAATCATCATCAATAGCTTTTTGAAACTCGGTTAAATAATCTTTCCCCTGATTATCTGCTCCACTATCATTAATAGTTGCAATTTTATTTTTCAAACTTTCATAACCATTTTTAACAGCATTTAAATTATCCAAAGAAAACTCTAAAGGATTTCTATAATGTGTTAGCAAGCACATAAAGCGATAAACTAATGGATTATATCCTAAGCCCTCAAGTTCTGAAATAGTGTATAATCCTCCTTTACTTTTTGATACTTTTTCTCCATTTGTGGAAAGGAAATTATTATGAAGCCAGTAATTAACAAATTTTTTACCCGTCGCTGTTTCTGATTGAGCTATTTCATTCTCATGATGTGGAAATATATTATCAATTCCACCAGTATGAATATCAAATTGTTTTCCTAGATATTTCATAGACATAGCAGAACATTCAATATGCCAACCAGGAAAACCAATCCCCCACGGAGATTTCCATTCTTGCTGTCTTTTTCCAGGCTCTTCTGAAAATTTCCAAAGTGCAAAATCCGTCTTATTTTTTTTCTCACCAAGATTAATTCTCTTCCCAGCTTTCAAATTTTCTTTATTCAGCCTAGCAAGTTTCCCGTAATCTTCCAACTTAGAACTATCAAAATAAATCCCATCATTTATTTTATAAGTAAATCCTTTTTTTTCTAAAATCTTAATTAATTCAATTTGTTCCTTGATATGTTCAGTAGCTTTACACCAAATATCTGGATTAGTAATATTAAGTTTTTGAAAATCTTCCTTAAACGCTTTCCAATAAAAATTAGCTATATCTTCTGCTTTTTTACCCTCTCTCATAGCCGCTTTTTCAACTTTATCCTCTCCAAAATCAGAGTCAGAAGTCAAATGTCCAACATCAGTAACATTCATTACTCTTTTTACTTTATATCCATCATAAATTAAAACTCTAGTAAGTACATCTCCAAAAATATATCTTAGCATATTACCAATGTGCGGATAACTATAAACTGTTGGCCCACACTCATACATTCCTACCTCTCCTTTTTTTATTGGATTAAAAATTTCTTTTTTCCTATCTAAAGTATTGTATAATCTTAACACCATAATTTATCAAAGAGAATTAAATTTATAAATTTAAGCACTTTTAACATTCAAATCTACATCAATCGAAGAACCATAGATTTTTCCATTTTTCTCGACATTGATAGCATATCTTATCTTGCAAGCAGGCGCATTTTCTGGAATTGAGAATCTTACAAAAATCGGCTCTTCCATTATACTTGCAGAAGGGATTAAAATATTATTTCCTCTTTTTCCTAGTGCAATAAATAAATCTGCTTCAGGTAATTTCAAAGGGCAATTTGGATCAACACTATTTGCATTTATATCATAAGAAAAACTTCCTTCTTCTTCAACATTTCTAATCGCAAATCCAAACCCCAAACTGCTCTCGCCTTTCTTAATGCTTATCTCACGAGTTTCAGGATAAATAATAATTCTCTTAGTTGAATCTTTTGCAAATAATTTATTTATTTCTCCTTTTACAGCAGCATCAATTCCCTCAATCGCTGAAGTTCCACTTTCAGTTATTCTAGAGATAAAAAATAAAACCATTATCAAAACAGCGATGAGAAGAACTAGAGTTACCATTATTCCAATAGTCATTTCCATTGCTGCCGAGCAATTTCGTGGTAGCAGTATATTCCTCAAACAACTATGTGCGAGGTCGCGAGTTTTTTTATTTTGCCTCATTTTATTTTGATAAACCTTTTTGATAAGCATAAACCATAAACACCACCGTTATCACAATAACTATAATACTTACAATAATGCTCCAAACACAAAGTTTACCTCCAAGTTTTGAAAGTTCTGTTTTTTCTTTTTTGCTTTGCACTAATCCAATTATTCCAAGGATTAAACCAGGGAAAGGTTGGAAAAAAGCAAGCACTAAACTTATCAAACCAATTGTATAATTTACAAAACTTAAGTCACCACTTTTTTCAGCCATATTTTAATTATGTAAATTTGTTTTATAAATGTTTTTAATGGGGAGCTGTGTTGCATGAATACCGAAAAACAACACAGCTATCGCTATCTCTTAACTTT
>CAYIAD010000015.1:0-13730 GCA_964361295.1 Candidatus Woesearchaeota archaeon
CATACAGCTGTTTAGAACAGCCTTATGAAATAGTTTCGGGATAACACAGAAAAAGAGTAATGAAAAACTTTATAAATAGATTTAATACTGAAATAATATGGAACAAGCAGAGTTTACAACAGAAAACATAAAATACGACTTATTAGGAATGCATGAAACATTAACAGCCAGAGGTTTCAATAGAAATCAAGTTTATACTCAAATTAGAACTCAACTAAACACACAAGGATATAATCTCTCTCAAGAAGATTTAGAATCAACAATTTTAGAAACTAAATCTCAATTAAAAAGATACCAAAATCACACAAGAGAGATGTTTGAATATCAAGATAAACTTTTAAGATATTTTAAAAATGCAACTGAAAAAGAAAAAACAAAAGAGGATGCAATGTTTGTTGTTCAAAGAGATTTCAGAAGATTAACAGGATATGATTTAGAAACAGAAGAATTAGAATATGTCTTAACTCATAGAAAACCAGAACCAGTAGAAGAACCTCTTAAAAAAAGAAATTATGCAATCTGGAAATTATACACTAAACATAGCAAACCAATAAATGAAATTTCTTTAATGTACAATACTGACCCATTATATGTAGAAGAAGCAGTAGATTACTGGATGGGACATCCACAAGAAAGACCAATTCCTCATAAAAAAGATACTAGACAACATCTACAATCAAGA
Organism: Candidatus Woesearchaeota archaeon; assembly: GCA_964361295.1. Taxonomy (GTDB): domain Archaea; phylum Nanobdellota; class Nanobdellia; order Pacearchaeales; family GW2011-AR1; genus JABHWZ01. The sequence goes on from CAYIAD010000015.1 coordinate 683, forward strand.
GATAGCAAGAGATTAACAATAAATGTAAAATCAATGCCAAATATAGTTGGTGTAATAAAAGAAGAACCTGTAGCTGTAAAAATTCCCCAAACACAGATATTTATTCCAAGAATACATGCTCCTGAAAAACAAGGTATCTTAGAAAGAACAGCAATAAAATTATCTGCAGGATTAAACAGAGCATTTGGATTTTTCTTAACAAAACCAGCTTATGTTAGATGTTAAAAGAATTATTATAATAATTCATCTAGTTACAATCTCCATTGCGTCCCTATTTTTTAATTTGTAATCTTTTCCCTTAACTTGTTTTGTTCTTGCATCAATTGCTTTAATAAAATTCTTTCCAAAATCAGTATGAAGATAAAATGCAAAATCTAATGCAGTTGAGCCAGGAGGAAGTAAAAAACAATCAGGAAGTACATTTCCTTTTGAATCTTTAAACTTAGTTGCTGAAGCAGGGAAAATAGCAAGATATTTTAATAAATCAAAAACAGCTAAATTTAAAATTTCCTGAACTCCTGTTCCACCATAAACATCTAAAACATTTTTTTTAATTTTATCTAAAGCTTCTTTTTGTCTCTCTCCTAATTCTTTTTTTATTTTGAAATCCTTTTCTCCAGGAATATAATCAATTATCCCTGCTTTAGCTGCCTGTCTTAAAGCTAATTCAGAATCAGCAGAACAAGGATAGATCAAATATCCTGGAAATTCATTTTCTAATTTTTTTATATTTTCCTGAGCATCTGGATAGTCACATTTATTTGCTGCAATAATCATTGGCTTTGATTTTTTTCTTAATTGAGAAGCAAAATCCATAATTTGCTGGCTAGTCCAATTAGTAGCTTTTTCAGGAAGATTAGACTCTCTTAAAACTTCTTTAACTTGCTCTTCATTTACTTTTAATCCTGAAAACTGCTTTGCAACTGCTTCAGAAAATTTAGATTTTTCCATTTCTATTTTTCTTGCAAAAGTTTTCCAAGCCTTCATAAAAATATTATAATACCATAAATCTAATTCTCTATCTAACATTAAAACATCTTTACAAGGATTATGTCCTTCTGTTTGTTTTCCTTCTAAATCTGTTGTTCCAGAAGCATCAACAATATGAATAAAAACATCTGCTTGTCTTAAATCATCTAAGAATTGATTTCCTAATCCTTTTCCCTCTGATGCTCCCTCAACAAGTCCAGCAACATCCATTAAATCAACAGGAACAAATCTTTTATGATTAATGCAAAACCCATGATTTGGATTGCACTGAGTATTAAACTCTTTATCAATACAATCAATTTTAACATATCCTACTCCATGATTTGGTTTTATTGTAGTAAAAGGATAAGCAGCAATTTCAACTTCTGCTAGTGTCGCAGCTTTAAAAAAAGTAGATTTTCCACATGATGGCTTTCCAACAAGTCCTAGTAACATAAAAAGTTAAATGTAAAAACCTTTAAATAAGTTATCAAATCTAATAATATGGGTTTATTGCGAGCCTATAGCTCAGCCTGGTTAGAGCACCGCTCTTATACGAGGGTAATTCATTAGAATTACATTCTCTCTGGAAAAAACTCTAAGAGAGGCGGGGGTCCACAGTTCAAATCTGTGTAGGCTCATATTATATTATTGAATGTAATGAAATAATATTATTCTACAAAGGTTTGCTAATTTCAGATAAATTATACTTCAAATCCGAGAGTTTTCACGAACAAAAAATCAGCGAAGCGTAATAAAAAGTGAGTGGGCTTGCGAGTAGTAGCTCTTTTTAAAAAAGAAGAATTAAGATTTTAATTTATCTACTCTATCTCAACAATAGCATTTTAAATTTTCTTAAGATAAAATTCAGTTTTTGTCTTAATTTTACAATAACTACAATATATAAATATTTAAATAGGGATTTCATTACTTAAAATCAATGAAACTTTGGAGGTGATAAAATGACTCCAAATGAAATACACTCCAACAAAAAAAGATAGAGCAATAGTTTATGCAAACAGAATAATGGCTGGACTCGTTTTAGGCACTTCTTTAGCAACTGGTTATGGATGCGCAACAGTTAAACATGATGCTTCTAGGTTTGGTTATAATCTTGTTAAGGTAGTAGATGGTGGTGCTCGTTTTGGAACTGGTGCAAGTGTTGGAGAAAAAGCAGGAATTTATTCTTCTGACCCAAATGCTCCAAATTACAAAGCTTCTGAAACTTATACTGGAAATAACATAAGAGATAGAATAGGTTATACTTTAATGACTCCTGTTCTTGCTGCAAGACAAATTAGAAGTGGAATTGGTGGTATGGCTGGATCATTTTACGATGTTGCTTTAGGGCAATTTATTCCAAAAAATAATAATCTGGGAATTGTTGCAGATGAACTTACCAATCCTGAAAAAAGAGAGGGTGTTCCTATAATCTCAAGAGGTTTAGATTATGCTGAAGAAAAAGTTGGACATGTAAATGTAGATAGTTCTAAAAAAAGCCAATTAGAAGAAAGATTAAATACTCCTGGAGAAAAAATTTCTGGTTCTCTTCCTTTAATTCATCCTTTAGGAGATAATTCTCTTAGTTGGCTTCAGAGAATAACTCGTCCTTTTGGAAATGCGCTTTATTGGGGGTTATCTTGGTTAGCAGGAGGAAAAATAGATTCGGGTAATAGCTCTAATGAAGTAAATGGTGGAAGTGGAGGACTTGGCGGATCTGGATTTAATCCTGGACCAGCAGAACCCGGAGGACAATAAATGAAAAAACAATTTTTATTTTTAATATTTGTTGGAATCCTGTGTTTTAATTTAGTTAGTGCTGGAAATAATGTAATCTATAATGCTTATTATGCAGAGATAAATGAAGATGGAAGTGTTAATTATACGGATGCTTCTGTTTCTGATTTTCAAACAGTTGGATATACCTGCCTGAATTCAAATTGTTCTTTTGTTGGAAATAAAGTTAATGGACTAACGAAAACAGCGTCGGGAAATTCAGTCACTTTAAATTTTCCAGATAGTTCTGATTTTGTATATTATGGTGTTTGGTTTTACAAAGCAGGTTATATCCATTGGGAAACAATGCCTTCTTCAAAAGGAAGCGGTGAAACTTACGGACCCTACAATGTTTATTTATTAAGAAAAGCAGTGGGTTGGGCGCCAATTATGGACATGCATGTTGTGAATGAGGTTCATCCAGATACTTTGGTTGAAGTTGGTTTGAATGTTTCTATTGATGCTGATACTTATGCTGCGATTGAAAATGCAGGACCTTTAAAATATAATCCTTCTGAATTAGATTCAATTAATTTGGTTAATACAAATGTAACCTTAAAAATTAAAGATTCTTTTGGAAATATTCTTTCTAGTGAAGTAAAACCTTTAAGCATTCCATATTCAGAATCTCAAGAAGTTGTATTTAATTATTCTGGATTTTCGCAAACAGGTGCCTATAATATTGAACTTTCAACTGAGGTTTCTGATGACAAAATTTTGAATTCTTTATCTCAATTAGCAAGAACAGAGATTAGAGTAATTCCGATTGGATTAGTAAATTATAGCTATAGTTTAATAAGTGGATTAAGTATAAATCCTGTTTCTCCTGAGAAAGATGAAGATGTTGATTTTGGTTTTAATTACAAATCTGAATATGTTAATGAATTTGGAGCTAAAACTCAACTTGATACAAATGTTAGTATAAGAACTTACAAAGACGAGGTTAAAATTTCAGAAGTTAATTCAACAAAATTAAAGACAGAAGATTATTTTGGATTTTCAGGAAATTTTTCAGCTCTTGGAAATTATAAAATTGTCGTCGAAGGAACACCTGCTGAGTGTTTTGGCGGAAATGGATGTTTGCCTTCTTTGCAAGAAATTAGTTTTGTAATAAAAGAACAAGTTCCAATAGATACAACTGCTCCAATTATTACTCTAATTAGTCCAATTAATAATGCAACTTATAATTCTTCAAGTGTTCTATTGAATGTTACAACAGATGAAAATGCAGAAGTTTGGTTTGTTTTGGATTTAGGAAATGCAGTTGTCGTCGGAAATAATTCCACTGAATTTCAATATACTCTTAATGGATTGTCAAATATAAATCATAATCTAAAAGTTTATGCAAAAGATTTAGTAGGAAATACTGCTTCAAAAACAATAACCTTTAGTATTTCCACTGGAACATCTGGATTAGATTTATACATAAACAATGGATATATGCAAAATCTTCCATTATATGATAATGAAGATGCAAGTGTAAGATTTAAAACACATAACACAGGAAGTAATTATTTATCTGTGCCTGTTCAAGTTTATCTAAATAATGATTTAATCTCAGGAATTCCACAACTTCCTTTTGCAGTAGGAGAAGGAGATTGGGGTGTTGGATTTGGAGAATTACCTTCGGGAAATTATGAATTAAGAATTGTAGTAGATAATACTAATTCATATTCTGAAACAAATGAACTAAATAATGAATTTATATTTAATTTCCAAGTTTTAAAAGACAATTCAGGAAATAAGGCGAATCATCATCACTCTTCAAATCCTCTTATAGATGATGAACCTTCAACAACTAAAATAACTTCTACAAATTTAGAAGAACAAACTATAATTCCAAATTTATATCTTAATCTGAATCCTGCAAAACCAGGAATAAATTGGTTATTTTTGGGATTGATTTTATTGCTAATACTCCTACTTTTAATCTTAATAATTGCAATTCTAAGAAAGTTTAGATAAATTTAGAAGTAGATTATTCAGAATTTCTCCAAGCTGTTAATTAATTTATTCTCTAACTTTTAATTCTTGTAATTTCTTTTTTGGTATAATTAATATTCAAAGAAACAGGAACATCTTCCATAGAAACAACATTATCTTTCATTATCCAGTGAGATTCTTTTATTGTAAGTTCATTGTCAAAGTTTTCGCAAATTCCATGAGAATCGCAACTAGATTTATATTTATAATAATCAACTGTTTCAATAGTTGCCTTTAAATCGCAAAAGCAAATGCATTTTTTCCAAGAATTTGAAGAGCATTTTTCTGGAATTTCTCTTGACTTAATATCCCAAATTATTAAAACCCATTGGTCGTTAGGGGATTCATAATTCGGAGCATAAAGTAAAATTTGTTCTTCTTTTTTATCTATACCATTAATTAAAATTTTCATGCTTTCTTTTGCTTGTTCTAATTTTTCGTCATAAGAAAATACACTCCATAATTTGTATAAAAGTCCGAAGAGAAGAGCGAGGAGAATTATTGTTATAAATATTCTAACAACTTCTTCTATAAGCAATGTCGACGCACGTTTGCTTTTTATCAGTCCATTCATATTCCTTCTTAGTATTTTTAATTAATAAACTTTGCTACAACAAATTTTATATACTCTGTTCTTAATTTATTTTTATGCAAGATGTTTTAGATGATTATATTCCAGATAGGAGAAATTGTTTTTCTGGACTTGTTTGAAAAATTAAAAAATAGTGTTGGTAAAACAATTAGAAATTTGGCTTTGCCTGTTTTTGCTGGCTCTGCGATTTATTTTTCTCCTTTTGCAAATTCAGAAGAAATTTATAATCAAACTCATAAAGTAAATATGACTGAAGCAGATTTTTCAAATGTTTCAAAAGCAAAACCCTTGGAAAGATATGTTGAGTTAAGTGCAAATTTAACCGAGGATAAATTAACTTTAGAATATCATTTAGTTAAGCCAGAAGAAGAAAAAGGAATTCCTTTGAATCTTATAACTTATTTTAGCAATACTTCGGCTGGAATTTTTGTCGGGCATCCAGAGAATCTTTCTTTTGGGGATTCAACTCAGACGATTTTTTATGAAAATAATTCTGGTTCTCATAAACTTAAATTAAAATCAACAACTGAAGTAGCAGAGTTTGAAACAGAGATGGCGATTAAAGCATTTGATAAAGTTATGACTGATGTCGTCGGTGAAAAAACAGTTGAGAAATTTTGGGAGTATGCAGAAGAGTGGAGAAAAATGCGAGGGAAGTTTTGGAATGAAGAAGGAAAATCTGGAAATGCGAATTGGGTTGTTACAGAATATTTGTTGCATAATACTGGAAGAATTATTGACTCAAAAAAAACAGGATATGAAACAGGAAGAATTTTCGAGATTGAAATCAAGGGAGATGGAAAAGCAAACGGAACTCTACTTTGCAAATTAGATTTAGCACAATCAAATCACGCAGGAAGTGATTATTCTGGAAGTTTATTTGTTCCTGTAAAATTTGGAGAAGAAAAAACAGCGACAGAGAGAGTTGGAGATAGAGAAGGGGTGGATAGAGAAAAGAGAGAAAAATTAGAAAAGAAACAATTGGGGGAAATCGGGCTGGCACTTCGTATGCATATTAAAGATGAAGACGATAAATTTCCAAAAAATTTTGGTGAGGCGTGGGGAGAAACAGATTATCGGGATAATAATTATTTTTTAACTCCAGAAAATTATGTGCTTCCAAATTCAGATACTACTCCACCAAAAAATGAACAAGAAGCTTGTAATGGCAATGGAGATTTTTTATATTTTGGAGATGGAAAGATTATTCCCTCGAGGGGAGATGGGTCAGTAATCTTAGTTAAAAAACCTAAATTTTGGAAAAGTGGAGAAAGTTTATATGTTCTTTATAGTAGTGGAGTAGTTAAAAAAATTTCTAAAATTACTAAAGATTTGAAAGCGAATCCTTATGATTTAGAAAAAAGAGTGCAAGAAGAAAAGGGAATTATTGAAAAAGAAGAGAGAGAAAAAGCAAGTAGAGAAGAAGATAATGAACCTGTTTTAGATTTTTTGTTTAAAGATAAAGAATTAACTCAAATTCAAATGCCTGCAAATGTTGAAAAAGAACCAAACCCGTTTTATAATTTTAATGAAATTTATGAATTGCCAGAGGCATTTAAAGGAGCAAGAAGAATTGTAAAAGTAAGATATGATTTGCCTGGGGAAGGGTTGATGTCTTTTCTCTGGATGCAGTTTAAAAACAAATCTGAAGCTTTGAATGCACTTCCAGAAATAAATCAATCAGAATCTTATACAGGAGTATATTTTCAATCTAAGGGGATTCTTGGAATGTTTTATCCTCCGTCAAAGGGGATTATTGGAAAAGGAACCATTCTAAGAACAGATGAAGTTGGATTATTAAAAGAGAAGATTGCCCCTTTAATGAATTCTTTAGAATCTTTAGTTTCTAGAACAGAAAGTCAAGTTGTATTTGTAATTCCTGCGAATGCTGGAGGGAGAGATTCTTCTGAACCGATTAAGAAAATGTTTGGAGAGAAAATTGTGGAAAATCAAATGTTGTTTGATAGAGGATATTTTCTTGCTGAGTTTACAAAAGAAGATTTTAAAGATGCTATGAAAGAAGGAGAGAATATTTTAAATTCTGGAGAGAGATGGGAAATTAAACATGCTTCAGAAAAACAGGCTAGAGATAGAATTGTATTTTTTAAAACATTTTTCCCGGGTGCAATTGGTTTTTAAAATGAAAAATCTAGGTTATATTTTAGGAGGAATTGCTGTTGGTGCTGGAATAGTTGGGGCGAGTTTGTTTTCTTATTTGCCGTCGAGAGATTCTTTAGAAAAACCTGTTGCAAGGTTAGAACAAAAAGTAGAGGGAGAAAATATTCAAATAACAGAGAATAAACCAGAAGTAAAAAGAGAAGATAGAGATATCAACAAAAAAAGTTTAGATTGGTATTTGTTGCAGGGAGAAGAATTGAAAATTTTGGAAGATTTGGGTAGAAATATTACTCCTCCTAAAATTCCTGTTTTGAAACCCTTTAAAACTCTTCAACAAGAATTTCCAGATGAATCTCCAGAGGAAATAAAGAAGCGTACAACATTGTTTTTAATTCTTGGTTTTGGAATAGATCCCAAAGAATTATCTAGATTACAAATTGATACCCCCGAAATATCTTCTGCTAGTGTTTCACTTAATTTTTCTAGTTCTTCAGATGAAATAGGAATTGATTATTCTCTAAAATGCTTTACATTTAAAAATAAATCTCAAGCTCAATCTACGCTTAGATATCTAACAGAAATATTTTCTAAAAAAGATTACAGAAAAAATACTTTATTTTTTGCAGATAAAAACAGGATAATAATTGGAGAAATTGGAAATAGAACTTCTTTTGAAAGAATTGTTTCAGATAAGATAACACTAAAATATTTAGATAGGATAAATCCTCTTACAAATAATTATGTCGGACAAAGAAACGGGGATTCTTTTCGCGAATTTATTGAAAGAGACATTGAAGCTAACAGAGATAGTATTGAGATTTTAACTTATCTTTCTAGTCCTGTTACAAGAGATTTATATTCGCTCTCTGTAAGAGATGGAGTAAGAAAGTTAACAGAAGATATTTTTTCGTGTAGTTTTTCTCCTGATAGACAAAAAATTTTAACTTTTAAATTTACAGCAGAAACAAAAGATGGAGAAAAAGTTTCTAGAGAAAGAATTTTAGCAGAAATGGAAGAACATGAAAAATTTGAAAAAGCTAATGCAAAATTAAGTTCTCCTGAAGAAAGTAAGAAACTAAGAATAATTTATGGAAGAAAAGGAGATCCATTAGAATACCATTATGAATTTTCTAAGGAAGTTAATATTTTAAACTTAGATGGAAAAGTTTTAGTAGTAGTTGATAAAGACTCTTTAGATTGGGGAGGATCTAAAAAGAAAGTAAATGGTTATCGATGGTTATCCGATGCTATGTGGATAGATGACCAAACTCTTCTTATACACGCATACAATGAAGATTTAGACACTTTTTATTTTGAATATAATCTTCAAACTAGGAAGTTAGAGAGAAAAAAAGAAGGAAGTAAAAGGTATAGAAGAGAAGAATCTCTTTTTGAACAAAATCGTCTAGATAGGAAATATCGTTTTAGTTACGACAAATAATTTTACCCCCTACTAATAAATCCGCCTCGACAAACTGGAAGAGTCAGAGTGTTTTTATCCCAGTTAGGAAGATTAGAATTAATTCCGTTTGCAAGCACATCGGGTAAAACAGATTCAATTCCTTTTTTTATTTTTTCAAGGTAAAACTGTTTTGCGTGTTCTATTTCTGAAGGATCTCTTGTTACTAATGCTTCTTTTAGTCTATTCTCTTCAATAAATTGAGTGGGTAAATGAATTTTTGCACTCATTCCAGTAAGAATTAAGAAATTTTCTAAAAATGTTGAGGACGGATTAATTCCTCCAACTAAAGTAAATCCTCCTATTCCTTCTCGCCACATTAAATTTTTGATATTATCTACACCAGTTGTTCCGTATAAGAAAATTGAATATTTTTTATTTGTAGCATAATAATTGTCTGAAAGATATTGATATAATCCTTTAGAATCGTCTAAGTAATAATTTCTAATTCCTATTTGTCCAGCAGAAAATTGAACATTTAATTCTCTCGCGACTTTTTCACTAAATTTTATAGTTGAGCAAACTCCACAAGAATATGCTTCTGTTTCTAAAATCCAGTTTTCTATTGCTTGAGTTTTAGTTTCTTTTAGCCCAGTATAATCTATTTTTCCCTCGCCATAAACACTCCAGCAGTCAGCCATTTCATCAGCGATTATTTTCCAAACTTGGTCAGTAAATTCTTTATTTTTTTTAGTTAAATCTACTTTTATTTCCTTGTCAAAATCTCCAGTGCAATCATCGCCTCCAGAAATGCATAATTTATAAACTTCGCAATTTAAATGTCCAATTCCTGCAGTTGTCGAGGATAAAACTACTGAATTGTGGCAGATTTCTTTTTTTGTGTCTCCCCCTAAATCAAGATAAGAGATAAAAATAAATATTATAACTAAACTTAAGACAATTATAATTATCTCGACGATTGTTGAGTTTGTTGTATTCTCGCTCATTTTAAGTTTTGAAATTTGATAAAATTTTATATGTTACAAAAAGTAAAATTACAAACAAGAAAATCCAAGGCAAATATTCTGCGAGTTTGTCAAATATTGTTCCTCTTTTATTTTTCATAATTAAATAAAGTAAAGATGTTTAATAAACTTTACTCCTAAAAAAATATTCTACTTTAACATTATTTATCTCAACTATAATTATATAAAAATCTTCCTTTGCATTATAGGTTAGTTTTAAATTTCCAACATAATTTTGAAGAGGGTTAAGACTATCTTCGTTATAAATCATTTCCGCTATTCTGTTTTTTTCATATCCTAATTTTTCATAGAATAAAATTTGCTCTGAAACTGCCCTTACCGTTTCTACTAATCCAGCTGAGGCAATTTGCTTAGAATTATCCATTCCTTTAATTGTTAATCCAAATAAAATTAATCCAAATGTGAAGAAAACCCCGATTACTAAAATCCCGATTGAAGTTGAACTTGCTTTTTTATTTATCATCTTGAATAAGTATAAATCTAATTTGATATTTTTCTCCTGGAAGAGTTATTGTTCTCATAATATGAGAAATTTTTATGTCTATATTTTGTTCTGGAGCTAATCTTGTTCCAATTACTTTTTTTAATTTTGGGAATTCATCAAAAAGTTCATCTTTAGTCCATTGCCATTTATAACTAATAATCCCTAACCAAATTTGAGGGTAATTTTCTTTATAGGACTCAAAAATACTTTCAGCAATTTTAGAATCTCTTTCATTAAATTTTCCGTCGGTGTTTAATTGTTCATAACTTTTGCCTCCTACTTCAGCTGTATTTAAAAATGCGTAAAGAGATTTTGTAGCAATTAAGTCGTCGTATTTTTTAGTGAATGAGACATCTTTTGTTTTTAAAACTCCGAGAAGAGTGGCGGTTATAATTGAGACAGCTACTATTGCTAAGATTACAATTGTTGCTACAAACCATGAAATTCCTGTTCCAACTTGCCCTCTATTATTTATTTTCATTTTTGTTTGTTTTTATTATTCCTCCAGAAATTTTAATAAGATATGCTTTGTTTCCGTTTTCATTTGTTGTGTAAAGTGTTTCTGTTAAATAAACTGCTGATTCTCTAATTTTCATAGAGGGTATTTCAGGATTTCCTACTTGAATTTTATCATAAAAATCTGACTTTTGAAGAGTCTTAAAATAGTAACGATAAATATTTATCTCCAAATAATATTGGTCTGTGTTAGAATTTTCGTCGGCAAAGTTCAAATTGCAAGTTTCTAAAATTTTGTCTTTGGAATATTTTTCTGAGAATTTTTCATTAACTAAAACATCTTGTTTAATTGTGCTTCCAAATGTTAAACAATCTGCAACTTGATTAATTAAGAAACTTGCTTCTACTCCCCGAATATCACTTGGCTTTTCATAATAAGAAATAACAAGATAACTAGCTGCGATTGAAATTATAATTATAATTAAAACCCAGTATGCTGAAAAAAGTTTTTCTCCGCGTGAGTTCATTTTATTACAAATACATAGCCAGTTTTATCTTCGTTGGGGTAATAATGTGATTTGTCTTTATTTCCATCTTCAAAAATAATATTATTAAAAAAAGAATAAGTATACCCGCTTTTTTCACTTAGTTTTACTGTAACTATATTTCCGGTTATTTGGACAATTTTTTCTGGAGAGATTCCTTCTTTTTTTGCTTTTTTAATTGCATTTTCCATGTTCAAGTTGATTCTCATTTCTGGCTTTGCACCATCGATTAAAAGCGCTATTTCTTTAGAATATTTTTCTTCTAAGATAAATACCCCATTTACTTTAATTATAACAAAAACTAAAATTACAGATAAGATTAAAAGATTAAGCAGGATGAAAAGGACATCGTCTATTAATATATTCCCTCTTTTATTTTTCATATTTATATTTGGAAGATTTAATTAATAAACTTTCCTGATTTAAAAATTTGGAAGATTCTTGAAGAATTGGATAATTTTATCTCCAAACAAGTAAGCGATCCAAGAGATTACAAGAACTAAGAGTATTACCCCGATAATCCAAGTCATTGTTTCATTGAGAGTCATTTCTGCTTTTTTCATTTTTCGAATGTAAATAGATTTTTTATATATTCAATCATTCCAATTCCTTTGTCTTTTAAAATCCAGGAAATAATAAACATTAAAATTAAAACAGCTACGGCAATTAAGATTCCAATTCCCCAGTTTGAAAGTGGTGTTTCTCCTTTTTTCATATGTTTATTTGGACAAATTAATTAATAAATGTTTGTAATAATTTAAAAGATAATTATTTCAGTTCTTCTTCTAGTTTTTTTTGGATTTCTTTTTCTCCAAATTCCGAAGACTCTTTTTCTTTGAGCATATTTTAATTAGCTTTCTTTTGCTTAAAAAGTTTGCCTTATTTTTCAATAGTTTTATATAATAAAATTTCCTAAAGAGTTTATGGAGTATGAAGAAAGGGAAAATTCAAAAGGAGTTTTAAAAGCTTTTATAGGAATTTTTGCAATTGTTTTTGTTTTATCTCTTCTTGGCATTTATTGGTTTTTGCCTTTTGGAGAGGTGGAGTTTTTTGCTTCTGGAGGAAATTCAAATTTCAGTGTTTCCAGCGACGATAAAATGCAGTTTTATTCTAATATGAGATTTCCAGAAAAAAGAATTTCTTACAAGATTATTAATTGTCCATTACAGAGAAATTATGATATGGAAAACGGGTTTGAGTTTTTGTCTAATTTAACTGAGCTTGAATTTTATCCTGTTTTAGATAATGAAGAAATTTCTATTCGTTGCGAGGACAAACAAAGATTTAGCAGTGGATTATATATTGCTGGAGAGGGAGGGCCGACTAATATTACTGAAACCGAAAGATTTAGTGTAATTCTACGAGGAGAAATTTTGCTTTTGAAAGATTCTGAATGCAAGATTCCAAATATTGTAATACATGAATTATTACATGTTCTTGGTTTTGATCACTCCACAAATAAAAATAATTTAATGTATAATATTACCAACTGCAATCAGATTATTGGAGAAGATATTATTTCCAAATTAAATGAAATTTATTCTGTTGAAAGTTTGCCTGATTTAAAATTAGAGAAAGCAACAGCAACTATGAATGGAAGATATCTTGATACAAATATAAGCATTAGGAATTTTGGGTTAAAAGCAATCAGTGGTGCTGAACTTAAAATATTTGAGATCG
>CAYIAD010000016.1:0-1874 GCA_964361295.1 Candidatus Woesearchaeota archaeon
TCAGATGAGGCAATAGTTTCTATTTTTGGAAATAAATTAATCTCTAGCACAAGAGGGCAATTAGAAGCAGCAGGAGCTGGTTTGAAATTAATAAGAGGAGATTTAGCATTAAGAGTTAATTTTGCTACAATTGATTCTTTAGAAAAAGGAAATATTTTAGATAGAAGAGCAGGGAGAAATCTTACTACAGAAGAAGCAGAAATTTTAGCAAGAGCACTTAATAATATAAAAATTCCTGCTGTGTTTGAATTTGTTCCAACTATTCAGCATCGTGCTGTTTTAGTTTTTAAGGGGGGATTTTCCGACGATATTTCTGGAAATGATAGTGTTTATTCTGAAGGAAAAATAAAAGAAAGAAGTAAAATTGGAATCTGCAATCCTCTTGATGATGAAGATAATTCTCAATATACTGCAAACGTTATCAATGAATTCTTAGAAAAAGCTTATGAAGTTTTGGAGAATCACCCTGTAAATAAAGAGAGAAAAAGAAAAGGTTTTTTACCAGCGAATTATTTGTTAGTAAGAGGGGCAGGAATTGAAGTTCCAAAATTGAAACAATATCCTAGTTGGATTTCAGTAATAAATATGCCTCTTGAAATGGGTTTTTCATCTTTATCTGGCATGAAATTAAATTCAATAGAATATCCTAAACTGAAAAATTTAGACGCGTATCAGAATTTATATGAAGGTTTGAAGAAGATGTGTGAGCATTCTATAAAAAGCATTAAGAAAAATCTAGAAACTAATAGTTATATGTATATTCATGTTAAAGAGACAGATCTTCCTGGGCATGATAATAAACCTCTTGAAAAAAAACAAATGTTTGAATATATAGACAAAACTCTTTTCAAATATATAAGAAAAATTGCCCCTCCAAATAAAATTAAAGTAGTTATCACTGGAGATCATTCTACTCCTTGCAAAATTAAGGCACATAGTGCAGATCCTGTTCCGGTTCTTTTTTATAATAATAGTGAAGTTCCAGAAGCTAAACATTTTAATGAGAAAGAAGCTAGAAAAGGAAGATTAGGAAGAATGAACGGAGATGAATTATTGAAAAAAGTGGGTTTCTTAAAGTAGAAATTGAATTATAGTAATTCATATAAACAAAGGTTCTATTTAATAATATGATAACTTATAATGATATTTACGGAGCTGTCAAAAGACACCCCTTGGTTTCTTTTAAACTTCCTCAAAATACAGAAGGGTGGAATCTCTTTCGCGAGGTTGCTTCAGCTAACGCTGTAAAGTCGCGAGGTTGTGGATACCACAATCAGCTTCGGGAGTTTGAAAAATGATAACTTATAATGATATTTACGAAGCTGGAAGAAAGGAAAGATACTCTGAGAATTTACAGCCGATTCCGAAAAATTTTATTACTGAAGTTGCGAATTATATGAAAGAAAAAAAAGAGGTTGCATCAAAAACAGATGATTTGTTTTCTGATGTGATTATTAAAACTAAAAAACAACTTGAAAATGCAATAACTCTTTTTAAGGAACTTTTGCTTAGGCGCAAGAAAAAAATTTTAACTCTTGTTCTCGTTGCTGCTGAGACTGGGATTTCAAAACAGGACTTTGATAATATGCTTCAATTTGAGAAGGAATTATTTGACGGATTAATGAAAAATTTAGAGTCTTCTGATAAAAAATTAAATCAAATAATTAATGGAGTGCAAGAACTTATCGAAAAAAATGTGATGGTTAGTTTTTTAGAATCAGTAGAAGAATTTTTGGATATGACTGGAACAAGCATTGGTCCTTTTGAAAAAGGGCAGATTGCAAATATCCCCAAAGAAATTGCACAAATTTTAGTTTCAGACGGAAAATGTGAAATTATTGAGGAGAAATAAATCTCCTTTAATTTACGTGTAT
>CAYIAD010000016.1:1974-13668 GCA_964361295.1 Candidatus Woesearchaeota archaeon
TAGAATCTCAGAATCAAATGTTATTTCACTATGTTCAATAACATAAAAAGCCTGCAACTCCCAACTCTGATTTCTAATCTTTATATTTACCTTCGGAATAAATTGAAATCAAAGTTGCTCGGAGAGATTAAAAACTCCCGATAAATATCGTTTGAATTTACGTGTATTAGAATCTCAGAATCAAATGTTATTTCACTATGTTCAATAACATAAAAAGCCTGCGGAGAGATTCAAACTCCCGACCCTCTGCTTACAAGGCAGATGCTCTATCACTGAGCTACGCAGGCATTAATTCTTTTAGAAGCAGGTTGTTTAAAAGTTTTATTCTTTTTTCGTTTCAGATTCTGCTTCTTGATTTTCTTTTGGAACAGCAGATTTTTTTGATTTTTCTTCTGAATTAATTTTTAAAATTTTTTCTACTTTGAAATCTTTTATTTCACAAGCAGATAGAGGATAAATTTTCTTTAGTTTAACACTAAGATTTTTTTGAAGATTTCCTCTTAAAATATCCATTGCTATGTCTTCCATATTTTTGGTTTTTGAATAGTTTATAATTTCTTCTTTTGTTTTATTTCTTAAAGCTCTTCTAATTGCTCTTGATACTTTTCTTCTTGTTACTAAAAATGGTTTTATTCTTATTAAAGAATCTTGAGTTTCAGTAGAGAAAGAATCTTCCACATAATTACTTCCTTTTCTAACTAGTCTTTTTAAGAAAGATGGAATTAAGACGATTTCTCTAGGAGAAGCAATGGCTTTGGAATCTTTTACTTGAACAATTGTTCTAAGAACTGCATTTTTTCCTCTAAGAGCCCTTGTTAAATCATATTTAATAAATCGTCCTTCTAGTTCTTCAATTTCAAATGCTTGTAATTGAGTTGTTCTATCTATTAATGGAATTTCAACGTCAAAAAATCTTTTTTTTATTTTTGCTGTCGCCATTGAAAAACTCCTAACCTCGCTCGTAATATTTAATTTTACCTTCGGGATTATATTCTCGCGAAATTATTCGCAACCCGCTTTGGTTTTTTAAATTCGAGACTTATTGGATTCCTCCGTTCGTTTTAATTGTTGAATTTTTCATTTTTATTCTTGCACTTGTTTTCCTGCTCGTTTATTTCTTCTGCCTTGTCTGTACTTTGATTTTTTACATGTTTGACAAGTATACATTACATTTGTTTTTTTAGTTGTTTTAGTTTTACGCTTGAATTTTGATTGTGCTGGTTTCGAACCCCATTTTCCTTTGTTACCAATGCCTCTTCCCCTTCCTCTTAATTTAGCTCTTACTACTCCACCTCTTTTTAAGGAACCTCTTTTGAATCCAGTGCTAATTAGTTTTACTTTTTGATCTGTTTTTTTCTTACAATATGGGCAGTATCTTTTTGTTGCCTTTGGAAATTTTGCCATATTATCTTATTCTAAATTAGGTTTAAAAAGGTTTTTATATTTGTAGTCCCGCAGTTATCTATGGGAAGAATCAAGTTTAGAAAAGGAGAACAAAGAAAATTTTTGAATAAAGTTTTAGTTTTGATAAAAAGTCCGTCGCTGAGAGAGTTAGGAAATAGATTAGATATTTCTTATTCTACTTTAAAAAATTATTATTCTGAATCTCGGCTTTTACCAGAAGCTTTTTTTAGAGATTTATGTTATCTTGCTAAAATTAATTTAAATAATTTAAAATTTGAGATTTTGGATGAATTTTTTGGGCAAAGCATTGGAGGGAAGAAGAGCAGAAAATAATTTAAATTGATTTATTTAGATAGATTGGGGTCCTGTAGTCCAATGGTTAAGACGTTTCCTTGACGTGGAAAAGACCGCAGTCCGATTCTGCGCAGGACCATAAGTAAGTTACTAAGTAAGTAAGTTATTTACTAAGAAACATTTATATAGTTATTTTATTTATTTTTTTAGAGGAAGAGATGAAGAAGTATTTACTTTTAGTAGAAGATGAAAAATTGTGGGAGAAGTTTAAAGCGATTATAAAGGAAAATATTAATACTGAGATTTTTAATTTAATAAAAGAGAAGGTGAAAAAAGATGGTTAGACGAAAATTAAGTTTAAGAGGGCAGGTTTCTATTTTTGTAATTATTGCGGTAGTTATTGTTGCTGGGGCAGTTTTATTTTTTGCTCTAAGGGATAAAATTGCTGGAGTTCAGATTCCAGCTAGTTTAGATCCAGTTTATAAGAATTTTTTAGTTTGTCTTGAAGAAAATACTTTAACTGGAATAGATGTTTTAGAAAGCCAGGGAGGATATATTGAGATGCCTGATTTTGTGGCGGGTTCTAGCTATATGCCTTTCTCGTCGCAGTTAAATTTTTTAGGAAATCCAGTTCCTTATTGGTATTATGTTTATGGAAATAATATTCAGAAAGAGCAAGTTCCCACAATTTCAAATATGGAAGATGAGCTAAATAATTTTATTGAAAATAAGATTAAAAATTGCGTTTATGATGCTTATTATAATCAGGGGTTTGAAATTGTGCAACAAAATCCTCGGGCAGATGTTCAAATTGAAGATGATAAGGTTTTGGTTAATTTGAAAATGGACTTGAGCATTTCTAAAGGAGAAGATAATGCTGTAATTAGTAGTCATAATATTGAAGTAAATTCTGAATTGGGCGGACTTTACAAAGATGCAGTTAAAGTTTATAATCAGGAACAGAGCACGCTTTTCTTGGAAAATTATGCTGTGGATATTATGAGATTATATGCTCCTGTCGACGGAGTTGAGCTTACTTGCTCTCCGAAAATTTGGAATGCAGAAAAGATATTTGATTCTCTTAAAGATGCAATAGAAGTAAATACTTTATCTTTGAGAAGCAAGACAGGAGATTATGGATTAGTTGATCCTGCAAATAAATATTTTGTATTAGATTTGGGGGTAAATAGAAATATAAGATTTTTGAATTCTAAAATTTGGTCAAGCACTTTTGAAGTTGTTCCTACCGATGGGCCTGTTATGATGTTTAATCCTGTTGGAAATCAGCCGGGTTTGGGAATTTTGGGATTCTGTTATGTTCCTTATCACTTTGTTTATAATATGAAATATCCTGTAATGATTCAGCTTTATTCTGCAAACAGCGATGAGATTTTCCAGTTTCCAATGGCAGTAATTATTCAGGGTAATCTTCCTAGAAATTCTGGAAATATAAATACTGCTGAAGAATCTCCTCGGGAATTTTGCAAGGATAAAAATAGTTTGATGCAAGTTAATCTTTATGATAATTTTTTCAATTCAGTTGATGCCAATGTTTCTTATTCTTGCTTTGGAGAGGTGTGTGAGATGGGAGAAACTTCTGCTGGAATTTTAGAAACAGAATTCCCTCAATGTGTTAATGGAGTAATAATTACAAAAGCAGACGGGTTTTTGGATTCACGAACAATTGTTTCAAGTGTTGCTTCTGGAACATCGGATATTATTTTGGATAAAATTTATGAGCAGGAAATAAGTTTAAACCTCGACGGAAAACCTTATTCTGGAGAGGCAATTATAAGTTTTAGTTCGGATAAAGTTTCAAAAACAGTTCTTTATCCTGAGCAGAATAAAGTGAAGCTCGCTGAAGGGCAGTATACTATTAGGGTGGATATTTATAAGAATTCTTCTCTAAAATTGGAAAAGACAATTAAACAGCAATGTTATGATGTTCCTCGTTCTGGTTTAGGAGGGTTATTTGGATTAAAAGAAGAGAAGTGCGTTAGCATGGAAATTCCTGAACAGATTATTTCAAACGCACTTTCTGGAGGAGGAATTCAGGAGCATTATATTGCGGAATCTGAATTGCGAGATAATACTAAGATTGAGATTAATGCTGAGAGTTTGAAAATTCCGAAGAGCTTGGAAGATTTACAGGATAATTATGTAATTTTTGAAAGCCAAAAACTGGAGGTAAATTTTAAATGATAAATAAAAAAATATTTTGGTTTGGAATGATTTTAATATTTGGGATTTTGTTAGTTTTACCTATGCTGAGTTCTTTTACTAGTTCAAATCCTCAGACAACTGCATTTGGAGCTAATTCTGCTGATTATCTTGCGAGTCAGGGAATACAACTTTATGGGACTGGAATTTCTGAGCAGTGCGGAGCAGGGCAGGATTTTGTTTTACAAGTTCATCCATTTGGTTGCAGTCCGACAATTGTTACAAGCAATTTATTAGAAGAGCAAAATGTTCCTGTGTTTTGTCCGATAGTTGCAACGCAGATAAATCCTCTTATTGATATTAAAGCAATAGATTCAATGAGTTTTACAGGAAGTTATCCTAAAGAAGTTTCTGGAGTTGGATTTCATCCTGCTCAGGCAGCTGTGCGAAGCACAATTAATTTAGTTAATTATCCAATTTTGGAAAATGTTGGCTATGTTGTTATTGTTTTAAAGAGAAATGCAAATGAATCTTCAATGCCTGAGTATGTTTCTGGAAATCTTACGGCAAGAATAAGATATGATATTGCAAATGCGTTTGGAATTGGGGATACAAGTTTTAGTGTTCCTTTAATCAGCGATGCTGAGTGGGAAGATAGATACAAAGAGTTTAGTTTCTGGAATGGAAAAGGATTTTTAAAAGTAGAGGATATTTATGAAAATAGCGCAGTTGTTGGAGTTTATGAAGATGCAAATAGAAGAATTTCAAGTTTTACTTTAGGAGCAGGGCAGATTTCAAATAAAATTTATCTGGCAGGTTCTTATTGCTTGTCAAGTATGCAATTAAGATTAGATAGTTTGGAAAATCCAGATACAAGAGTAAGATTAAAAATTGACGAGGATGGGAGAGAGGTAAAACAAGGAGAGAGATTCTTGGAAAATAGGTGTGTTATTAATTCAATTTCAAAACAAGGTTTAGTAAAATCTGTTACTGGACGTTGCACAGATGATAATGGAAAAAGAATTGATTTAAATTTTAAAGTAAGTCCTAGAGTGGAATTAAAAGTTGGAGAAGTTAATAAAGGTTTGAGGTTGGGAGATAAAATAAGTAGCTTAAAAGAGAATTATTATATAATTAATATAGACACTTCTAAAAAAGGAAATGTTTTTAATGAAAATCTTCAGGTTTGGATTGCAAAATTAAATGATAATGAAATTAAGAATTATGCTGGTGGAGGAGTTTTAAATGCAAGGGGAATTAATTTTTATTATAATTTAATTAAAACTTCAAGAGATTCTTATAAAGAGGGTAAATTAGGAAAAAAAGATATTTGGAGATTAGATTATCTTACTGCGGTCAATATTGATAATACTAATATTAAGTTGAATGGATTTGCGGGAGGAAATTATGGAGGGAGTGAAACAGCGTTGGGAGATTTAAGTTCAACAACTACATCAACAACTTCTTCACTGACGACAACTACAACCCAAAATTACAACTCAGCAATTTCAGGATATGAAAATGTTGCAAAAAATTATCCTAATGAAGGGCAGGCAGATAAATATGGAACAGAAGTTAAGGGTGCTAATAAATATGCTGAGAAAGGATTAAAGCTTGCGATAAAACTTGCTGGTGATTTTAGAGATTTTGCTAAAAGAACTAGTTTAGTTGCATTACTTTTAAGAAAATACAACACCAAAGAAAATCAATTATTTGTTTCAGAAAATGTTAAAGGTTATTTTGATTCTGATTCTAATAGTTTGACTTCTGCAAGTGTTTTTATTAGTGGAAAATATAGGCAAATTAGTTTTGTAGATGTTTATGAACCGAGCTTTGAAGATTATGGTGTTGATGTGGTTATAAGTGGAACAGGTGCACCGAGTGGTGTTCAATCTCTAACTAAAGATGCTGAATTAACATTCCCTGTGGGAGTAGTTTCTCAGACAATTACTGGAGCTAATATTAAAGAGAGCATAAAATTAATTAGTATAACCAAATCAGAAAGTAAAGCAGCTTTTTCTATTAATTATCTTAGTAATAATAAACTTATACCTAAACAAGATTTTTTAACTCTGAATATTGTTAAAAAAATTGGAACTCATGAATTTCAATTAATAAGTATATTAGATAATGGCGTTAGCATTAATATTGATGGAAATGAAATTCCTTTATTACTAGAAGATAAAAATAATCTTTATCAAATTCCTTCATCTTCTACCTCTTCTGCAACAACTGCAATAAAAGACAAATTCATTGTTCTAAAAGATTTAGATGAACAATATGCAACATTCCAGACAAACTTCCAGAGAGATACTGCAGCTACAACTAAAATTAAAGTTGGAGAGTCTGTTGTTATCGGAAATTATAATGTTGTTTTAAATAAAATCCATTTAAACAAATTAGCAAGATTAAGTGTTTTGACGAATATTGATAGAGCTGGAACAACTGCAAATGTTAGTTTTAATATCCCTATTGAAAAGCGTTCTATTGATTTGTCTCCTAAGAAAATTGATGAGATGATTAAAAATTTGAATAAGACAATTAATGGTTGGGAGGATAAATCTGAAAAATTAGGAAAAGTCGTAGATGGAATGCAAAAAGCATGCATTGCTACAATGGGTGCTTTAGCTGTTAAGAGTTTATTTGTTGGAGGAGGAGCAGTAGCAGCTAGGGAAAAGACAATGAACTCTGTAAATATTTATTGTCAGGAAGAAATAACTAAAGGAGAAAAAGGATATAAAAATTTAAGAGATTGTATAAATAATGAAGGAACTAAAATTGAGCAACTTCAAAAAGCAAATGAAGAGGTAATTAAACAGCAGGAAGAAAAGAGAAAATATTTAGAAGGAAAAACTGGAGCAGATTATACAACAGAGTTAGGTAATCAGGTTGCAAATACAGATACAAAAAATAAAGAAACAATTAACAAAGCTGTTGAAAACAAATTAATTTCAGATGAAGGATTAAGGGATTTGGAAAATTGCAATTTGTTGAAGAACAAACTTTCTAACGATGATTATAAAAGACAATGTGGAACTTTTTATGAAAATAGAATTAAAGAATTAAATGAAAATTTAAAAAATATTGAAATAACTGCTGCACAAAAAGCAGAACTTGAGGATAACGGAGTTTTAGGAAAAGCAACAACTTCTTTTAATTTTGCAGCTGAAGGAGTTCAAACAGGAAGATGGGCAGGAGGAGATTATGATACAAATAAAATAAAAAAGAGTGATGGAACTCTGTTTTATACTGATAAAGATATTCCAACTAAAAAGAATATACAATTTTTTAATTATAATAGTGGGTGGGGAGGAAATAAAAAGTATGTTGCTATTTTAGGAGATAGTCCAAACAGCGACGGAGAGTATGTTGCTGAAAAAGTTTGTGAGTATAGTTTGGAGGGTGGATTAAAGATAAATGAGAATAGTTGTATTCAAGATTTTGGTTCATTTAAGAAAGTAGATTCATTTACTATGCCTATTACAAATCCACAAGTTCAGTATTTTGGAACTGCTCCAGATAAAGATTATCCTGCGATTGTTCCTTTTCCATTTCCTGGAATAAAAAATACTGGTTATTATGTTGGAATAAGACATGCAACTAGTGGAAGCGCTACAACAGCTTCGGGAATTGCTAAAAGTTATTGGGTTTGCAATGCAGGAGATGATGCAATAGTAAATTTTCAAACTGGTTCAAATCAATTTACTGGGGGAGATGCTTGTGCTCAGTTTAGGATTGAAGCAGGAAATATTGTTGGTGGAGAGGAAATGTTTGGTTTAACTAAATCGCAGAATTCTCAACTTGCTGTTACAGCAGAGAGAGCAATAAGAGAGGCAGAAAGTAAATTTGGAAAAAAAGGAGGAGGAGATATTTTAGGAATGCCTGTTAGTTTTGGAAATCCTGTGTTTGATGTTCCAGAACTTCAGTGTGAAAATTTTATGTCTCCAAAAGATTGTGATTGGTTATTTAATTTGTGCGACCCAGTTATTTGTCCGAGTTCAAGATGCGACGCTGGAGGAACTGCTCCACAGGCAGATGTAGTTCAGTCAGGAATAATTGGAAGTTTATTATTATGTTTGCCTAATTTTAATCCTAACCCTACCAAAGGAGTTTTGATCCCAGTTTGCTTGACTGGATTAAAAGCAGGAATTGATGGTTATCTTTCAATTATTAAAGGGCATAGAGATTGCTTAATTGAGAAGCAACAGACAGGAGCAAATGTTGGAATCTGCGATGAGGTTTATAGTGTTTATCTTTGCGAGTTTTTCTGGCAACAGGCAATGCCTCTAAAAGATATTATTATTCCAAAAATCTTGGATTTTTTTACTTCAGGAAGTTTGAGGCAAAGAGGCGGGGGAGAGTATGCTGGAGGAAGTGCTGTCTGGACAAATGCAAAAAATTCTATGAATTATTTTACTAGAACTTATGCAACCAATGCTTACAATGCATTTAAAGTTAAGGCAGTTAATGAATTGAAAAATGAAGTTTGTAAAAATTCTATCTCTGGAGTTTTCCCTGAAATTGGTGTTTTAGAATCAATGACTGAGCCGAGTTCACCTCCTCAGTTTCATGCTAAATTTGAGGAGCTTCCTTTTACAGACGCGACTATACCCCCTACTTCGCAGTATAGAGTGTTTTATCATATTTTTGCAGGAAAGACAGCAGGGGTTAATTATCAGGTTTATTTGAGAGAGCCAGATGCAAAGGCGTCAATTTATTCTGTGAATCCGATTTATTTTGTTGCTGGGGGTTATATTGGAATTGGAAAAACAGCGTCGGAGACAAAGGATTTCACTGCTCCTGCTGGTTATACCAAATTATGCGTAAGAGTAAATAATCAGGAAGAGTGTGATTTCAAAATTGTTTCAAGTTCTTATGCTGTGGATTATGTAACTGACTCTATTGTAAGTAATCAGGCAACAGAGTCAAACATTAAAACAGAAGCAGAATGCACTTCTGGAAGCAACAGCATTTCCAGTTTTATTAATCCAAATATTCAGAGTGGGGCAAGTGAGTATTTGCATCCAGATATTTACCAAAAAGGTTTAGTAAGAATTTGTTCAAGTTTGCCTCCTGATGGAAAAAAAGAGTTAAGCAGATGGAAACCAGTTGGAATCTGCGACGACAAAACTGTAACTTGCTGGATTGATACAGATAGCATTAAAGATGCAATAGAGATAAAAGGAATTCAGGAAGATACTTTACAAAAAGTTACAGCTGCTAGTTTAGATAGAATGATTAGCAAGGGGTATATGAAATTAAGTGAATATAATTCTGAAGTTGCCGAATTAAATAAACTTCTTTCAGGAAGTATAAATGATTTAGAAAAAATTTCAAGTAGGATTATTATTGATGAAAACGGAGAGATAAGTAGTAATGGAAAAAAAGTTTTGTTTAGCTGGCAAAATGCAGAGTTGCTTTTGATTAAATCAATGGCTTATGATAAATTAGCAAGAATAGAACGCTGGAAAATACCTTTAGTAGCGGTAAGTGTTGGAAGTATACAAGTTACCTCAAATTCTATAAAAATAAAAAGTGCGTATTATTCTGACAAAACAGGACATACTAATTATTTAAATTTGATTTATGAAGATGGCCGTTCTGAAATAGTAAAAGCAACAGGTTTTTTAAATACTCAGACGGCATTATTGGATAATGGGCAGACAATAAAGTTTGTTGCTAAGAATCAACAAGTTGATGTTGTTGTAAATAGTAATACCATAATAACTCTTCAAATAAGTGCTTGGGGGGATCAAAGTAGATATTTAACTAATGAAGAAATTGAATTATTAAATGATGCTATTAATAGAGCAATTAATCCTGATTAATCAGTAAAATCAATTGGTATAGATGGTAAATTTGAAATAAATACCAAAGATCCTTCTGAGATTTTTTACTCTGATAATTTTGAACTAATTTTAAGATGTCGGGTATTTTTTTCAGAGAAGGATGAGAGGAAATTAAGTTGTAGTTCTAATAATAATAATAAGGCTGAAATTATTGGAATTATTGATCAAGATGATAATATTCTTCTGGATTATACAGAAGAGAGAATAAATGCTCTTTTAGGAGATTCTTCTTATTTAATCATTTTAGAGATGATAAAAGAGTATAAAACACCTGTTGTTTTCAAAACCGGTAGACTAGGTTTTGTTTTGAAAACTAAAGAGTAGTTCTGTTAAAAATGGATTTGAAGAAATTCAAAATGATGCATCTCCTCCTGGAATTGTTTGACTCAATTATTTTGCATTAATTGTATTTTGAGGAGAGGGTGTAAGTTTTTGAGGAATAGATTCTGCTTTTGGTTCTCCTTCTAAAGCTTCTTGTTTTGTTGGTTCTCCAATACCCGGAGTTTGTGTTCCTCTAGGAGTAGAATTTTCAAACTCTTCTTGAGTTAGTTCTTTTCCTATTGTTACAAAAGTTCCGTATAAAGAGACATTTCCATCTTCATCCCAGTTTGCCTTTGTATCTTTTCCACATACTAAGTAGAATCTTTTATTTTCATATATAATTGCTCTTAATTTTCCAATTTCTGGAATAGTTTCTGGAGCTTCTAAAACTTGCTCTAGTGTTTTTGTTCCATTTCTTAAGCTTTCTAAATCTTCTTTTTTAACACTATTTAAGTTAACATAAGTTATTACCTCTCCTTTTTCATTTTTAGCAGATTCAATCGCATAAAATGTTTTTGTTATATCTGCTTTTTTTTTGGTTTTACCTGTTAAATCAGCTGAGTAACTTATATTTTTTTCAGAAGATTTAACTAGATAATTTTGTCCTTGAGATTTAGTTGTTCCAGAATACTCTTTTCCATCAAAGATTAATCTTGAATCTGGATTTGCTGGTGTAGGAGTCATACAACCCGAAGTTGCTAATGCTAACGCTCCTGTAGCAAGATATTGTCTTATGTCTTTCATATTGTTTTGATTGTTTTTTGGTTTATAAATATTTCTATTCTGTAGTAATTAGTTAATGGTAACTAATAAATATAAAATTAAAAAAATAAAAATAAATAAAAAATTAAAAGTTTGATTGTTTTTCTAATGAGCTTTCGAGCTTTACATGAAAGTCTGAAGTTTTGTCAGCGTTATAAGGGGAATATCCGGCGTAGTTATGACTTTTAGTAAAAACAGTTGCTTTGTATTTTCCCGAGTCGTTTATCTTATTTAGATGCACTGATCTCGGAGATTCTGCTTCTACTCCCATTATATAACCAACTCCTCCAGTAGCTAGGCACAAAAGACCTATTCCAAGGGTATTTGTTATATCTTTTTTTATTGACATGTTTTTTCCTCCGTAATATAACGAGTAATAAGGACTATTTAAATGTTTCTATTGTAGTCATTTGTTAGTAGTTACTTTATTATGGATAATAATACTGAATTAATTTTATCTTCGATAAAATAATGTGGATATTAGGAAAGCTCGAGACCTCGCACGAAGTTTCTCTTGGATTATACTTCTACCACGAAATCTCTCGTCGAACCTAGGGTTCTCATTCCTCAAAAATTAGATTGATTGCTTCGCAATAAAATAATGCGGAGAAGAGGATTCGAACCCCTGTAAGCACTAAGCTATCAGCTCCTAAGGCTGACCCGTTTGACCACTCCGGCATCTCCGCATGGAGTTAAATTAGTTAGAATTATTTGTATAAAAAGGTTTAGATTGGTAAAAGGGAAGTTTGGGAAATTAATATCGCCTCTTTTTCCTGCAAGGAAACATGAGTTAATAGGACTCAAGATCTCGCTTACTTTTTATTACGCTTCGCTGATTTTTTGTTCGCAAAATCTCTCGTCGAACCACCTTTGTCACTAAAAATTAATTTGAATTTAAGCGACT
>CAYIAD010000017.1:0-13311 GCA_964361295.1 Candidatus Woesearchaeota archaeon
TTCTTTATTCTTTTTAACATTTCTTCATCATCTAATCCATATAAAACTCTCCCACTCTCAACCTTTCTCAAATTATCATATCCCTCACACGGAGAATTTATCAATTTTATATTATACCCTCGGTGTTTTAAAGCAGTTCCAATATATAATAATCCCAGAGGAGTTGTGATTCTTCTTAGACTATCTTCTAATATTTCCACAGAAGGATTGATAAGAAGAATATTTTCTATTTTCTTCATAATTCTTTCCATTTAATCTATTTTATAAATATTTATGTATTACACCTATCTTTCCTTGAATCTGCGAATTTTTCTAGAAATTTCAAAAATCATATATATAGTCCGTATGTAAAATATCGGGAGCATAACACTGTAAAAAAATAGAAAATATTTTTCATAACCAAATATCGCTAGTGCGATTAAAATATACAAAGAGGCGTTTAATTTCAGCACCCTGAATGAGTTATATTTTAATATTCCAAATTTGCCTATTTTATCAGTAAATGTTCTTCCTTCATAATTGCTTTTTGTTTCAGTTATAATTTTTTTTATTTCTTCAGGAGTATAAAAAAAGGATTTATATAAAATATTTTTTGTTTCAGAGTTTAGTATCCATATTGAACTTGTGATTAGCCCCAAATAAAAATAATTTATTTCTCCTTGAATATTCCAGATTCCTATTCCAAGAGCAATCCACAAAAAAGTGAAATGAATCCAGTGAAAAACTCCATCAAGATACATGCCAAAATTGCTGGTTTTTTTGCTTATCCTTGCAACAGCTCCATCTACTTCATCTAAAAAAACAGCGAATGTCATAAATCCACTTCCGAGAATTACCAGCCAATAATTCCCCATAGCTATAAAAAATAATCCGATTATCCCTAAAACTCCAAAGGTAGTTGTTACCATATTTGCATTAAACCCGATATTTAAAAAAAGCCAGATAAACCAGTATCGAGGAACTTCAAAGAATTTAGTTCCTTTTAAGAAATGATAACCAGAAGCATATCCTTCTCTCTCCTTAATCTCCTTTAAACTAATTTTCATTTAGAATTGTTCCTTTTTCTTATTTATAAAATTTTCCAGTTTTAGAAATTCTTGATTATCTATTCCGCACTCGCCAATACTCACAGGCCTCATCAATTGTCCATGAAAGTCACTTCCACCAGAAACTAACAATTTTTTATCCTTAGCAATTTGTTCAAAAAATTGATTAATTCTTGTAAATTTTTTATCTTTCCAGTAATCTTGAGTATATCCATATTTTACTTCCATTCCATCTCCACCATATCTTTTAAAATTGTCTATAAGCAAATTCAAACTTTTCTTATCAAAATCCCAAGGATGAGCCAAAATTGCAATTCCTCCGGAATTTTTAATTAATTTAATGCCCTCGCTAAGAGAGATGGTATTTATTTTGTTTCTCTGTTCCCTATAAGAGATATATCTTAGATTTTTTATTAATAGCAAAAAATAAGGATAAATCTTCTTGGCCATTTCTAAAAATAATTTTTTATTAAAAAATCTAAATCCTATTAAATTGAGAATTATAAAAAGTTTTTTACTTTTTACACCTTTCTGTCTTCTGCAGAATTCTAATAATTTTTTATTTTTATGATTTATAAAGAGTCCAATTATATAAATTTTAGAAAAGTCCATATCTTTAAGATTGCAACTAATTTCTATTCCAGGAACTATTTTAATTTTTTTGCCCTTAGCATTTTTTATTGCTTCTTGAATACCAGAAATGCTGTCGTGGTCGGTTATTGCTATTACACTTAATTTTTTTTCAATTGCTATTTGGACTATTTGTTTTGGAGTTAAATTGCCATCAGAAGCATTTGTATGTATGTGTAAATCAATTTTTCCCATAAATATTTAGATAAAGAATATTTTTAAGTATATCCGTTAAAATTATCTTCTCTTTTTTTACATTGATTTTTATAATAAACGAAAACTCCTATATAAAATACTGAAGTAAAAATGCCTAAAGAATATTTTATTTTAAGGGGATTTTGATCGATTAATATTGCGTAAACTAATGCAATAATATTTGCTATTAGATAAACAATAAACAAAATTATACTTACTCCTCTTGCATCTTTAGTTTTAATTGTTTTTATTATCTGAGGAATAAGCATAACCGAGAATAAAAAGGTGGCTGTCCAACCAAGAAACTGAGATAATTCAAGAATCATTTTAATTTAGATTAAGTATATCCTAACTCTCTTAATCTTGGCATGACTGTCTCTCGCACAACCCCTCTGCCTGCTCTTTCATGGGCATTTGGATCTGTGTTTTTAGAAGTGCAAACGTGACATCCAAGCGAAGTATATCCTTTTGCATACATTGGATTGCAAGGAATCTTAAATCTCTTTACATAATTTAAAACATCTTCTTGTCTCCAGAATAAAAGTGGATGAATTCTAATATGCTCTGGATTTTTTCTAGGAGAATAAAAAGTTTCTTTTGCTCTTTCTTCATGTTCAACTCCCCTCAACCCAACTAAAAATGCATCATAACCCTCTTCTCCGATTGCCTTCATCATAGGTGCAATTTTATGATACTCGCAACATGTCGTCGTGAACTCAGGAGATTTTAATCCAAATTTCTGCTTAAACTCTTCTAATTTATTCTCATCTGCTTTCACAGCTTTGTAATCTTTCAAATTCCATTCTTTTACAATTTTCTTGATAAATTCATAAGTCTCTTGAAATTCATGCTGAGTATCCACAAAGATAGTAGGCATATCTGATTTTATCGGCAAAACTAAATGCAATAAAACTAAGCTGTCTGTCCCCCCGCTAAATCCTAATCCAATATTCGGATATTTTGCAATTGCTTCGCGTATTATTTTTTGAGAAATCTTTATTTTTTCATCAAGTGGAAGATTCAAATATCCTTGAGCTTCTTTATTCATTAAATCTTCACATCTTTTTGTTCGTTCTTTTGTAAATCTATCTCCAACGTCTTTTTTATCAATGAACTCACTTTCTTCCATTATAATTATGTATAATTATAGTATTTAAATATTTCTATAATCTTTTATTCATATCCTAAACTCTTTAATCTTCTTTTTACTTCTTCGCTTTCTTTTTTGCTTAACAATTCTTTGTTGTTTCCCGATGACAAAATCTCTCTTAGAACAAATGCAACATATGCAGAAACAGAGTTCATTCCAGTCCCATTTATTCTATCTTTAATCTTTTCTATTAACGGAGTAGGCAAAGAAATTGTACCATACTCTACTTTATTCTCTCCTTTTTCTTTTGCTCTTTTCATAAATAACTTAAGAAAACTTCAAATATAAATTTATTCTTTTTTAACTTTTAGATGAACCACTAAATCTGTTGCTGGAAAAATGTATGCTAGATTTTTTTCATAAAATAAAGGAAACATTTTAACCATCGGTTTAATAAAGAATCTTATTCTAGGAATTTCTATTTCAGCATAAATAACCTCAAAATCTTTTTCAATCCCGCCACTATTAAATGTTCTAACACTAAATCCTCTTTTATGTTGTAAATTTCCCCAACACTGAATACTGCTAAAATGAGGAACTCTTATTTTTATAACCGCATCTTTTTGGGCAATTCTATAAATCTCTTTCATTACCCTATATGGATTGTCTAAATGCTCTAAGCTTCTGTCCATAAGAATTTCTTTAAACTGATTTGTTTTAAAAGGATAAGGAAAAATATTCAAATCATGGATAACATCTACTCCATCAAATTCTTCAAAATCTAAATTAATATACCCCTCTTTAATCTCTTTTCCACAACCAAGATTAATTTTTTCTTTCTTCATTTTTTAGTAAACTTCGTTATTCTTTTAAATCTTATCCTCGTCAAAAGATTTACTTAATTCACTCTCCCCACGAAATATATTTTCTGTCTCTCCAGCATCTCTTTCTAAATCATATTCTTCTGCTTTTTTATGATGCGAAGATTTGCATAAATTGCAAGTTTCATCTTCTGAAAGAATTAACTTTCTTTTTTTTGTTCTCACCGATTTTATACTTTTTGACAGCCCATCCCATGAAAATGCCTTATCTCTTACAGAGATATTTTCCTTTACTAAAGGCAAAAGTGAAACTCCATCTATGTTTTCATTTATATTTTCTCCAAGAATTTCCGCAATCGTAGGAAAGATATCAACATTTTGAACAAGTTCTTCTGTTTCTTTTTGACTAATTCCTGGAATGTGCATTATCATCGGAACATGAATAGTCTCGTCAAATAATCCAGAATGGCTAAAATAAACTCCATGTTCAGTAAAGCTGTCTCCATGATCTCCCATCACAATAAATATTGTGTTTTCCCAAACTCCCTGATTCTTCAAAGTTTTAATAATCTTTTTTATTCCATCGTCTATATTTTTAATTGTCAAGTCATATTTTCTAATAATATCTTTTGTAGATTCTAATCCAATATCTGTAATTCTTTTTTTAATATACTCTTTTTGTGAATCGCTTTTTACATTTTCTAATATTCTGTCAATGTCTTTTTCTTCAGAACCAGAATATTTTGTTGTTGGAAAAGGAAAATGTGTATCCCAAAAATGCATAAATAAAAAGAATGGTTTTTTTGCTTTTTTAATTTTAGATATAGCTAATTTTACTGTCTCGCTCGACGGAGTAAATGGAGTTGATGACCTTGTTTTGAAAACCGATTTTCCAAATTTGTATGCCCAATTTGGGAGTTTAAGCAAAATTTGTTTTACTTTCGGAGAAGAAATAATTTTTTGCATCAAACTTTTTTTATCTTCTTTTTCTTTATAATAATCAAATCCTTTTTTATACCACATTCCAAGCCAGTCTAAAGCCATTGTTTCATAACCAAGATTTTTAAGAAAAGTAGGCATCCATAAATTTACTCTATCAAATTTATCAATTTCTTCTTCAGTAGTATATGGAAATTGATGCACTACTCCGTGATTTGGGGGATAAAGTCCGGTAAAGATAGAATTCAGCGATGGCACAGTAGAATTTGAAGTAGAAATCGCTTTCCTAAATAAAATGCTATCTTTTGCCAAATTTTTTAAATTTTTATCTGTTTCATTTTCATACCCAAATAAACTAAGATGTTTCGGACGAAAAGCATCAACAATTACTAAAACAATATTAGGCCTATTTTTTTCTTCCATCTAAATTCTTTTATAATCCTCCAATGTATTTTTAATAATTTCTTCCCATTTATATTGCTCTGCATATTTCTTAATTTTTATAGATTTCCATTTTAGTATTTTTTTTACTGATTCAATTATCTCTCTAGTATTTTTAGGAGAGATTATTATTCCATTTTTATTATTCTTAATCATTAGCTCGACTCCTCCAACTTGACTGACTATTGACGGCAAATTTCTTGCCATAGCTTCCATAACTGTTACTGGTGCCCCCTCTTTTAATGAGGGCAAAATTAAAACATCTGCAGCACTAAGATAAAGCATTTTTTCCTCTCCAAATTTTCCTCCAAGAAATTCAACTTTTTTTAATTCCAACTCTTTTGAATACTTTTCTAAACTATCTTTTTCTTTACCATAACCAATTATTTTTAATTCAATTTTATCGTTGTATTTTTCTATTTCTTTCATTGCTTCTAAAAGATATTTTACTCCTTTTTCTTCAGCAACTCTTCCAATAAATAGCAAAATTTTTTTGTCTTTTGAAATCCCCAATTTCTTTCTAGCAACATTTTTATCCATATTCTCAAAATATTCGTCTCCAATCCCCATAGTTTGAAAAACTACTTTTGAATTTGGAGAAATTTCTTTAAGATATTCCATCTCCTGTTTGCTTAAGGCATAAAACACTTTAACTCTTTTTAACAAAACATTTTCTGCAATCTGCCCAAGAAGGAAAAAAAGAAATCCTCGTCGATAATTTTTATTTTCTTCAAGATGCTTTAATGGCCAACTTCCTCCATGATGTTGTGCAACAATTTTTTTCCCTCCAAACAAGAGAGAGATTATTAATCCATGCAAATTGTGATATTCATGAAGATGAATAATTAATTTATAACCCTCTTTTTCCGCTTTTTTAATTTCTCTTGCAATTTCTAAAAGCATAGGAATAGAAAAATCAAGAGCATATCTTGGAGAAAATGTCGCAGGGAAAAATCTCATTTTAATGCCCCCTTCTTTAAATTCTCGGTATTTTTCCCAATCTTTTTCTGGAGCCCAACACTCTACTTCAATTTCAGGATGAAACTTTTTAATTTGTGAAGCAGTTTTGAAATACCAATCATTTAGAGTAATTGCTTTTAAATCATCTTTTCCGTCGGCAAAATAAGAATGCGATGCATGAGCAATTTGCAGAACTTTAATTTTGGACATTTTAATTCTGGTTTAAATAAAATAAATCTAAGTTTGATTCTATCCATTGAACTAATTTTTTAACTCCCTCTTCTGGAAGAATTTTTGGATCCCAATTTAGTTCTCTTTTTGCTTTGCTTATATCAGAAACATAATATCTTAAATCTCCAAATCTCCCTTCTTCAAATTTAACTTTTGATTTTTTCCCAGTTATTCTTTCAATTAAACTAATGCATTCTAGCAAAGATATCATTGTTTTTTCTCCTCCACCGATATTATAAATACCCGGTTTAGGATTTTGATAAAATGACCAAAATGCTTCTGCAACATCTTCTGCAAATAAAATATCTCTTAATTGTTTTCCCGTTCCAAAGATTGTCATCGGTAAACCTAAAATATTCCTTATAGCAAAATTAGCAACCCATCCATGATCTTCTCCTCCAAACTGATTTGGCCCATAAATTCCAGTTAATCTAAAACTCGCTGCCTTAACTTTAAAAGTATCAATATAACATCGAATATAATTTTCAGCAGAACTTTTTGAGGCATGCAATGGAGTAACTACTCCTTGAAGTAAAGGTTCATCCTCGCTAATTGTTACTGGGTTATGAATATATCTTGTTATGAACTTGTCGCAGCTAGGACATTTTAAATCTAATTCTTTTAATTCTGAATTAATTTTTTCCGGCCCATAACAATGAATTGAATTACAGAATGCAATAGGGATATTGTATTTTCTTGCAGCCTCAAGGACATTAAAAGTTCCAATAACATTTGTAGAAAAATCTAACTCCGGATCTTCCCAAGAAAGAGTCATGGTCGGTTGTGCTGCAGTGTGACAAATATAATCTGCTTGTTCGCACCATCTAAATAATTCTTGTTGGTTTCTTATATCCTCGACAACCACCTTTACTCCAATTCTCTCAAGAAGTTTTTTATTATGATTTCTAGATTCAGGTTTCATATAAGAATTTTTTTTGAATTCATAAGTTGTCATGTTATCATAAGCAATTACTCCCCATCCTCGTTTTTTGAAAAGTTCACAAATATGACTCCCAAGAAATCCACATCCCCCTGTAACTAAAACCGTCGGCATACAAACAGCATATAGGATTTATTTAAAAAGATTTATGTAGTTGGGATATAGGCAATCTTAACAATCTTTAAAAACGAGCACTCTTTTTTTACAAAATGCCGACAATGACTTTCTCTCATAAATTAAAGCTTTTATCTAATTTTATTTTCTCTGGGAGATTCCGAGAAGTTTACAATATGCTCTGGGTTTATCCTCTTTGGTGGAATCATAATCTGTCTGCTTTGCTTTTAAACAAAATTTTTCCAAGAATTGGACTTGATTTATTTCCTCCTTTTTTGGAAATAGAGCCGACGACTGTCTGCAACTTCAGATGCCAAATATGTGAGCATACTTACTGGAAAGAGCCGTCGAGAAATATGTCTTTTAACGAATTTAAAAAAATCTTCGACGATTTCGGGACACCAAAATGGCTTGGGCTTACTGGGATTGGTTCCTCTTACTTAAATAAAGATTATCATAAAATGATAAAGTATGCAAAATCTAAAGGGACAATTATAGAAATTTTTGACCATTTTGCCAATTTTACATACGACAATCAAATAAAGGAGCTGATTGAGATAGGACCGGATTTTCAATTTGTTTCTATTTATGGAGGAACAAAAAAAACATCAGAGTTTATATCTGAAGGTTCAAACTTTGATAAAACAATAAAAAATCTGAAAAGATTTGTAGAACTCAAAAAACAAATGAATTCAAAATTTCCAATTCTTAATTTTCATTTTATTGTTACAAAACAATCAGAAAAAGAATTATTGCAATTTATTGATTTAGTAGAAGGATTAAATACAGAAATTGGAGAAATTTTAATCACACCCCTGCTTCACGGATTTCCACACGCCAAAAAATTTCAGGTAATTATTGACGATGAATATAGAAATAATGTAATCTCTTATGCTCAGAAAAAAGGACTTTCAATAACTTTCAATAAATGTTCTGTAAAAAATAAGCCGTCTATAAATCACTGCAAAGAATATATTATGCCGTTTATTTTTGTCGATGGCGATGTAACTCCTTGTTGCGGTCAGAATGAAGGAAATTTAAGAGATTGGCAACACAGAACTTCTTTAGGAAATGCTCTTAAAACTCCATTTAAAAAAATATGGTATTCTCCAAAATATACTGAAATGAGAAAAAAATTAAGGGAAAATAAATGCCCTTCAGAGTGTGTCAATTGTCCTGCTTACAAAAAAAGTTAATTTTGATTAAGAGCATATTTAATCGCGTTAATCATTTTCTCTCCAAAAATATTCCAACCTAATTTTTGTTTAATAATTCTTTTTCTTTTATCTCCACCCTTTTTTAGCTCTTTAATCTGGTTATACGAATTTATTAAAGATTTAGAATAGTTTGAAGTTACTTCCCCAAGATTAAAATCTTTTATAATAGACGCGGCTCCAAGTTGTTCAGAAACTATTATTGGATTTCCAGAGCACAACATTTCAAAAGGAGCAAGCCAACCTCCCTGTTTACCGACGGGAAAAAGGCCAATATCTGACGCAGAATACAAATCTCTTAATTCTTCTCTTCCTAGATTCCCCGTGAATAATACACTCTTTTGTAGATTATTCTCGTGGATATATCCTTCAATTTTCTTTTTATAATCTTCTTCAGGTTTACCAGCAAGAATCAGTAAAATTTCCGGAATTTTTTCTTTTACTTCTTTTATTGTTTGCACACTTGCAAGTTGATTTTTAGAAGGAGTAATCATACCAGATTGAATTACTACAAATTTGTTTCTCAATTTATACTTTTTTATTGCATTCTCTTTTTTCCCATTCGAGAAAAAATCATAATTAACTCCATAATAAATCAACCAAGGATTTTTTTTGTATCTTTCTTTGCATCTAGTTTTATTAAATTCATCGGCCACACAGATAACGTTCATCGAGCTCCCAATTATTTCTTTATCTAAATAATTTCTTATTTTATTCATTTGTTTTAAAATAAAACTAGAATCTGGTTTGCTCCATAAATTTGGAGGTTCATTTAACATCCATACACTTGGCTTCTTTCTGGGCCATAAACACCAGGTTACTGGAAAATTATGGAAATTCAAAACATCGTAGTTCTTTATTATTTTTCTCAATTCTCGTCGATATACTCCAATGAAATTGATTATTTCTCCAGTAGTTTTAAATCCCGGGGGGTTTAAGTCAATATTATGTTTTGGAATTATAATCTCTGTATTTATCAGCATTCTCTCAACTTCTTTAGATTTTGATAGAGCAAGTATATCATTTTTAATTCCTCTTTTTGTAAGCCAATTTGCTAATTCCACAATTAATAATTCTGCTCCTCCAAAATATTTCATTTGAGTATGTATTATTAATACCTTCGGGTTTGTTTCTTCTATAAGTTTTCTTGCTAAAATTAAATCTTCTTTGGAATTTACATTCACATATCCTTTTGTGGAGATAATAAATTCATGAACTTTTTTACCTTCGTCAATTGCACACTGAATCATGTCTACCATCTCTTTTTCTCCACGTATAGCATTTATTGGAGTTCTGCTAATCTGTTCCAAAATTTCATTCTTAAAAACACAATGCCCAGTTCCCTTAAATTCATTCAATGGAAATCTCGGTTTTTCAATTAGTCTAAAAATTTGCCCATCTTTATTTCCAATTGAGGAATAGGTTTTGCTAATACTTGATTTATCTTTTTCTATAACCACTCCACAAATAGCAAATAAATTTTCTTGCTTAAATTTTTTAATCATTTCTTTTACTTTTGCTTTAACTACAATTTCATCTGCAAGCATTAGAATGAAATCTGATTTTCCTATTTGTTCTTTTGCACATTCAATTGCATGAACCAATCCTCGCTGTTCTTCTTGGACAGAATAGCTTACTTTAATCCCTCTATACTCCTCTCCAATAAAATTCATGATATCTTCTTTCTTATATCCAACAACAATTATCATCTCACTTACCCCTGCTTCAACAGCATGGTCTAAATTATATTCAATTAAAGTTTTTTCAAAAATTTCCAACATACTCTTATTTTTTTCTTCAGTCAATTCATCTAATCGCTTGCCTCTTCCTCCAGCTAATATCAATGCCTTCATATTAACTCCACAATTTTTTCTCTTTAAAGTGTTTATATATCTCTAATATTCTTTTCTAAAATATATCTTAGAGTTCAATTTAAAGATTACACAAATTATTAAAAACCAAACATCTCTCGAAA
Source organism: Candidatus Woesearchaeota archaeon (assembly GCA_964361295.1). GTDB lineage: Archaea > Nanobdellota > Nanobdellia > Pacearchaeales > GW2011-AR1 > JABHWZ01. Next base: position 10,597 of record CAYIAD010000017.1, read on the forward strand.
AATTATGAAAATAACTCTAATATCTGCAGCAACTTATCCATCTGACCAAGGAATAAGAACAATCTCTGCAGTGTTGAAGAAAGCAGGGTATAAAGTGAATACAGTTTTTATGACTTTAAGCGAGGATTACTCTAAATTTTACACTTCACATGAATTAAACCAACTCTCTAAAATTTGCGAAAATTCAGATTTAATTGGAGTTTCTTCTTTTGTTTCAACAGCTCCAAGAGCAATCCAGATAATTAAATATCTCGAAAAAAAATTCCCCAGCAAACCTCTTATTTGGGGAGGAATCCACGCTACAATTTCTCCACAAGAGTGCATAAAAGATTGTAATCTAGTTTGCGTTGGAGAGGGGGAAGAGGCAATTATAGATTTAGTAAATGCAATTGAAAAAAATAAGCCCGTAGATAAAATTAAAAATTTATGGATTAAAAAACAAGACGGAAAAATAATAAAAAATCCAATAAGAACGGCGATTCATAACTTAGATATTTTGCCTCTTCCTGATTATGACACTAAAACTCATTACATTTTAGATTCTACCAATATAAGAAAATTTTCTGAAAGTGATTTAGACGGAGCAATATTTTTTTTAACTGGAAGAGGATGCCCCCACGGATGTGATTATTGTAGCAATAGTCTTCTTAATGAATTATACAAAGGAAAAACAAAACAAATTGTAAGATGGCATTCTGTTGATTATATTATTAATGGTATCTTAGAATTAAAGAAAAAATTCCCAACACTTTCTTATTTTGATATCCGCGACGATACTTTTTCTTTAAGACCACTAAAACAAATTGAAGAATTTTCTCAAAAATATAAAGAAAAAGTTAAAATGAGATTTAAGTGTCTGGGAGATCCTCATACAATTACCGACGATAAAATTAAACTTTTAGTTGATGCGGGATGCACAGATATTATTATTGGAATTCAAGGAACCGAAAGAGTAAATAAAGAGATTTATCATCGATATCAATCAAATAAACAAGTATTAGATGCGGCAAAAATTATTAATAAGTATAAAGATAAGCTCGCAGTAATGTATGATGTGATTACTTGTAATCCTTATGAAAAGCCCCAAGATATTGTTGATATGATTCGACTTTTACAACAAATACCTAAGCCATATTTTTTATCAGTCAATAATCTTGTTTTTTTCCATGGTTCAAAACTTTATGAGCAAGCACTAAAAGATAAAATAATAAAAAACAAAAAGGACGACGCAGTAACATTAAATTACTGGGACAGAAGTTCTCATATCTTATTAAAAAGAAAAAATATGTATCTTGTTTTAATTTTGAATTTAATGCGCGGTTCAGTTTCAGAATCTAGATTTGGACCAATGCCAAATTTTTTAATTAATTTTTTACTTGAACAAGAAAGAATAGAAAAAAATTTAAAAAATACATTGCCAACTTTATTAGTTCTAAAAATAGTAGCCGTCAATGATCTAATTCGTGAAAGAATTCTCAAGCCAATTTATCGCTCTCTGCCAGTTTCTTTTAAAGTTTGGTATGATAAAATAAGATATAGAGTTTAAAGATATCTGTAACTCCTATTGAAAAGTAACAATATAGAAAAGTTTATAAAGGCTTTTTTTCTAGAATTACTATGGCACCAATTATAGAAGTAAGTAATGAGACATTGAAGACATTAAATCCTCAAGTTTATACTATCAGAAATGATTTAGTTATAAAACCAAGGGTAGAAGTTGTTTCAGAACCTTATATTGAAGTTCCAGAAATTGGATTAGCAGTTGCTAAGAGATTAACTCATCATTCTAAAACCTGGTATAACCAGCATGATGCTTTGAAAAAAGAAGATTCTATTATGTTACCTACTAGCAAATTCTCAAGATTTTTAGCTTATTTAATTGCACATCCCGAAAATAAAGAATATCAGGCAATTTTAGAAGAAATTGTAGGGTTTAGAAATTCTTGGAGAGCAGAAAATCTTGATGATTATTTTGTGAAAGAAGGAGACAAATGGTATGATTTAACTCAAAATAAAACACATAAAGAAAAATTAAATCCTTGTTTAATGGAAGATAAAACTCCTGGAATTAGTTTAGAATCATGGTTAAGTAATCCAACTAAACAAGGATTACCTCAAGCTAATGTTAAAGGTGGAGATTTATATTACTGGAATCCAAGAGAGGGAAGTGTTGCGGGGTTCGATGCGGTTTCAGTCGGGGCTTGCCTGGGTTGCGGCAGGTATCCTTCGTACAGGGGCTCGAGTCTCGGGGTAAGAGCTGCGAAGCAGCTCAAGTAATGTTTAGTTCGCTGGCAAAAACCACTAAACCAATTTTTTGTTAAATTTTTAAAGTGTATACTCTTTTAGTTCTTGTCCTGAAAACTCTTTGTCTCCATGAACAAGAGATTTAGAGGTGGACTACATGTCAATTTACTAGCACATTATTTAAGTTTTTTTTAAGTCATAAAATTCATTTTCAACAATCAGTAGCAGTTCTAGAATGCAAACATTGAAGAAAAGGTGGAAATCAGTAATTTGGCTATTTTGATTGCGGAGTTCAATGCGAATTCAGACAGGGCTAACCTGAATTGCAACAGGAATCCTTCTAACAGGAACTCGAATCTTGGAATAGTGCATCTCTAAGGACAACATAATGAAAACTTTCAAAAATATCTATTCGTAGGTATATGACAAAAAGAATTTAGTTCTTGCTTGGAAAAAAGCAAGAAAAAATAA
>CAYIAD010000018.1:0-12004 GCA_964361295.1 Candidatus Woesearchaeota archaeon
AATCAATGTTCCCAGAGTTAAGTAATTTTCTCTGGGTACTTTTTCAACAGAGCCCCTTTATTATTTTATCAAATTAATTTTCTTTATATCCCTTGTTCTTCTTTAGCTATTTAATATAATCTGCTCTTTCATTTATCATAATTAAATTAAAAAATTTATAAATCTTTCACTTTAAACGTTTTTGTGACAACATTCCCTTCCTACACCGAAAAATTATCTCTATCCGTCGGGAAATCGGCGGTATTGTGATAATCAGAGGTTTTAGTGCAAAGCACTTATTCTAAAAGAATTCCATTAACAATTCCTTCTTGAGTTGGCCTGTTTGTAATTTTTGCTTTTCCTAATTCTGTTTGCACAATTGTCCCTTTTGTTAAAATATTTTGTCTGGCTAAGAATCTATTGCTTGGAGTTTCTAAAACATTTTTTATCTCTACTTTTTTAGATTTTTTATCTTTGAATATATTTATAAATTTGGCTTTCAGTAAAACTATTTTTTTGTTTCCTCCACGGGTTTTCTTTTCTTTTCTTTTTTCTTCTCCAAGTTTTACTGTTCTTTTTTGTCCTTGCATTTCCAATAATTTCTTTTTTCTGTTTTGGATATATCTTCCTCCAGAAATTTTTCTTCCTTTCTTAGTTGTCATATTATACTTGTATTTTTTTGATTTAAAAATCTTTTGAAGTTGTATCTTCTGAGTAATTCGATAAGTTTAAAAACAGTTTAGACAAACTCTAATTATGGTTAACGGAATAGAACGTCCTTTGGATTTGTTAAATAATTCAAAGAACCAAGAAGTAATGGTGCAATTAAAAGGGGGAAGCAAGTTCGTCGGAACACTTTTAGCTTTTGATATACACATTAATTTGGTTATGGACAATACAAAAGAAATAGAAGGAAATGAAATAAAGAGAAACCTTGGTTTGACCTTTTTGCGTGGAGATACAATTATATTTATTTCTCCAGCGTCGACATCGCTGAAAAAATAAGCGTTTTTACCATTTGTTTCGCGGGGTTCAAAATTTATTTTTAGTTGGAACTAAATTCAATACTCTTATAAATATCTAAATCTTTATTTAGATATGACATCAAAAATAAAATTAACTTTTTTAGGAACTTCGGATGCAATTCCTACTGCTAGCAGAAATCATACATCTATTTTGCTAACTTATGAGGGGGAAAATATTTTAGTGGATTGTGGAGAAGGAACCCAAAGACAATTTAGAATTGCAGAATTAAATCCTAATAAAATAACCAGAATTTTGATTTCTCATTTTCACGGGGATCATATTTTTGGTTTGCCGGGATTGCTATCCACTTTAAGTTTTTCAGGATATAATAAAACTCTTTACATTTATGGTCCAAAAGGAACTAAAGAGTTCATTAAGGAAATGCTTAGATTATTTATTTTTCAGCAAAATTTTAAAATTCAAGTTGAGGAGGTATCAGGAAAATTTTTTGAAAACAAAGATTTTTACTTGGAAGCAGAAAGCATGACTCATGGAACTCCATGCAATGCTTATTCTTTTGTAAAAAAAGAGCAAATAAGAATTGATAAAAAGAAAATGAAAAAATCTGGCTTGTTGGAAGGTCCGCTCGTCGGTAAATTGAAAAATGGGGAAGATGTACTTTTCAACGGAAAAAAATTTAAATCCAAGGATTTGACTTATCGAGAAGAAGGGAGAAAAATTAGCGTTGTTTTGGATACTTCTCTTAACAGCAAAATTATCCCTTTTGTAAAAAATTCAAATTTACTTATTTTGGAATCTACATTTTTGGAGAATTCTGAAAAAGGAAAAAAACTTGCAGAAGAATATAAACATTTGACTGCAAAACAAGCAGGAGAAATAACAAAAAAGTCAAAATCTAAAAAATTAGTTATAACGCACATAAGTTCAAGATATGATAAAAATCCAAAATTTCTTGTTGATGAGGCGAAAAAGATTTTTAAAAATTCTGAATTAGCAAAGGATTTTGATGTAGTGGAGCTGTGAGATAAATATAAAAAGTATTTTTATTTTATAATTTCATGAAAAAGTGGTTAGTTATAATAGGGGTATTTGTGCTAATTTTATTGCTTTTTCTTTTTAAGATTGTTTATTATTCAGGCACAAATATTCAAATTGTTGATTCGAAAGGGATTCCTTTTGAGGGAGCAAGGGTATGGGTTACTTATTCTTGTACTTCTTTGATAGGAGACGTTGGAGGAGGCCATGCTGAAAAAATTTTTGGATATCGGGAAGTTTATACAAAATCTGATGGATTTGCTAAATTTAATAATCTTTTTTTAGGAGTAAAATTTCTTCCTTTTTATAAATGTAGAAAATATATTGTTGCAAATTATTTTCCTAATGGGATCGAGCAGAATCTTCTTTATCGAAGCGATTCTTTTCATATGGGGGCTTTGAAACAAAAGATATTAATTAAATTTGAAAGGATAGAAAATTTTGAAAAGATGCTATATGAACTAAAAAAAGTTAATTGCGAAGAATATAATCTGGATTTTTATTGTGATAAGCCTATTCTGGATAAGGCACTATTCGCTCAAAATATCTCTTTGTGTGAGACTAATTTTTTTGGTTGGTCTTTTAATGAAAGATTTGATATGGCAGAGTGTATTACTAAAATTGCAAAATTAAAAAAAGATCCAAATCTTTGTCTTCAGATTTATTATACTTCTGTGGCTGAAACCAATAAAGATAAATTTAGTCCTAGATATAAGGATACTGCTTCTGAAGGAGATACTATAGAGTTTCAAAAAAGATGTTTTAATGCACTTTCTAAAGAATTGGGAGATATTTCTCTTTGTAGGGGAAATTCTAGAGAGATTGAATCTTGTAAATTAGAGGCAATTAAAACAGAAGGAGACATTTCTGATTGTGCTTTAATTAAAGAAAAGGATATTAGATTATCTTGTAAAATTTATTTAAGTTAATTTTAATTTTTTAAAATAGAAAGATTTTAAATACAATTAATTCTTTGATTTATTATCTCGGCCTGGATAATCCAGTCTGAGAAATTAACTATGCCCTGGTAGCTCAGCCTGGATAGAGCATTAGCCTTCTAAGCTAAGGGTCGCAGGTTCAAATCCTGTCCGGGGCGTTTTAGAATTAAAAACTTAAATATAGAATTATTCTTTGAATTCTGTAGATTGCGCAGGTGGCACTGCTCACACTTCTAATTTACTTCTTACATTTACCTTTGGAATTTGTTAAAATTAGAAATGTTCGGCGGCTACTACGCCTCTGTGCCATAACAATAATTTTAAATAAGAGACTTTTATCTAATTATATTAATATGCGCAGGTGGCACAGTGGCTACTGCACTCGGCTGCAGCCCGGGTATTCATGGGTTCGAGTCCCATCCTGCGCTTTGGCAAATGATGAGAAAAGCTTAGACGAGAATCCAGGGGGGTTCGACGAGCAACTTTGATTTCAGTAGCATCATAACAAAAAGAAATCGGGTTGGGAGCTTTCCCATCCTGCGCTTTCAGTTTCATAGTCATATCCTATGTAGATATGGCAGATCTGCCCAACATCACGGTAGGGCAGATCACTCATATTATGACATACATCGCAAAACAAAAAGTAAACGGAAAAGATTATTATTACTTAAGAAAAAGCATAAGAGAAGGAGAAAAAGTTATTAGCAAATCACTTGCTTATTTAGGCAAGACTAAACAAGAAGCAGAAGATAAACTTAAAAAAATGGAAAATAAAAAAACTGAGGAGAATCAAGAGATTATTGAAAATAAATTTTCTGGTTATGACTATAATAAGACTATTGAATTAGCGTCGAGAAAAAGCTTTTTTTATCCTGCTGCAGAAATTTATCCGAATTCTCCAAAAGGATTCTGGGATTTTGGACCGATAGGACAAACTATCCGAAGAAAAATTGTAGATTTTTGGAGGCATGAATTTGTTCAGAAGGAAAATATGTTAGAAATTCATGGTTCTCAAATTTTACCTATAACTGTTTTTGAGGGTTCTGGACATTTGAAATCTTTTGCAGATCCAATTGTTTATTGTAAGAAATGTAAAAAATTTTATAGAGCAGATCAATTAATTTCTGAGGCAATAGGAGAGCATATTCCCGAATCAACTCTAACTGAAAAATTAGATGAATTAATTTCTGAAAATAAAATTAGATGCGAGTGTAAAGGAGAACTTGGAAAAGTTTCTAAGTTTAATATGATGGTTGAATCTATCGTCGGTAAACAGGGTGGTGCTAAAACTTTTTTGAGGCCAGAAGCATGCCAATCAATTTTTTTGAATTTTGCTAGAATGGTAAAAACAATGAGATTAAAACTTCCACAGGGAATTGCCCAAATGGGTGGAGCTTTTAGAAATGAGATTTCTCCTAGACAAAGTATTACTCGTTCAGTGGAATTTTCGCAGATGGAAGCAGAGGTTTTTTTTGATCCAGAAAAAATAAACGAAATTGAAAATTTTATTGAAATTCAAGATTATAAAGTTAGAGTTTTGCTTTTGGGGAAAGAAAAAATTGAAGAATTTTCCAGTCAAGAATTAGTTGATAAAAAGATTGTTCCTGGAAAATTAATTGCTTATTTTTTAGCTAGAACACAGCAAACATGGAATAAAATTGGAATTCCTCTCGAGAAAATGCGTTTCAGAGAGGTGGATAAAGATGAAAGGGCATTTTATTCTCTTGTAACTTTTGATTTTGAAGTTGAAACTAGTTTGGGGTGGTTGGAGTTGATTGCAAATAATTACAGAACTGACTATGACTTAAAAGGGCATATGGAACATTCTAAAACAAATTTGGAATATGTTAATGAGGGAGGAAAAAAAGTTTTAGCACATATCTGGGAGATTTCTGCTGGCGTCGATAGAACTATGTTTGCTGTTTTGGAAAATTCTTTTAGAGATGGAAAAGAAGGAATTTATTTATCTTTAAATTCTCTGATAGCACCATATAATTGTGCAATTTTTCCTTTAATTAAACAAGAAGAGATTCTCAATTTGTCCAAAGAAATTGATAAAATATTAAAAAATTCTTGGTTTGATGTTCTTTTAGATGTTTCAGGTTCTATTGGAAGAAGATATGCAAGACAAGATGAAATAGGGACGCCTTTTTGCATTACTATCGACGGAGAATCTATAAAAAATAAGGATGTAACAATTAGAGATAGAGATACAACAAAACAAATTCGAATTAAAATTTCTGATTTGAAAAATGTTTTAAGGAAATTAATTTCCAAAGAGATTTTATTTGAAAATTTGGGGGAATTTATAAAATAGCATTCTCCGTCGATAAAACTACTTTTTTATAAAATTTATTTTGTAGATAAGAAAAGTATTTAAACTTCTTATTCTTGTTTACTCTAATTAAAATAGAGGTGTAAAAATGGCTAAGAAAAAAACTGCTAAGAAGAAAACAAAAAAGGCAGCTAAAAAGAAAAGAATATAAGATTACCTAATTTTATTTTTTATTTTTTAATTAATCGCCAGATATTTTTTTTATGATGGCGGGTTAATTTTCCAAAACTTTTTAAATTCTAATTTTCTGGTTTTAATATGCCAGAAGATTGTATTTTTTGTAAGATTGCCAAAGGGAATATTTCTACAAAGAAGATTTATGAAAATGATCTTTTTCTCTCTATTCCTGATGTTAATCCTAGAATTAAAGGACATTCTTTAATAATCTCCAAAAAACATTTCGATACGGTTTTAGATTTGCCAATTACTCTTGGAGGGGAACTTTTAGATTGTATAAAAAATACCTCTTTAAAATTAATAGACGAATATCATGCTTCTGGATTTAATTTAATTAATAATAATTTTGATTCTGCCGGACAAGTGGTAAATCATTTTCATATGCATATTCTTCCTCGGAAAGAAAAGGACGCCCTTGGATCTATCTTTTAATTTGATTAATTAATGAGATAATTAGTGCAAATAATATTCCTGTGTTATTGATGATTATATCTGAAATAGATGCGTTTCTCCCTGGAACAAATATTTGGTGAGTTTCGTCGAGTATTGCGTAAAAAAATGAGATAGTTAAAGTTAACAATAGATGATAAATCTGTATCTTCTTTTTCCCTTTAATTGTAGTTAGCAAAAATATTGCAAATAAGAAAAAAGCACAAAGATGGTAAATTACTGATTTTATCGGAAGAGCTTGAGAAACCCCTCCTCCCTTTACTGACGAGAAAAAGTAAATTTCCATTGAAATCAAAATTAGAAAGATAAACGAAATAACTCTATTTTTTTCTAAAAAATTTAGCATAATAAGAATTGTCTTTTTTGTTTAAATGTATTATTGTGATAAGATATAGAAATTTTAGCAATCTTTTTAAACAACTTATCTTTTCTGTTTTTGTCTCCGTAGCTCAGAGTTTAGAGCGCGGCTCTCATGAGGCCGAGGTCGGGAGTTAAAATCTCCTCGGAGACATTAAACTTAAAAACTTATTTTTGTTTATCTTTTTATGGTAGTTGTAGAGGTGATAAATAATTCTGAACAAATTTTGACAGATGTAATTGTTAAAGTTGGAAAAATAGGAATTTGGATGGAGACTGTTGGAGTGATTGTTGTTCTTTGGATAATATTTCAAGCAGTTACCTTATTCTTTAATAGAAAAAGAAGATTAGCTTTATATGAAATAAAAGATAAAGTTAATATTTTGGAAAAGAAAATTGATAGATTATCTAGAGAAATTAAGAGTAAAAGATAATTATTCTTTTTTGCTTACTTTTAGAGCATTTTTTCTTTCTTGTTTTTTTAACTGAGTTAAATATCCAGCAACCTGATTTCTTATTTTTTTACTGGGCATTTCATTTCCAAGTGCTTTTTTATTTTTTTCAAAATCTTCTCCAAATTCAATCCCTCTTGCATTTAAAATTTTTGCAGTTCTTTTAATAAGTTTTGATTTAATCTTTCCCATATAAGAACTTCTTAAATTGGATATTTAAAGGTTTTGCTATAAATTTTGGATAAAAATTATGTTTTTTAATTGCCTGTAAAATTCAATTGCTTTTTTGTCCAATTCTCCATTTGAGAACAAAATTGCTATTCTTTTGCTTTCTTGAACTTTTTTTAATATTCTTTCCAAGTCTTTTGAAGAAATCTTTTTTTTGTCTTTTCCTAAAAGGATGACTTCCATTTCCCCTAAATTAGATATAATTCTTCCTCTGCCTAAAAATTCCTTTTTTTTAACTTCTGTTTCTTCCAGTAGTTTAATTTTATCATTTGTTTTTAACCATTGCAGAATTTTGTTTATAAAATTAATTTCTTCTGGTTTATCCAGATTATTTAGTTCTTCTTTTTTGCTTTCTTGGGTTTGTTTTTTAGATTCAGAAGAAAGATTTTCTTCTTTAGGAGGCTCTTCTTTTGAAATTTCTTGGATTTTGTCTTCGGGAAATTCTGATTCTGGAGTTGTAAAATATCTCCAGATAATTTTTTCTTGTTTTTGAAAAGGAATCGCGAAATCTTTTATTTCTCTTAATGCAACTCTAATTGCTGGTTCTTGTTTTTTATCTTCTAAGAATTTTTTTTCTTTGAGTAACAAAAATGCATCTTTTTCTCTGGACTTTAGATGTTCGGCATAATTTTCAAGTTGAGATTCTTGACCAGCAATAAAATAAATTGGAGTATTGCCAACTTTCATATAACTCATTTTTATTTCTTTATTTGCTAATAAGTCTGCTAAAAATGCAGAGGCAAATAACATGCTTAATCGCATTTCATTTGCAATATGAACTGGAAGAATTGGTCCTTTTCTTTTTATTGCTTCGATTATTTTATCTTTGGTTGGAGGTGATTCTCTAAATGGCATATAAAATTAAAAGAAAAAGATGTTATAAATATTTATATCTTAAGCTCTTATCCAATTCACTTCATAATATGAAACATCTCCTTCTTCATCTACAATTGCTAAAAGAAGGTTCTTTTTAGTTGAGTGTGCTACTCTGTTTTTTGCTGAGAATTCGTGCCAGGTTAATCTTCCATTTTCTGAATCTATAAATACGATCCATTTTGCATGAGCTTGTCCAGGTTTTTTTCCTTTTTCATAAACTCTAAAGTCAGCTCCAAATTTTAATGCGGTTTTTATAATATATCCCTTTTCTCTTAAATCCTCAAACACCTGATATTTTAGTGAGAATCTTTTGTCTATTTTCTGGAATTTTTTTTGTATTTCTTTTTCTGTAAGGACTTTGTTTTTTTGCAGAATATCCATTTTATTTTTCCAGACGAGGAAAAGAGATTCTACAAGGGAATACTGGATTTTATTTTTTACAATTTCTCCAAAGTTTGATTTATCATAAAGTTGATGAGCTTCTGATTCATTGCTGGAAACTACATTTCCTATTAGATACGCTTTAATTTTGTTTGACATGATTATAACAAATTAACATAATATTTAAAAATATGCTTTTCAGAATATGTTTATGAAAACTAAGATAAACTCGTTTAATACTAGTTTGTTATTAGTTTTACTTCTATTACTTATATAAGCTGTGCTAATTTTTAGCTCGGCTGGATTGTTATTTCTTATTAGAAATTTCATTCTGTGGTAATAGACAATTAAATCCAAGGAGAGAAAATGGAAATTGCAATAGAAGAGATAGTAACTAAAGATGAATTAGTTGATAAAGGATTTATTCCTATGGGTAAAGTAACTGAGTCTGGAGCTTCTTCATTTATGGTTGCTCGAGATGAATCAAGTCAAACGAATCATAAGATTTATGTCTTGACTGGAATAAATTATTCTGATGGAATTCCAAGATATCGTGAGTTTCATGGGCAATTGAGAAAATCATAAATAATTTAAACTAGGTATTCAACTAATTAACATGGAAGGAATTAATTTTCAGAAAATAGAAAAGAAATGGCAGAAAAAGTGGGAAGACTCTAAAATTTTTGAAGTTAAAGAAGATAAAAAGAAAAAAAAGTGTTATGTTTTGGAAATGTTTCCTTACCCTTCTGCTACTGGTCTGCATATCGGACACGCTTTTAATTATGTTTTAGGAGATATTTTTGCTAGATTTAAACTTATGAATGGATTTAATGTTTTACATCCAATGGGTTATGATGCTCTTGGTTTGCCTGCTGAAAATGCAGCAATAAAAGTAGGGATTCATCCAGAAGATTATACTTCAAATTCAATTAAGAATTTTATGAAACAGCAGAAATTCCTTGGATTGACTTATGATTGGTCAAGAATGGTAAATACTGCTTCTCCAGAATACTATAAATGGGATCAGTGGATTTTTTTAAAGATGCTTGAAAAAGGATTAGCTTTTCAAAAATTAAGTGCTGTTAATTGGTGTCCTAAGTGTAATACTGTTCTTGCTAATGAACAAGTTCATAATGGAAAATGCGAATATCATTCAGATACTAATGTTGAAATAAAACATTTAAAACAATGGTTTTTTAAAATTACTAATTATGCAGATGAGCTTTATGAAAAAATTTCTGATTTAAAGGGATGGCCAGAGAGAACTAAAGCAATGCAAAGAAATTGGATTGGAAAATCTCATGGAACTCAAATTGATTTTGAAATAAATGGGGAAAAATGGCCTATTTTTACAACTAGAGCAGATACAATTTATGGAGTTACATTTATGGTTGTTTCTGCACAACATGAAAGATTAGCAGAGTTAGTTACAAAATATAAAAAAAAGGAAGTAAATATTTTTTTAAAAAAATTAAAATCTGTTTCTGAGAAAGAAATGGAAGAGATGGAAAAGGACGGAGTTTTTACTGGAAGTTATGCAATTAATCATTTAACTGGAGATAAAATACCTGTTTATGCTGGAAATTTTGTTGTTGCTGATTATGGTTCTGGAATGGTTATGGCTGTGCCTGCTCATGATCAAAGAGATTTTATATTTGCTAAAAAATATTCTATTCCAATTAAAATTGTAATTCAACCAGAAATGTATGAATTAGATTCTAAAAAAATGTCAAGAGCTTATACTGGAGAGGGTAAATTAATTAATTCTGGAGAGTTTAATGGAATAAAAAATACTGATGCAATAAATGACATTACTAAATTTTTAGAAAAGAAAAAATTAGGAAAAAAAGTTGTTCAGTTTAAGTTGAGAGATTGGGGAATTTCCAGACAGAGATATTGGGGAACTCCTATTCCGATTATTCATTGTGAAAGATGTGGCGCAGTTCCTGTTCCTGAAAAAGATTTACCGGTTAAACTTCCTAGAGAGGTTAAATTTGGAAAAGGAAATCCCCTTGAAACAAATGAAAAATGGATTAAAGCAAAATGTCCTAAATGCGGTAAAATTGGAAAAAGAGAGACAGATACAATGGACACCTTTGTTAATTCTTCTTGGTATTTTTTAAGATATTGTGATTCTAAGAATGATAAAAAAATATTTGATTCTAAAAAAGTAGATTATTGGTGTCCTATTGATATTTATATTGGTGGAGCAGAGCATGCTTGTATGCATTTAATTTACTTTAGATTTTATACTAAATTTTTGAGAGATTTAGGTTTATTGGAATTTGATGAACCTGCAATTAATTTGTTTCATCAGGGAATGGTTAATGATCCAAATGGAGAAAAAATGTCAAAGTCTAAAGGAAATGTTGTTGAGCCAATTGAAACAATAGAAAAATATGGTGTGGATGTTACAAGATATTTTTTAGTTTCAGTAGCTTCCCCAGATAGTGGATTTAATTGGAGTGAGACAGGAATTCAGGGAAGCATGAAATTTGTTAATAAATTAATGGAATATTTTAATTCTGTAAAAATTGGAAAAGCAGATGCAAAAACAGAAAGTAAACTAAATAAAATAATAAAAGAAGTGACAAATCAAATTTCAGAATTTAAATATAATCTTGCTGTTATTAAGATTAGAGAATTGTTTAACTCTCTTCCTCAAGAAACTTCTAAAGAGGTTTTAGAAAAATCTTTAAAATTATTAAGTCCGTTTTGTCCTCATATTGCAGAAGAGCTTTGGGAAAAAATAGGAAATAGCGGATTTATCTCTTTAGCAGATTGGCCTATTGCAGATGAGAAGAAAATCGATGCTAAGTTAGAACAATCGGAACAATTCGTAGATAAATTAATTTCAGATATTGTTCAAGTTGTTAAAATTGTTAAGGAAAAAGGAAAAGATACAAGCAAGGCATTTGTTTATGTTATGCCTTCAGAAAAAAATAATTTTATTGATAATTTAGAAGATATTAAAAAAAGAGTTGGAATCGATATTGAAATATTTGCAGTTAATGATAAAAATAAATATGATCCAGATGAAAAGTCCAAGAAAGCTAAACCTGGAAAACCTGGAATTTATTTGGAATAAGCTTAAATAGATGAACTTTATTATATTCATAGGTGATTAATATTCAACAAGAGAATGATCCGCGGATTTCTGTAGAAGTTAGATGTATTCAAATGTTTAGAGAGCAAAATCACCTTTCTAGTGATGACGAGGCAGTTTTGAAATTTATAGAGGAAGGATATGTTGAGAGGTTTTCTCGAGTGTATAAACCCGGATTAGATTTTTCGGTTCTTTATCATGAGTTTCTTCATGCTTCTTGATTTATTCCAATATTCCCTTTATTCTTCTAACTCCACTTGAAGAAGATTCTTCTTTTAAGATTTTGAATTTTCCTAATTGATTTAAATTTTTGACATGTGGACCAGCACAGATTTCTTTGCTAAAATCTCCAATAGTATAAACTGAAACTTTTTCTCCATATTTGTCGTCGAAGATTCCCATTGCTCCTGATTTTTTTGCTTGAGAGAGAGACATTTCTTGTTTATGAATTTCAGTTTCTTTTTCAATTTGCGCATTAACTAAATCTTCAATTTGTTTAAGTTCTTTTTCATTAAGTTTTCTTGGAAAATTAAAATCCAATCTCAATCTTTCTGGAGTTATGTTTGAACCTTTTTGAATTATGTCCTCACGTTTTAGAATTATTCTTAAAGCTGCTAAAAGAAGATGGGCTGCTGTGTGGAGTTTTGTTGTTGCTTCTGAATTGTCTGCTCAACCTGATTTGAATTTTCCTGCTGACGCTGTT
>CAYIAD010000019.1:0-11489 GCA_964361295.1 Candidatus Woesearchaeota archaeon
GGACAATTGCAAGTAATTTAAATTTGATAAGTTAAGAGATTTTCAACAGAGCCTTTTTATTGCTTACTAGAAAAAATAGTACAAAAGAAAAAGTTAAGATTTTCAGGGATGGGCTTATTAGTTTATGATTCAAATTCATTTGACAATTTAAATTCGCTTTCTTTAAGACCTTCAAATTGTATACCTTCTTCACTTTTTTTAGATAAACCTGATACAATTAATTTTCTTATAGATTCTGCTTCTTTGGATAGTCCAATACATGATGGATTTATTTTTTTTAATGAAGAAGGGCTATTAACACATGTTTCCCAGCATTTTGGACCACCTCCAATTAAAAATATCCAACCCCATAAAGATTATGGTACTAGATACCATGCAGTGTGGTTCGGTTCATATTTGGAAGGGGTTATTATCTCTGGAGGAATAACTTCAGGCAATCACTTTTATATTTTTGAACACGGAAAACTAAAGAAACATGATGATAAAACAAAAAATGACCAAAAGAAATTTTAACCTACTAGATATTCGAAAAAAGTACCCTAAATTACCATTTATAGATACTCATTATTATGGTTTAAAGGGGTATGGAGTAGATTTTCAGTCTCCAGAGGGTAGTAATGCAAGACCAAAATTTCATATCAGTAATTCAGATTTTTTATTCTCAATTGTTCCAATGAGGTCAGAGCCAGATTCACCTTATATTTTTAAAGAAGGTAAATTAACTCTGGAGGATAAAGAATTACCTTTTAATGTTCAGTTTATTAAATGGGTAAGTGGTTCACCATCTTATTTTTATTATAGGAATGTAGACGAATGGATTCAAACAATAGATTCAGAAGTTGTGTTAACTACTAATTTCCAACAGATATGTAAAGGTTGTTCATTTTGTTGTAGAGACTTACAAAAAAAATTGCCAAATTTGACGCCTAAACAAGGTATGAATTTAGTAATGGAAAACAGAAAATATTTTCAAGATATTGGAGAACTTGCGGTTGTAACTGGAATGTTTAAAGATGAAGATACGACTATAAATCATATTGCTCAAACAGTAGATATTGCAACTCAATATGGATTCAAAGGTCATTTATTTTATATTGGATCCCAAATTAAAACTCCCCGTGGAATCAGAAGAATGATAGATAAATTACAAAAAGTTCCAATGAGATATTCATACACCTTAGAAACATTCACTAAAAGAGAAAAACTACATCCGTTAAAATCTAAGTCTATTGATGAAGTTGTAGATACTATTAATATGTTAAAAGATGCCGGAGTTTGGAAAATGGAATATTCATATATGCCCGGGATTGATTCTCTTAAAAGTTTCTATGAACATGCCATTAAATTTGCAGGTGTTGCTAAACCACATGTTTCAATCTTTAGACCAGTTGATTCTAAACAAGTAGAATTAGTTAGCCCATATTTTATTAAATCCCTTGTAGAATATCTTTGGAAGATGAGAGAACACTATGAACATTTATATAATAGTCCAATCTATGGGAATAATCTAGGAAATCTTTGGTTATTTCCTACTAGTAGAATTAATCCCGTATTCCTAAAAGGCAAAACATCAGGTAATTAAATTAAAATACAATAAATACTTAAAAAAATGAATAAGAAATATTCAAAAATTAGCCCCACTGCAGTTTTCTGTGCGAGAATGAGAGCAAAGCAAGACATCCCATTTGCAAAAGAAGTAGTGGAATTAATAGACACAAAATATTGTGAGGACATAAATGATTTACCCGACTATAGAGATACATTAACTTCTAAATCCAATAATATACCCTTCATCGAAGGAAGATACTATTCACTAAATCGAGCCCTTCTTGATATAGATAATGCATTTATTGTAGAAATTGCATCGGGTTTATCTCCCAGAAGTTTAAACTTTTTAAATAAAAAGAACGTAATCTATCTTGAAACTGAACTTAGTGAATTGATAAAAATAAAAGAGAGGATTCTTAGAGATATTATTACCAAGATGAAATTAAAAGATGAAAATCTACTTTTCATGTCTATTAATCCACTTGAAATTGAAGATATGGATAGAATTGGGAAGGTATATCTAGAGAAAGGAAAAGATAAAAGGCTTATAGTTATACATGAGGGACTGCTTATGTATTTTAATAAAAAAGAAAAAACAAAATTTAGAGACAATATTCACTACTTATTCAAGAAGTATGCCCCAGATGGATTATGGTTAACTTCCGATCTTTCAAGATTTGAAAGAAAACCTAGCGAAGTAATGGGCGGAGAGAATATTAGAGATAAAATATCTAAAATAACAAATAGGGAATTTAATTATTTTAATTCAGAAGATGAAACAAAAAAATTTTTAATTGAAGGAGGTTTTAGTTTTGAAGTATTGTCAAATATTGAATCGATAAATCTTTTGATTCATAAAAAGTCATTTCAACTAAATAAATCTGCGATATTAGAATCTGCAAAAAATTATCGTATTTGGAAAATTCAATTACTATGAATAAAAATTTAATTGGATTTTTTAAATTAGTTAAAAGAATATCTTACAAGGGGTTAGGATGGAAAATATGAGAGCAATGATTCATAACTTTCAAGTTAAGGAGGGTCACTGCCCATATAGTCTGGGACTCAATCAATTGCAAGATATTGTAATCGAAGAGGACATAGTATAGATTTAATCTCTACCAAACCAGAAAATATTGAGGAAGGTATAGAAAAGATAGTTTCATCGGGAGTTAGTGTTTGCGGGTTAAGTTCAAATTATGTTACCGAACCTTATGTAATCGAAATGGCAAGAAAAATAAAAGAACAACAAGGGGATGAGATAATTATAGTTATCGGAGGACCATCCGTAACATATTCTTCAAAGGATAGTAGAATAAGACATTCTAGAGGGGACTTATTTGTTAGAGGAGATGGTGAAGAGGCTTTTTATCAAATATTAGAATTAGATAAAAAGTATATTTTAAAAGAAGGAGATAAAATACCGGGTGTTTCATCTAAACAAAGAACAGATAACGGTGTTGTATCTACAGATTTGGATTCAATTCCCTCAGTATTTCCGATTCAATTTCAAACAGACCATGTTTATTGGGAAACAGTAAGAGGATGTGTTTTTAATTGTATTTTCTGTGCACATCCCGGTCAAAAAAGCCAGTTTCGAGAATTTCCTATGGCAAAAGTTATCCTGGAATCAGAGTATCTTAAAAGCAAAGGATTCAAGGCGATTTATATTACCGATCCTATTCTTGGAGGAAGCAAAGAGAGATCAAAAGAAGTATTAAGGTTGCTGAAAAATTTAGACGGATCTTTTATTACTGCAGAATATCGACCAGAGTATTTGGATGAAGAAGTAATGGATCTTTTAGAAATGGCAAAAATTGGTTGGCTGGAATTTGGTTTACAGACAACAAATTCAAATTTAAGTTATTTTAGAAAAAACTCCCCATCGGGTAAAGAAAAACTTGAGAAACTAGCAAAAAGAAATATAAAATATAGTCTGGATTTAATGGTCGGAATACCTGGAGACACAAGAGAGGGATTTGAAGACTCTCTAAGATTTGCTATTGAATTTGCTCGTCCAACATCCCTGAAAGTATTTCCTCTTAGAGTATATGATGGAACAGTATTACATCAAATGGCACAGAAAGAAGGATCTTGGCAGTATAATCAAGAAACCAGGATAATCTCAAGATCGCATACTTTTGACGAGAACGAACTATTAAAATGGATGAATTTAGGTAGAACTTCTATGCAACTTTATAAATTTCTTACTAAAAATAATTGGTTTAACAGAGAATCGGAATTTAGAAATATAAATCTTTTTAATAAATTTGCGGATAGATTTAGTAACAAAATTACCGAAGAGTATAATGAAGAAGAAATGAACTATTTTTGGCAAGTTTATAACTCTTAATTACTCTTCATCAGAATATAAATGTTTATATTTATGTTTTTTATCTAATTCTGATGTCGGATAGAGAAAGAGTGAATTTTTTAGAATCTCTCGACGATGTTTATACTAAATGCAATCATTGTTCAAGTCTTCGCGGAGAAAAATCATCAGAAAGAATTTATGTTCAAAACAGACTGAGAATATATATTCAAAGTTTAACTAATCAGCAAATTTCTGAATTTGCTTCATCAATGCTAAGAACCTGCGAGCAATGTGATGCTGTTTATCCTCTTGTTGCACGAATTTTAATTCGGGGCTAAACATATTTAAACTTAGCTTTTTAATTTATTAAAAAGAGAAAATGGAAATTCATACAATCGGGGGATATAACGAAGTTGGAAAAAACATGACTGTTATTGAACTTGGAGATGATGCAATTATTTTGGATGCAGGACTTTATCTGCCTGCTGTCGTCGAGCTTCAAGAACAAGAAAAAGAAGAAAAATCTGCAAATGAAAAAAAATTAAGGCATATTGGCGCACTTCCAGATGATTTGCTTTTAGATAAATTAAAATTAAGAGAAAAAATTCGCGCAATTTTAATTGGACACGCACATCTTGATCACGTAGGCGCAGTTCCTTATATTGCCAGCAGATACAAAGCTCCTGTTGTAGGAACTCCATTTACAATAGAAGTTTTAAGAAAAATTCTAGACGATGAAAAAAATTCAATTCCAAATAGAATATGCACTATAAATCCAAATGGAACTTTTGAAATCAAAGGAAAAAAAAGAACTTACCTAGCAGAATTCATCAATATGACTCATTCAACTCTTCAAACAACTATGATTGCAATTCACACTCCAGAAGGCGTTGTAGTTTATGCAAATGATTTCAAACTCGATAACACTCCTGTCTTGGGTTTGCCGCCAAATTACGACACTATAAAACGAATAGCAAAAGAAGGAGTAAAAGTTCTAATTGTTGATTCTCTTTATTCTGGCTCTGAAAGAAAAACTCCAAGTGAAAAAGTTGCAAGAGCTCTTCTCGAAGAAGTAATGCTTACAATTAAAAACGAAAATTCTGCGATGTTCATCACGACTTTCTCGTCACATATTGCAAGATTAAAAAGTATAGTTGACTTTTCTAAAAAATTAAACAGAAATGTTTTTTTCATTGGAAGAAGTTTAAACAAATATGTAAGCTCTGCGAAAAAAGTAGGATTATGCCCATTTCAGAATAGCATAAAAATAGGAAGTTACAAAAAGCAAGTTGCTTCAATTTTAAAAAGAGTTGAAAAAAATAGAGCAAATTATTTGGTTGTATGCACAGGACATCAAGGAGAGCCAGGAAGCATTATGGACAGACTTTCTCGAGGGCAACTTCCATTCGAATTCAAACATAGCGATAACATTATTTTCGCATCAAAGACAATTCCAGCTCCAATAAATATTGCAAACAAAGAGCAAATGGATAAAAGATTAAAAAAAATCGGAGTTAGGATTTTCGACGAGGTTCATGTTTCTGGACACGGAGGAAGAGAAGATTTAAGAGATTTAATAAATTTATTAAAACCGCAAAACATTATTCCCTCCCATGGTTCAACTGCCCAGCTTACTCCGATGATTGAACTTTGCAGAGAGATGGGTTATAGAGCAGGAAAAGAATGCCATCTTTTACAGGATGGTCAGTCATTAAAAATATAAAATGCCAATCAATAATGAAATTTTAGAAGGAATTAAATATGCTTTAACTAAAGGAGAATCCTTTGAATTGGCAGTTTCCACTTTTAGAAATGCAGGTTATCCAGAAGATGAAATATCCGACGCTGTTAGTGCTTTGAAATTGGACACAGTCACATCGCAAAACGAAACAAAGATAACACAAGTAAAACAAGAATCTTCTGTAAACTTTCCTTCTCCTTCAAAATCAGTTTCTCCTCAGCAAATTTCATCTTATGAACAACCTCCAAAACAAAGTTTATTGCAATCAAAATGGTTTATAATTATGCTTTCAATATTTTTGGTGGTTTTATTAGGAGCATTAGTTTCTCTGTTTTTATTCAAAGATCAAATTACAGAATTTTTTTCTAATCTTTCAGGTTAAAATGTCAATCTATGAACCAGCAGAAGATTCTTGTTTAATACTAACCGCATTCTGCTTCGCTTGAATGCTCTTAAGAGAATATTTATTATCTTATAAAAGGATTTCTAGTAAATTATTACAACTTACTAACTTTATAACAATACTTAAAAACCCTTTTTTGTCTGGGCTCTGTCCGGAGTTTGATTTTTAAAACCGAAAAATAGTTATTATCGAGAATATTAAAGTAAGGATGAGACAAATGATACTTGCTCATCCTCAAAATAAGTTAGAAGAACAATTAATTAAACTTTTCCATTCTACTAATTTACCTTTGCACTTCAACAAAACTGGTTATAAAGATTTCACAAATTATCAAAGAATTTCATTAATTATTATTTTCCGTCTGGAAAATAAACCAATTAGAGATTTTCTATTTTGGATGAAAGAAAGCAAATGGGTTTCATGGCTGGGATTAAAAAGAATTCCAAAGAAAAGCACTTTTCATGATTGGTTAAATTTGTTTAATATTAAATTAATCAGAGAGTTAATTAATTTTTCTGTTGATGAAGAAGATTTGAATGTAACTGCTATTGATGGCTCTGGAATTGAGACAAATTTTAAATCTTCTTACTATAAAAAAAGATTAGATGATTTTGGAATTAAAACAAAAAATAGTTATCATAAACTGGATATTATCGTCGATGTTTATGGAAAAAAGCAAATTATTGATTACTCTTTTTTATTAAAAAATCGCCACGATAGTTTCGTGGCTAAAAAATTATTAAAAAGAATAAAATTTAGAAAATACAAAATTCTTGCTGATAAAGGCTACCCCGATTATAATTTTATTGAATAAATGAAGACAAAACAAAATAATTTTATTTCTCCACCGAAGAATTATGGTGGAAAATGCAGGCATAATAATTTTAGAAGAGAAAGGAAGATTAGGAATTTTGAATCAAATAAACCAATTTATCGACGGAGAGTAATTGTTGAGAGTGTTTTCTCGTCGTTAAAGAGAAAACAAAATTTGAGACTTAGAAGTAAATTAGGTTATATGAAAAAACGTGAGATGGGCTGGCACATTTTGTATTATAATCTTCGAAGAAGCATTACTTTTGATGATGAAAATCATCAAAAAGTTTTATCTTTTTATTTTTTCAAAATTGAAATTTATTTAATTCCGGACAGAGCCGCACTAACTAAAAGTTTATATTTTACTAAGAAAATTATGAATAATTTAAGTAACTCTACCAGTAATATCCAATTCCCCTTCATGTTTTACTTTGAATTGTTTGTATTTTTCATCCCATTTTTCAGGATTATTTGTTTTTACAAACTTATTAAATTTTCTTGTCTGTTCATCTACAAGTTTTTCCATTTCTTCCCCAGACATTACAAAATCAGAAGATTCCCTAGGAATAATTATCTCTGCAGATTTAAAATCTATTTTGCAATCTTTTTTTAAATATCCTTTTTGTTGACATTCTCGATATAATCTCGTTCCAGGTAGAGGATTTGCAATAAAATAAGAAGCACTATCTAATCCACTTTGAAAGGGGTAGTCTAATGTTTCTTGAATTTCTTGTCTAGTCTCTCCAGGAAAACCAATAATAAGCATACCATGAACATTTATTTTGTTATCATGGCAAATGTCAATCAATCCCTTTACTTGCTCTTTCGAAGGAACTCTTTTATTTATTATATCTCTTAAAACTCTCTGAGAACCACTTTCAACTGCAAAAGAAAGTTGATATGCTCCTGATTTAGCCATTGCTTCAATCATTTCTCTATCAAGTGTACGAATCATTACTCCATTTGGAGTGCACCAAGATAATTTATAAGGCTCCATTCTCTTAAAAAGTTCCATAGCTCTTTTTTTATTTGCAGTAAGATTGTCATCGGAGAATTGAATCTCTTCTATTCCATATTTTTGGACTAACTCATCTATTTCTTGAACTACACTATCTACTGAACGCATCCTAAATTTTCTACCCCATAATTCTACGGATGAACAAAAACTACACTCTCCAGGACATCCTCTGGTAGTCATAACTTGCTCAACTCTTTTTTTTCTAGCAAAAGGAGCAAATGGTACTCCGATTTTTATATACTCTTCCATATCAATTAAATCTCTTGAAAGTATTCCCAAATCATCAAGATTTTCTATTCTTGTTGTTCTAGGATTAACAAAAATTTCTCCATTTTTTTTGTATGCTATCCCATCAAAACTAAAATCTCTTTTTCCTTGATTTAAATTTCTAACAAGTTCAAGCATTCTATACTCTCCTTCACCGATTAAAACATAATCTACTGAATCGTTTTGGATTGCTTCTGTTGGACAAAGAGTAGGATGAACCCCCCCAAAAACAACTTGGATGTCTCTATCAAATTTTTTAATTAAGTCACAACAATTTAATGCATTCTGTTGATGTGCTGAAAACATAGAAGTAACTCCAACTAAATCTGGTTCAAATTGAGATATTTTTTCTACTAATTGACTATCTGATAATCCGTATCTTACATAATTGCCTTCTCTTTGTGTATTGTTATATCCTTCACAAGGAGAGTCAACAATCTGTACTTGATAATTGTTTCTTTTTAATATTCCCCCAATATACATTAATCCAATAGGTGTAGTTAATCTTCTAGCACTATCTGCTGGAATTACATTTGAAGGACTTATTAACATAATTTTTTTAATTTTTTCCATTTACTTCTTACTTAATTTATTAAATATTTTTCTTGCTTTCTTTAAATCTGATTTTGTATCAATTTCTGTCCAGATAAGATTTGGAACATGAATTAACTTTAAAAATTCTTTTGTTTGTTTTACTGACTCATAAAAAACATTCTCGCAATATACTTTTTTCCCAATATAGTATTTCTCAAAAAAAGGAAAAAGTTTGTCTAGAAAAGGTTTAGATAATCTAGAAATTCCAATAAATTCTCCGACGATATTCTCCCTTTTTATATTCTTTCCAATATCTCTAATACTATTTCCATTAACTGAAGATACCAAAACTTCATCTCCACTATTTGTTAAATTTGAAACTACCAATGCATTTGGATAAGGGGATTCTGTTATAATTTTTGATAAACCTGAGTCATAAACAAGGTCTGATTCTAAAATAATTACATCTCTATCACAAAAATTTCTTGCTAAATAAAGCGAGTGCATAGAATCTGTTGTTTGGTATTGTGTATTCTCAATATAAGTTAATGGGACTCCTAAATATTTTGGTCCAAGAGTTTTCTTAATTTTTTCTCCAAGGTGTCCAGTCACAATTGCAATGTCTTCAACTCCGCCTTCTTTAATAACGCTATCTAAAGAATGCTCAATTATTGTTTTCCCACCTACTTTTAATAAAGGTTTAGGAAGATTTGATTTTCCAAATCTATTTCCCATTCCTGCTGCTAAAAAAATAGCCTTCATTTTTCTAAAAATTCCATAAATTCTTTCTTATTTTCAATCGGAGTTGATTCTGGTCTTCCTAAATCTTTTCTAGAACCTTCTTTTACTTTGACTATAATCATATTTGGTCCTTCGTAGCATTCCCCAATTTTTTTAATTAGTTCATCTTTATTTTTCACTTCATAAGCATTCTGATACCCACACGCCAACGCAATTTCTCCAAAACTAACTTTCGAAGAATTTGTGGGTTGTCCTCCAGTAGAATCATAAGAGGAATTATCAAATATAATATGATTAATATTTCTTGGTTTGTAAGCTCCGATTGTAGACAATGTTCCCATTTGCATTAAAATTGCTCCATCTCCGTCGAAGATATAAAACTTTTTCCCTGGTTGTGAAATTGCTGCTCCAAAAGCAATTGATGCACTGCAACCCATACTTCCCACAGTTAAAAAATCTTTCCCTTTTTCCCCTCTCAATTTTCTATATTCATAAAGTTCTCTAGAACATTTTCCAGTAGTAGAAATAATTGCTCCTTCTTCTATCTCCTCAACAATTATTTTTATTGCATCTTCCCTTGACATTTCATAATTTGGTTGGATTTTAGTTTTAGAGTTATATTCTTCTAAAACTTTGCTTTTAATTATAATTGCAGTAGGCATTTGTTTTTCTTCTGCCAGCTTCTTCATTTCATTTATTGTTTTTTCTGCGTCAGCTAAATTCTCTGGAACAATCCGATAAGGAATTTCTAATACTTCTAACAAAGGGATAGTGATTCTTCCCATTTTTTTATGTTGAGGTTCATCATTCTTTCCTGGCTCGCCCCTCCAACCAATCATTAACAACACAGGAATAGAGTAAACTTCCTTATCGCATAAAGAAGTAAGTGGATTAACACATTTTCCCAACCCCGAGTTTTGCATATAAACCACCCCAATTTTTCTTGTTGCTAGATGATACCCTGATGCTATTGCAGTTGCTTCACACTCATTGCAAGCAATAATATTTGTTAACCCTTTTTTATGCTCGTCTGCTAAAAAACTCATCCATTCTTTAAAGGTAGAATCTGGAACTCCAGTAAAAAAGTTTAAATCATTCTTTTTAAAAACTTCAAAAAGTTCTTCACAACTTATCATTATTAAAAAATTGATTGTATCTTTTTAAATCTTTCTCCATTTTTGGCTTTGTTTAAAAAGTCCTGATTTGGATTGACTTATTAAACAGAAATATTAATTATCTTATCTGTTTCTTTTAAAAATTTCTGATAAATTTGTACTCCTTTCTTATTATGTCCGTGTCTATGATAATTTTCCACTTGATGCTGATAAGCGAGGGCATTCGTGCATTAGATTTAAGGATGAGGGGGATAATTTATATGTCGTCATTTTAAAGAAGATATTTTTTAATTATCTCATCTTTTTCTAATTCAAGATTTTTATTTTCTTCTTTAACCTTATTGATTTCCGTTTCTATTTTTTCTATATCTGAAACTATCTCTTTTTGTAATTTAATAGAAGGCAAAGGAATTTTAAAATTTTGTATCTTATCTTGAGAAAGATTTGGTCTGGCTACACCTGTTCTAATATCTAAAAGATTATTTGTTTGTTGTAATAAATAATAATAAAGATATTTTGAATCTATCTTATCATTGGGAATAATTCCACAAATTGCTTGATTAGTTGAGGATTCAATATCTAAAATTCCTACTTGACCGGCAGTAGCCCCATACATTGCTACCAAAACTGTTTTCTTAGGAAAAATCTTTGCAGAAGAATTTTTTAAACCCAAATCAGTTATTTTTTGTCTTGTATTTTTTATTAGTCCATTTTTTACTTCTCCACTTGTTAGCCAAGGGATAACCCCATTTTCATAATAATCTCTTTTTGATGTTAATGGAGTTCCGCCAGAAGAAGTTACGCATAAATCACCTATTTTCATGTCATTATTCCATTTAAGACCATTAATTATATTAGATACTTTTTTTGATAATTCTTTTATTTTTATTTCATTTTTTATTTTTTTCTTTTGGATTTCTTCTGATTCTGAAACTATCTTTTTATGAATTTCTATTTTTGGAAAAGGTATCTTTATATAGATCGGAAGAGAACAA